>CAYNDH010000068.1:3104-11306 GCA_964395665.1 uncultured Anaerolineaceae bacterium
GATGCCCCCTCTGCCGACTGTGCGGCCAGATAATCGCTGTAATCGGGATAGGGCGCGAACGGTGTCAGGTAAATACTGCCCAGATACAGTTCGCCCTGCGCCAGCGTGAATTCGAAATGATGATCTCCGGCAGGCAGTTCGATCTGGAGCGGGTAGAAGTGGCTGAAATTCACATCACGGGCGCTGACACGCGACCAGCGGATGTCGTATGCCTGCGGGATGAGCGCATCATTCCCGTAACGATCCTTCGGGAAGAGGCCGCCCGTGCTGCGGTAATACACCGGGAAGATCACACGCTGTAAGTCGCTGATCGGGAAGTCGCCATTCACCCGTAACTGGCCTTCAGGCGATCCGGAGAGGGCGGCGGCATCAAAGGTGACGGTATACGTTCCGTCCGCCGGGAGTTTGAGGTCAAACCCAATCTGATCACCGGCACGCAGCAGCACACTCGTTTCGGGATACTGGCGTGCGTGTTCATCATCAGCAGGGGGCAGTCCAAAGGCATCGGCGCGGATTTGGATGCTGTCCGGTGAGATCGCCGCTTCCAGCAGCGGGTTCTGCGCCGACTGCCACGCAGTTTCATCGCGCCGTGCTGTTTCATCGCGCTGATCAATGAGTGTCACACCCGCCGCGCTCTGATCCTGTTGGACCGGCTGTGGACGGCACAGGTCCTCTTCGGCTGCCGGTGGGTTGGCGAACTGAAGCACCGATGTCGAGAGCAGGACACCCGCCGCCAGCATGATAAAAAAAGCTGCCAGCCTGAAGATTCTATTTCGTCTGGGGTGCATCGCCACATCTCCGGTCGCGGTGAGAACTTCACTCACTGGCGAAAGCACGATATGTTTCTCTTTTGATCTGTAAAGGTAATTTTAGAGTGAATAATATCGTGCTGTGATGTGGGGAACACCAGAAAACCCGGCGTTCCCCCGCGCACAGGAATTCGCTAGTAGCTGTTTGCTCTTTCGCTTCCTGCTGTTATCCTCACCCCCTGCCCCTCTCCACCACGTGGAGAGGGGATTTAGGGGTGAGGACGGCACTGCCGTGTCCATCTGCTGCCAGCCGTTAACGACAGGTCTTAACTATCGGCTTCTTCAGTCGCTTCTTCGCCTTCATCGGCCCCGGCGCTGGTCTCACCGGCGGCTTCGTCAAGGATATTGTTGGAGAATTCTTCCAACTGCGGCGCCAGATCGACATACTGGAATCTGCCGGTATGGACGTTGTCAAAGATGAAGCCGAGATTCACATCGAGATTGTCACCGACATCGATACCCGGTTTGCCTTCCCAACGAGCGGCGATATAGCCGGGGACGATCTTCGCCAGTGATTCGACCAGGCTGTTATCGAGATTTTCCAGTGCCTGACGCAGGCCGGGCTTTTCGCCGACAAACGACATGTACAGGTCAATCGACTCTGCGTTGACGGAGACCGGCATTCTGGTCGGGACGCTTCCGGCGGCAGCGGCGAGTTCCGCTTCCTTCGCATAGCCCTCTGCCGAGAAGCTCATCCACTTGGCGAAATCATATGCGGCCTGTGTATCAGCGGCGGTGGTTGAGACGACGATAATATCCGCGACCATGGCCTGATTGCCGCCCGGAATGCCGACGAAATCCCAGTTGAAGGTGGCATTAGCGGCGAAACTCGGGATGGCCCAGCCGCCTTCCCACACCGCGCCGGATTCCTGATTGACGAACAGTTCCCACGGCCCCTGTGCGGCAAAGGATGGGATCTGGTCTTCGGTCAGGCCCTGCCAGGTGTGCGGCAGCATATCCGTCGCTGCGGTCACAGCGGCTCTGAATGCTTCCGAGTTGTAATTCATGTGTGTGCCGTCAAAGCCGAACCAGCCCAGGCTGTTGTCCTGTGTGCTGGGATACCAGCCCAGGATGGGGAACATCTCATGCAGGCCGAGCACACCCTGCTGCACATCGGTCAGTGCGGATGCGGCAGCAAAGAAGTCCTCAACCGAGACACCATAGGCCGGTGTATCGAGATTGGCGGCTTCGAACAGGTCCTGATTGACGAAGTAGCCCATGATGAACTGGGCGCTCGGCAGGCCGACGATGCTGTCACCATAGGTCACGGCATCCTTCAGCACCTGCGGCACATTTTCCCAGTCTGCATCACCTTCGACCATCGCGCTCAGGTCGGCAGCCCAGCCGTTCTGGACATAATAGGGCGTGTTATTCGCCATAAAGACATCAGGCAGCCCACCTCTGGCAGCCAGATTGGTCAGTTTTTCTTCCCAACCGCCTTCGCCGGACATATCGACGAATTCCACGGTGACATGCGGGTTGGCTTCGGTATAGGCGGCGATGAGCTGGCGCTGGATATTATTTTCCTCTTCCGTTCCCAGATTCCAGTTGGCGTAACGGATAGTGACGGCGTCCTGCGCCGATGCGACAAAAGAGGTGAGGCCGATAATCAGGGTGAAAAGAATGACGATCCCGGTGGATTTGGTTAAAGTTTTCATTGTTTTCATCTCTTTGTGTTGTCAATAACGCTGATCGGTCGAATGGTCAGATCGGTGAAACGATATTCCACTTACCTCTTGCAGCCGTTGCAACCCTCTTGCATCAGGTGCAACGCAATGTGGGGCGCTGCATGTCGTGCATATTTCGAGCATATATTGAATGATGGTGGGTCGCAACTCCTTTCCGGGGCTGGCCTTCAGGCCCCTAATCTGATTCTGATCGAATGCGTTTTCCCATCTGCGAAAACGGGCAGCAGATTGCTCTCGTAAGGCTGTCCATCCACCATAACGGAGCTGACGCCGCTGTTGACGCCGTTGGGATTTTCGACCTCAATGTCATACACGGCACCGCGAAACTGCCGCCGGATCGTATATCCCGGCCACTGCGCCGGGATACAAGGCTCGATCAGCAGCCCGTCATCCTGTGGGCGGATTCCCAGTATCCAGTGTGTCGCCATGCGGTGCAGCCATTGTGCCGAGCCGGTGTACCACGTCCAGCCGCCGCGCCCGTAATACTCGGAGAGCGGCCCGTCGATGTTACCGGGTGTGACGTATGGCTCGGCCTTGTAGGTGTCGATGTCGGCGCTGCGGTTGGGTGGGCAGATGCGCCGGTACGCCTCATAAGCCAGATCAGGCTGGCCGGACAGCGTATACGCCCAGACGGACCACGTGGCCGCGTGGGTATAGACGCCGCCATTTTCGCGCAGGCCGGGCGCATAGCGTGTCACATAGCCGATATCCGGGCGGGGGCGGGTGAAGGCCGGGTAATTGAGCAGCGTGCCGTAGTCTTTCAGCAGATATTCCGTCACCGACTCCATGGCTGTGCGTGCCGGTTCTTCATCCGCTGCGCCGCTGATGACCGCCCAGATATTGGGCATCAGGAAAATCTGGCCTTCTTCGTTCGTATGTGAACCGAGCGGCAGTCCGTCATCGGTGGTGGCCTGTAAATACCAGCGGCCATCCCAGCCATGCTGATGCAGTGCCGCTTTCAGGCTCTCGCGGACGATCTCGCAGCGCTCGGCGAAGCGCTCATCACCGCGCCGACGGGCCAGCGGGATGAAGTTCCCCAGAATCATGTAAAGGAATTCAGCCACCCAGAAGCTCTCGCCCTTCATCAGCGTGCCGACCGCGCTCAAACCGTCGTTCCAGTCATGGTCGCCCATCAGCGGGATGCCCCGCGGCGAGAAGCGCGAGAATGAGCGTTCGATGGCGCGTTTGCAGTGATCGTAAAGCGGTTCCGCCGGGCCATTCAGATACGGGACTTCTTCATCAAGGATCTCCTCATCCGCCGTTTCCTTGAGATAGGCATCCAGAATGAAGGGCAGCCACAGCAGATCGTCCGAGCAGTTGGTGCGCGGGCCACCGCCGCGAATCGAGAACCACCAGTGCAGCACATCGCCTTCAATGAACTGCTGCTGCGCGTGCATCAGAAGCTGTTTGCGGGCGTGGTCTGGCTGGCTGGTGAGGAAGATCTGGCTGTCCTGTAACTGATCACGGTAGCCGTATCCGGCGGACACCTGATACAGCGCCGACTTTCCCCACAGGCGGCACGAGATCGCCTGATACTTCAGCCAGATATTCGTCATGAAATCCAGCGCGTCGTCCGGCGTTTTCACCTGTTCAGTGTCGATGAAGCCGGACCAGAAATCCTGCATCGCACCGAAGGCCTGTTCGCTGCTTTCAACTGACGTGTAACGCCGGATCAGGTCATGCGCGTCTTCGTGGTCGATCTCGGCGGCCCCAAGCGTGAATACCACCGTCCTGGACTCACCCGGCTGGAGTGTGATCGCTACCTGTAACGCGGCGATCGCATCGGTGAAGCGCCCGGTCCTGCGCGCCAGTTCCGGGGCGGTCATGGCGGCGGGGCGGTCATCGTTGTTATAGAGTCCGATGAAGGTCTCTTTATCGCAGTCGAAGGACTTGAGCGGTTCGCTGGAAGCAAAAAAAGCCGTGTACGGCCAGTCCACGTTATTATGGCGGCCCTTGTCATCCGGGAAGCCCCACAGACACTTCGTCGCAAAGACCGCCTGTGCATTTTCGTCGGCTGAAGTCTCGATAAACAGCTTGTGGAATTCGCGGTGTTCGTCTGGCGCGAAACCGAGCAGCCATTCGGTATAGGTGCTGATGTCGAGTTCGCGGATTTCGTCGCTGTGATTGGTGAGGGTGAGCTGAAAGATCTCGACCGGATCATCGGCGGCGACGAAGACCGTCAGCGTGCTTTCGATGTCTTCGATCTGCTGGATAAAGCGCGAGTAGCCGATGCCATGCACGACTTCATAGCGCTGGTAAGGGTGCATCACAGGCTTGTAGGCCGCAGACCAGTAGACGTTTCGCTTCAGGTCGCGGATGTAAAAATATTTGCCCCAGTTATCGCGGATCAGATCCTGAAACGAACGGGTGATGCGATTCTGCCCGGCATTCCCGCGCCAGCTATAGCCAGAGCCAGTCTGCGAGATCATCATGCCGTAATCGCCATTGCTGATGACGTTGCCCCACGGTCGCGGTGTATGCGGCGTCGTGATGACGTATTCCCTGCCGTCATCCGTGAAATAACCGTAACGGCTCTCGAATTTTCTGCTCATAAGGACCCTGAAAAGACAATAACTTTACTTTTTAATTTGTTTGGGATAGACTGCCAGCAGTGAAGTGAAACGTTTCACTTTTTGTGAATTTACCATACTTATTTTTGACTGTCAACAAATCGCGCAGGGTGCTGATGGTGCATGATTACCAGCATGATCATGATAGGGTAAGCAGCTCATGACGACGATTCGAGATGTCGCCAAACGCGCTGGTGTGAGCGTCACGACTGCCTCCTATGCCCTCAACGATACCGGCACGGTCAGCGAAGCGACCCGTAAACGGGTGCTGGCGGCGGCTGAAGAGCTGAATTATCACCCCAACGCATTTGCCCGCAACCTCAAACAGCGCAAGACCCAGACGATTGGCGTCTTTATCTCACGTTTCAGCGGTGCCTTCTATGAAGAGATTCTGGAAGGTATTCACAGCGTCATCCTTGATACGGATTACGAACTGCTGGTCTGCCCGGAGAGCCGCTCCACCCGGCGGATGCTGCTGCATCGTCAGGTGGATGGCGCGATTGTGTTCGACTCCAGTATCTCCAATGATCCACTGCTGAAGCTGGCATCCAGTCACTTTCCGATGGTGGTGATGGATCGTCCGCTTCAGCACGAGTTCATCCTGTCGCTGCTGCTGGATAATCCGCAGGGCGTGCGTGAAGCCTTCCAGCACCTGTATGGGCAGGGCTTCCGCCGGATGGCATTTGTCGCCGGTGCATTGGACTCTTTCGACAACAGCGAACGTATGACAACATTTCTCTCTGAAGCCGAACAGCATGACCTGCAGGTGTCGGTCTATCAGGGGAACTTCACCGAGATCTCCGGCTATGAGGCGGCCCGGACGATGCTTGCATCCGGTCAGCCCGGTGACTCCGCCGCGCTGCCGGATGCCGTCTTTTGCAGCAACGATCAGATGGCGGTCGGCTTCGTGCGTGCCATGCATGAACACGGGCTTCAGGCCCCGGACGACATCGCGGTGATCGGCTTCGATGACATCCCGCTGTCGCGTTACATGCAGCCGAGCATCTCGACCATTGGCACATCACGCTTTGAGTGGGGCGTGACCGCCGTCCGGCAGTTGATCGACTTCCTTGAAAACGAAACCCCCTTCCAGCCGCACCGCATCCGCACGCATTTTATCCCGCGTCAGTCTTCGACTCTGAATAGCCGATAGAGAAATGAGAAAACATGGATATAAATTCCCTGCTTCAGCGTGAGCTGCAAGGCTCCGTGGAATTCTTTCTGGCTTATACCAACCTTGAACCCGACAGCCGGGGCTATGGCCTGACCGTGGATGCCACCAAAAAACCGGAGCTGGCGTCGATTGCATCCACCGGCTTTGCGCTGTCCGCATGGGTGATTGCCAGCGAGCGCGGTTATCTCTCACCAGAGCGTGCCGCCGCGATCACACGCGGGACGCTGTACACGCTGCTGCACCATGTCGATCATCATCGCGGCTTCTTCGCGCACTTCCTTAGCATGGACGATGCCCGCCGCTGGGGAAAATGCGAATACTCCACGATTGATACCGCGCTGTGCCTGAATGGTGTGATCACCGCCGCCGCCTATTTTCAGGATGACGAGATCCGCGACCTTGCCGACCAGATCCTGCGGCGGGTGGACTGGGACTTCATCGTTTTCGAGCAGGACGATCAGACGCGCTTTTACATGTCCTATAACCCGGACCGGGAAGGGGACTATGTGACCGGAGAGCCGGGCTTCATCAGCCAGTGGGATATGGCCGCCGAACAGAAGATGATGTATTTGCAGGCGGCCAATCATCTCGATCCGGGGGCAGCGCGTCGGCTGTATGACGGCTTCCGGCGCGATAAGGGGCGGTTCAACGGTCAGGAGATCATCATCAATCCCGGCGGCACGCTGTTCGCCTATCAGTTCAGTGAGGCGTGGCTGGATGCGGCCCGCTATCTCGATGCGGACGGCGTGGACTGGTTCGAAAATACCCGGCTGGCGACGCTGGCGAATCGTCAGTTCTGCATCGACCATGCCGACGAGTTCAGGACCTATCACGCCAATAGCTGGGGCGTCAGCGCTGGTGATGCGCCCTGGGGCTATGATGTGTCTGGCGCGACACCCGCACTTGTGAAACCGAAGCCCAACGGCACCGTGTCAATCTATGGGGCAGTGTCATCGCTGCCGTTCGTCCCGGAAGAGGCGCTGGCGATGATCGACTATCTGCACCGTGAGCATCCGCAGACGTGGGGACAGTACGGCTTCTTCGACTCGTACAATCTGGCGGTTGATCCGGCATGGTACAGCAGTGCGCTCTATGGCATCGACAAGGGCTGTTCGATGATCATGGTCGAGAATTATCTGACCGGCCTGATCTGGGATACGTATACCAACAGTGCGTATATCCAGAACGCATTGAAGATCCTTGGCTTTCACAAGCGGCAGCAGTGAAGGGGCGGAAAATGCAGACGCAGGCGCAAAACACCTTTGTTGCAAAAGACGGCCAATTCTGGCTGAATGATGAGCCGCTGTTCATCCATGCCGGGGAATTTCATTACTTCCGCACGCCGGTTGACCAGTGGCAGCACAGCCTGAACCTGCTGAAACAGGCCGGATTTAATACCGTGGCGGCCTATATCCCGTGGTTGTGGCATCAGCCGCAGGCCGATGTGACCGATCTTGACGGCTATACGCACCCTCTGCGCGATCTGGCAGGTTTTCTTGATCTGGCCGCCGACATGGGACTGTACATCATCCCGCGACCGGGGCCGTATATCATGGCGGAGACGATCAACGAAGGCATCCCGCCGTGGGTGTTCAGCCAGTACCCGCAGGCCGCACTCGTCGCACAGGACGGTCAGGTGCAGAATATCGCCAGTTATCTGCACCCTGACTTTATCCGGTGTGTTGAGGGATGGTATCAGGCCGTGTTTGCCGTGCTGTCACCGCGCCAGATCACACGCGGCGGCAGCATCCTGATGACGCAGCTTGATAACGAGATGGGGATGATCCACTGGGTTCGCAATGTGATCGACATCAACCCGGATACGCTCACCCGTTTCGCTGATGATCTGCGGCAGGTGTACGGCGAACAGCTTGCGGCACGTTATCCGGCGGATCGTTATCCGACCGCTGACCTGCCCGGCTTTTTGCACGAACAGATCACGCAGGCGCAGGCGCAGCCGC
>CAYNDH010000068.1:11406-21057 GCA_964395665.1 uncultured Anaerolineaceae bacterium
TTTTATCGCCGCTATCTGCGCGAATACACGCTGCTGCTGTGGGATCGGGCGAAGGCGCACGGCATGGACGTCCCGCCGGTCATCAATATCCACGGCTTCAGCAATGCCAGCGGCAGGACATTTCCGATTGGCCTGTCGCAGTTGGTCGATGCCATGGCAATTGACGGCATGATCAGCGCGACCGATGTCTATCCGCTGCACATCGGTCAGGGGAATTATCACGAACTGCTGCTGGTCAATGAGATGACCAAGGCGCTGCACAATCCACAGCAGGCCCTGTTCTCGATTGAATTTCAGGCGGGCGGCAATCAGGATTTCAGCGGGGCGCAGTCGTCGTTCTTCGACCTGCACAGCCGGTTGTGCATCTCATGCGGGATGCGGGCGATCAATCACTATCTGTTCTTCGATGGTGAGAATGATCCCGTCCTCAGCCCGACCAAACGCCATGACTGGGGGCATCCGGTGCGGAAGGATGGGACCGTGCGCCGGCATTATGCACGCTATCCGCGCCTGTCGCAGATGCTGGCGGCTTATGGCGATGATCTGGTGCGGTCGCGTCCGAAAACGGTGACCACCATCGGCTTTCAGATCGACGCTTATATGACGGAAATCAATAACAGCGAGACGCGCCCGGCCACCGACATCCTGACACATCAGCGGAATGTCGTGCTGTTCGATTTTCTGGCGCGGGGCCTGGCGCTGACCCATCGTCCGTTTGATGCGCTCGAACTGGCACGCGCAGATCTTGATGTCACACAGATCCCGCTGCTGTGGGTGATGATGGAGAAGCAGTGCGATGCGGCGGTACAGCTGAAGCTGGTCGATTATCTGCGGCAGGGCGGGCGGTTGGTGCTGGTAGGACGCATGTGCGAAGCGACCTTCCACCATGAACCCTGCACGATCCTGATGGATGCCATCGGGATTGAAAGCGTGCAGTCCGACGAGCCGTTTACACAGGCACGCATCCGGGTATTTGATCATGAAGAGGTGCCGGTCTCGTTTGTGGAGACCTACGCCGGTGAATTCGATGAGGTGTTCGCGGCATCAGCAGATGGACAGACGATAGGCTTTATCAAACGGCTGGACGGCAACAGTACCGGCGGCAGTGCAGGCGGTCAGGTGATGCTGCTGGGGGCAGCGCTGGCCGCCAATACGCTTGAAGATATCGACATCGTGCATCAGATGGCAAACCGCATCGGCTGCGCGCCGCTGTTCGAGATGACAGAATGGGCGGATGTCCGGCTCTCGGACGGAGAGCGCGGCAGTTTCCTGTTCGTCAGCAATTATCAGGATGATCCGCTGGAAACGGTGATCGCGATGGATGGATGTCCACTGCTGGGCGGGAATCCGGTATCACTTCCGGCGCGGCGCGGTGTCGTGCTTCCGCTGGAATGGCCGGTGCGACCGGGAGTCGTGGTGCATGATCTGACGTCAGAGGTCATCGACGTGACCGACGACGGCACACGGCTGACGCTGCGAATCGATCCGCCGGAGTTCGATGCTGAACTGACTCTGACCGGTTATCAGGCCGACGCCGCGCTGATCGTTGAAATGATGGTTGAGCAGATCGACAGCGGACGTGTGAAACTGCACGGGAAAACGGGTATTCTCGAACTGATACGGATCTGATGTTGATACAGGAGCGGTACCCGTGAACGAACACGAACAGCAGGAACGCGAGATCTGGGAATTTCTCGACCGGCATCTGACCGCGATTTTCAACGGGGACTGGACGACGTACCGTGAGACGACCGCCGACGATCTCTCACTGTATGAATACTGGGTCGTGCCACATCGTCAGGACGGGCTGCCGTTTCATCAGTTTATGATCGAAAACCGCTGGACCGGTCGGCCAGATGCACAGCGGTTTGATCTGCTGGAGAAGCGCTGTCAGCTTTACGGCGATACCGCGATTGTGACTTATACCTTTATGCTCAGTCAGAGCGCTGACGGGATGCTCAGCCACCACACACACAACGAAAGCCGCGTCCTGATCCGGCGTGAAGGACGCTGGCAGGTGGTGCATGTGCATAAATCACCGGCGGAGAAGCTGCCGCGTTAGGATCTGGGGACGTTTCGATCATCATCTGACACTGTGAGCCGGTTTTGTGTAGGGGCGGACCTGCGTGTCCGTCCCGCCGCGACTGCGCCGGTTTAAACGTCCAGCATGACATCGATCTGTGCGGACGGCTGACCGGCGACATTCACCAGCCAGGGCGGATATTTCGCGGTCAGTTCGGCTTCAGCATCCGGCGATAGGACGTCCAGCGATTTCAGCAGGTGGATCAGCGTGGGCATGATGGCGCGCTGATTGCCATCACTGACCTTGAGCGCGATGCCGAGACCGCGTTCGGGGATGGTGACTGCGATCAATCCCTCTGCGCCATCCTTGGCTAAGAGTCCGCCCTTTGCCGCCTGTACCAGATCGGCATCAATCCGGTTTTCGCCGCTGTAAACCAGCGGATACGCCAGCATTGCCTGTCCGATCTCGCCGAGTGGTGAGGCTGCCGTGTCTTTTATCGTGCTGCCGAAGTGCGCCATCATCTGCGCGATGTTCACCAGCGGCATACCAAAGGTCGGCACGCTGCACCCATCCAGCGCCACATCGACACGATCAACGGGTAAACCTGCGGCCTCTGCAATCAGGCGGCGGTTGAGGATCTGTAGGGGATGGTCAGCGTGAGGGTAGTGTGCGATGTCCCAGCTCTGCGTCAGACAGCAGGCCAGCATCCCGCTGTGTTTGCCGGAGCAGTTGTGATGCAGGGTGGTGGGCGTGTGACCACTTAACAGCAGTTCGCGATAAGCGATCGGACTTAGCGGCGGCGTCATGCCGCACTGAAGCGCTGCCGGTTCCAGCCCGATTTTCGCCAGCAGATGGGCCACGATGCCGGTATGGGCCGGTGTGCCGCTGTGTGATCCGGCGATGATCGCGATTTCCCGTTCGGAAAGCTGAAAGCGTGATGCTGCACCGGTCTCGTACAGCGCCTGGGCCTGAAACGGCTTGGCGACCGAGCGCAGATAAGCCGGGGCGTGTGGATCTCCGGCGGCGAAGATCACCTGACCGGATGCATCGACCACGGCGACGCGGCCCCGATGCACGCAGTCCAGATGGCCGTTACGGGTGATGCGGATCAGTTCGGTGTCATAGCGCATGGTGGTCAGGCAGCATGTCAGCCTTCAAGACCGGCTGCGGCACGCCCCCGGTTGATTTTATGCTGGCGGTTGGATTGATCATCCCGTGCCGAACGCGGATATTCAGCGCTGCCGCTGTCCTTCCGGTCAGGTTTATCATAACCACCTTCCGCCTCATGGCGCTGGTCGCTGTTCACGTCCTCATCCAGGATGACATAAGCACCATACGGGCTGGTTTCGTTGTCGGATTCCAGAATAGCGCTGGGGGTCTCGCTGGCCGGAAGCTGGAAGCCAAACGTACTGCCTTCGCCATAGGTGCTTTCGAACATCACCAGGCCGTAATGCCGCTCGATGATCTGTTTGATCAGATGCAGGCCAAGCCCTGTGCCTTCGATTTCCTGCGTCTCTTCCATCGCCACCCGGAAGAATGGCTGGAACAGTCGGGCCTGCTGTTCCTTCGGGATGCCGTAGCCGTTATCCTTCACTTCGAAGGCCACCATATCACCTTCACAATACAGCTTGACGATCACCTGACCGTTTTCCGGCGTATATTTGATCGCGTTGCTGATGAAGTTGGCAGCGGCTTCCTCAAGTTCTGCCCCGTCACCCTGAACGTAAACAGGCGTATCCAGCATGATGAGCTGATAGCGCTGATTCTTGCGGCGTGCGTCGGCGCGGTGGGCATCAAACGCGTTCTGGACCACATTATTCATATTGACAATCGTCTGGAATTCGCCAGTCGCGGCCTTGTTGATGCGTTCCAGTGACAGGATATTGGATGTTATCTGCTGCATCCGGCGGGTGGCGATTTCGATGTCGTTCATGCGGTCGCGCTGCTGCTGGGTGGTGACATCCCACAGTGATTTGCGCAGGATATGCGACGAGATCGCGATATTGGTCAGCGGATTGCGCAGGTCATGCGCCGCGATGCGGATCATATCGGTCTTAAGCTGCTCCAGTGAGCTAAGCTGCTTGTAGACTTCCTGAAGCTCGTCGAGCTGATGGCGCGATGTATCGTAAAGCTGTGCGTTATTGATCGAAACCGCGATGCGTGCCGAGAGCAGGCGCAGGAAATCGAAGCTCTCACGGGTGAAGCGGTCGGCATCGTTGGTTTCCAGATACAGCACGCCGATCAGCGTGTCCTGCGAGATGAGCGGCACCAGCATCATGGATTTAGTCGATGCCAGAATGCCGAGATAATCCCCATCGAGATCGACATCGATGATATATTCCGGCTCCAGGGTGCGTGCCACGCGGCGGATCACCCCGTCGTTGATGTAATTGTATTCGGCAGCGCTGGCCGGATAACCGAGACTCAGGCCAGAGGTCAGGCCGCTGTCGGTTCTAAGCGCGATGCCACCGGCATTCGCACCGCTTAAGCGCATACAGATGTCCAGCCCGATGCTCAGCACACGGCTGACGCTCAGCATATGCGTCAGTTCCTGATCGATCTGGTGCAGGATGGCAAGCTGGCGGACGCGCTTGTTGAGTTCGTTTTCCATCTGTTTCAAGGCGCTGATGTCCTGTGCGACACACACGATGCCGGTCACGCGCTTGTTCTGGTCGCGCATAATCGCGCTGGAGAAGGACACATGGATATGCCCGGTTTTTGTCTTGTAGATGCGCTCGCCGTGGCGCACAAAGCCCCGGTTGCCGAGGGTATCACGGGCGCTGCTGAAGGTCTCCGGGTCCAGCAGCAGGTCAATCGGCTGGCCGATCAGTTCCTGCTCTGTATAACCGGTGAGTTCCATCGTCGCCTGATTGACGAACTGGATCTGCTTATCCGTGCCAAAGACGATCAGGCTGCCGGCCATTGATGTGAGGATCGTGTTCAGATAATCGATGGAGTTATTGGCAAACAGTGCGCTGGCTTCCAGCAGTTTGGCGCGTTCTTCATGGGCGTTGTGCAGGGTGGTGAGGGCGGGCAGCAGGCGGTACAGCTTTAGTGTGGCGAACCCTGCCAGCCCGGATGCAGCAGCGGCGGCCACCGCGACGAGATGCAGGCCGTTCAGCACGCAGACGACCGCAACGCCAAGGCTTAAAATCGCTGTCAGCCCTGCCAGTGACATGCTCAACCGCAGCGGCAGCAGTACGCGCTCCTGTGGGAACTCCGTATCGATTTTACGAATGAAATGATTAAGCGTTGATGGCGTCGATTGCATTCGCTGATCTCGATCTCTCATACATAACAAACATAACAAATTATTACAGGTTCGAATTCTGACAGCAAAGCGTATCATTATCGTTTAATTTTGTCACCCATAGGTATAACACTTTTAAGCAATCCGTCATGAAAGTTTTCGTAAATAATTTCCGAAATTTGGATACAATGTCCTGTTCTTTGCCTGTTTGGAACCCGGAATGATCATGCTATGGCTGTAAGTGGTAAGTATGGAATGAACTTTGCGCCCGAAGTGCTCTGGCAGACGCTGCTGTCGTCAGAGGCGATCTGTTATGCCATCCCGGAGCTTGAGCGGCTGGAACGTATCGACCCGGCAGATCATCCTGATAACCCCGAAGATCGTGGCGAGATGATGATCTGGCGCGGGGAAGGCCTGTTTCCCGGTTTCGGTGGGAAGGATGAGCAACCGGCGACCGCGACGATCACCGCCAGCAACCTTGATCCCTGCAACGGGTATACCCTTCAGTTTGAAAGCCAGATCGGTCACCGGCGCATACAGGCGGTAGCATCGATTGCCCTCACGGCTGATGCTGCGGACAAAGTACAGACGACAGAGACAGAATCCGGCTCCGCGTCCAGCCCTGTGACCAGCACCCTGATCCGGTGGGAAGCCGAGATCCGCGATAGGGACAGCGGTCGCCCTCATGTCATGTTCGAATGGATGGCAGGGCTGGCCGCGCAGCATTTCTTCCGCCGGATTGACCAGTATCTGAAGAACGGTGGGATTACGTAGCCGCGTGGGATGCAATTATTTGCCGTCGCAATTATTTGCCGTCGCAATTATTTGCCGTGCGGAGGGTCAGTGTCTATAATCGGCATTTGTACGTACATTACCTGTGCCTGAATAAATGGATCTGTAGTGAAAGGAGAAAATCAGGTCAGCCACCGGTTCAATTCATGCACTCCACGCCCTACGGTATATTTATTTGAAAGAGAAACCCCTATGTTTAAACGTCTTTCCCTTCTTCTCGTGATTGCTGTCGTGCTGGCGCTTGCGGTTCCCTTTACGGGCGCACAGGATGAATCCAGGATATTCTACTGGGTCTCACACGGTTCCCCAAGCGATCCGGTCTGGACCTATTTCCTTCAGGGGGCGGAGCAGTGGGCCGCCGATACCGGTAACGAAGTCCGTACTTCTTTCCACAGCGGTGATGTCGCCGCCCATCAGGAAGCCATCCGCGCTGCGATTGCCGCCGGAGCCACCGGTATTGTGACCAGCACGCCCGATCCTGGCACACTGAATGAAGTGATCGCCGAAGCACACAGCGCTGGTATCCCGGTCGTGATCATCAACACCGAAGATGCAGACAGCGGACGTGATGCCTATGTTGGCGGTGATAACGTCGAAGTAGGCCGCCGCTGGGCGCAGTATCTGGTCGATAACGGCCATGTCTCCGAAGGTGATTTCGTCTGGATGCCGGTAGAAGTCCCCGGTGCGACCTATCAGGTACTGGAGACCGAAGGCATCGCCAGCGTATTCGATCCGCTCGGGATTACTTATGAAATTACCGAAGCCACACTCGATCAGGCGGAAATCATCACCCGCATGTCGGATTATCTGACCGCCAACGGCGAAAATATCGATGCGATCATCGGCCTTGGCGACCTTGTGACCGGCAGCGTTGCCCGCGTCTTCGATCAGGTCGGCCTTGAAGCCGGTGCAATCCCGGTGGTCGGCTGGGGCAATTCGCCGGAGACCGCGCAGGAAGTCCTTGATGGCTATGTCCTCGCCGCCATGTGGCAGGACCCGCAGGCCACCAGCTATATCGGCCTGTCGATGGCAGCAATGGCCGCCAGCGGGATTCCGCCCGGTTTCGATGTCTTCGTCGGCACGCTGTACGGCGCCGATACGGCCCAGCTCTATCTGGAGATCATGTCAGATTAAGGCTGACCATTTGACAGGGTAAGTTAACCTTTGCTGCCCTGTATCTGTTGGGCACCGGTTTGATCCCTGACCCTCCTCGATTTCGGGGAGGGGACAAAGCCGGGGGCGACCCGTGTCAAAGGTTGAGCACCTGAAACAGATGAGACTGGGCGCGGCGCGACCACGCATCATGCACAGCCCAGTCTCATTTCCCGTAAGATGTGGCAGACTGTTAGGACCTGTTTGGAAATTGGTTACCGGTGCGGACAGAGCGCCATTGCAAGCAATGCGGCCCTGTCCCTACATTCAGTAGGGACAATGCCTAAACATGCTTGCATGTCGTTGTCCGCTGTTTCATAAAATTCAGAACCAGTTTCTGAATATTCAAACAGGTTGTTAGACAACTTACTTTTACATTACATAAAGATATTGATGAACGTATGCGCTTACCCCTGTTTTTACAAAGACTGATTGCCCGACCTGAATTCGGCCCATTAGTGCTGCTGGTGGCTGAAATCATCGTCTTTACCGCCGCTGCTCCGGCGTTTCTCTCCGCCCTGAATATCGGAAACAGTCTCGCGTTTACACCCGAACTCGGCATTATCGCGCTCGGCATGACACTGCTGATGACCTCTGGCGAATTCGATCTCTCGGTGGGGTCGGTCTTCGGCCTTGCGCCGGTCATCATGTGGACGATCTACAACGCCGGGACGGTCTCGATCGAAGATGGCGTCCGCGTGGGCACGACGACGCTTGAGGGCGGCTTCGTCGCTGCGCTTCTGATCGCCTCGCTGATCGGCCTGGTCAACGGCCTGATGGTGACGAAGCTGCGGATTCCATCGTTTCTGGTGACACTTGGGATGCTGCTGGTCGCCAGAGGCACGGCGCTTTATATTACGGACGGTTTCCCGCAGCGCACATGGACAGCAGACTCCCCACTGATGGAAATCATCGTCGGGGATTTTTATATTGGCGAATTGCGGATTTATGCCTCGCTGCTGTGGTTCATCCTGCTGGCGGTGATTCTGGGTTATGTGCTGACACAGTCCAAATTCGGCAACTGGATTCAGGCGTCCGGCGGCAATCCCGGCGCGGCGCTGGCACGCGGCGTCCGTGTCCACCGGACCAAGATCATCCTGTTTATGCTGACCGCCGTGCTTTCAGCTTATGCCGGGATCACCAGTTCGATCCGTGTGGCGGCGGCCAATCCCAACAGCGGCACCGGCTATGAACTGGAAGTGATCGCGATGGTGGTCATCGGCGGGACGCTGCTTTCCGGCGGTCGCGGGACGATCATCGGCACGGTACTCGGCGTGTTTATCCTGCGTCTGATGCGTAACGGCATCGTGATGGTGGGCGTGCCGGGGCTGGCCTACAACATCTTTATCGGCGCGATCATACTGGGGATGATGTCGCTGCATTCATGGCTGGAACGACGCCATCATTCAGGAGTGTGACAACGATGACCGATCTGATACCTGATGAACCCAGACATGGCGAACTGGTGCGCATGGAGAACATCAACAAGTTCTTTGGCCGTGTGCAGGCGCTGAATGAGGTCAATCTGGTGGTGCGACACAATGAAATCGTCGGGCTGCTGGGGGATAACGGCGCGGGGAAGTCCACGCTGATCAAGATCCTGTCCGGTGTGCTGCGGGCGGACAGCGGCGCGATTTATATCCACGGGCAGCGCGTCAATATGCGCTCCACGACGGATGCGATTGACAATAAGATCGAGACGATCTATCAGGATTCGGCGCTGGTCTCGCAGCTTTCGATTGCTCGTAATCTGTTCCTTGGGCGCGAGCCGGTTAAAGGCCCGCCGATCCTCAATCGCATGGATCAGGACGAGATGAACCGCGTCGCACGGGATCTGCTGAAGCAGGCCGGGATCAGTAAGCCGATCCCACCGACGACGCCGGTCAGTGCGCTTTCAGGTGGAGAGCGTCAGGCGGTGTCGATTGCCCGTGCCATGCACTTTGACAGCGATCTGATCATCCTTGATGAGCCGACCAACAATCTTGGTGTTGAAGAGACACAGGCCGTCCTGCGCTTTGTCCGCAGCGCCCGTGACTCCGGGCATTCGTGCATCCTGATCGCACACAATATCTATCATGTCTTTCAGGTGGTGGATCGGATTGTCGTGCTGCGGCGGGGGCAGGTGGTGGCCGATGATATTGATCCTAAACAGACCACAATTGAAGAAGTGGAACGCATCATCACTGGAATGGTCGGCGAAAATGAGGACCGATATACGGTAGAATGATGGTGTGTTCTGAATACCGCCTGAGAACCTGTTTGGAAATTGGTTACCGGTGCGGACAGGGCGCCATTGCAAGCAATGCGGCCCTGTCCCTACATTCAGCATGTGCATTTATGCACCGTGCATTTATGCGCCTTGTAGGGACAACGCCTGAACATGCCTGCATGTCGTTGTCCGCTGTTTCCATAACATTCAGAGCAGGTTTTCTGA
>CAYNDH010000069.1:0-3822 GCA_964395665.1 uncultured Anaerolineaceae bacterium
CCATAAATAATACCCACCTTCTCGCGAATCTGGTTGGTGAACAGCACCGAGACATTCGACTGCTTGATTGCACCGGCCAGCTTACGCAGTGCCTGACTCATCAGACGCGCCTGCAGGCCGACGTGCGCGTCGCCCATTTCGCCTTCAATTTCAGCACGCGGGACCAGTGCGGCTACACTGTCGATCACGATCACATCCAGCGCGCCGGAACGCACCAGCATTTCCGTGATCTCCATCGCCTGTTCGCCGGTATCCGGCTGCGAGATGTACAGCCGGTCAAGATCGACACCGATCCGTCCCGCATACATCGGATCAAGTGCGTGTTCCATGTCGATAAAGGCCGCCATACCGCCGCGCTTCTGCGCTTCAGCCACTACATGCAGACACAGCGTCGTCTTACCGGACGATTCCGGCCCATAGACCTCTGCAATACGCCCTTTCGGGATACCGCCAATGCCGAGCGCGATATCAAGCGTCAGCGAGCCGGTTGGAAGCGCATCAACGGTCATGTGTGCCGCTTCACCCAGACGGATGATCGTGCCATCGCCGAAGCGCTTGGTGATGTCATTCAGTGCAGACTCAAGGGCTTTCTGACGACCTTCATCTGCCTGTTGACCATTGCGAGTAGCGAACAGACCGTCGTCTTCGCCCTTGTTAGATTTTCTCTTTGCCATGCGATTTGTCTCTCTTTCGGCCTGGATTTACGGTCCTGAAGTGGCTGTGATCGTCGTAAACGGTGCCTGTTTTTGCGATTTTTACAGACTCACAATGATAGCACACGCGTTCTAAAACCACAAGCGCTTATTGTGCAGCCTGTACTCTCTCTAAGCATTAATTTTACCAGATATTTTGGCTTTATACTGGAGATATAACTTATCGTTTCTACAAGTGTTGGTATGAAAGTATCTGATGTATAAAGTCGCTGAACCCAATCTCTCGGTCTACGCCCTGACGAAACGCATCCCCGAAAAACGCCACTTCATCCACCACCGCCGCACCATGTCGCTGATCAGCCGCGAAATCGAAAACGCCAGCATCCTCGATCATGCGCACAACCGGATCTTTGCCGGTTTTCAGGTCATGAGTAAATTTCTGCCACAGCAGAAGCGTTATGAGAAGCTCGCCACCCATGCCGAAAGTGTCTATGTGTTCGGTGTCATGGATGTCATCCCGCCGCCCATCCCCAACGTGACCTATATCCAGCTTGATCCACATGCGCAGTTAGCAAAGGAATGGTTTCTGATCTCTTACGGGGATTCGTTCCTCAGTACGCTGGCAACTGAAGAACAGTCATCGCTGGAAATGCCCGATGCTGAACGCATCTTTCACGGGGCATGGACCTTCGACGCGGAGATGGTTGAGATCCTGAATGACTGGTTGAGCAGTGCGGTCGGTACTCTGCCGTTTCACATCGCCCCCGGCCAGCGTAACACAGCCCGCCAGATCGACATTATGAGTCACATTATGGGACGTATGACCCAGCATCTCAGCACGGCAGGTGATACCGTCGTCAGTCAGGAGATCGAACGATCCATGCAGGCGGCAGTCAGAGACCGCTGACCCTGTCCGGGCGATCCGGGTTAGTCGTGTGGCAGTGGAGACTCTTCTTCCGCAGGCAGTTCATCCACCGCTTCAACCGGCACGGCAGCGGGTGTCTTTTTGAAGGCACCTTCTCCGCGCCGGATCTCGAAGTGGTCGAAATCCCGCACAACATAGGTATCAGGGAAAATTGATCGCGCCTCTTCGATGATGTCACGCTCACGATAGCGGCGCGACAGGTGATTCAGCAGCAGCGTGCGGACTCCGGAATCACGCGCCAATTGTGCAGACTGCTTTGCCGTCAGATGTCCGAAAGCGCGGGCTTCCTGCGCTTCACTCTCAAGGAACGTCGCCTCAATCACTAACGCATCTGCACCGGCCACATGCTGGCGCAGATTGTCTGTGCGTCCGGTATCCCCCACGACCACCAGCTTCGCACCGGGGATTTCATCACCCAGCACCATATCCGGTGTGATCACGCGGCCATCATCCAGCGTGACGGTCATCCCCTTGACGAGCTGTCCGCGCTGCGGCCCCGGCGGGACACCGAGGGCGACCGCTTTTTCGACCAGGAACGGAAAATGCGAATGCTGCTGGAAGACAAAGCCGTAATTCCCAGCGCCGCGATGCGTCACAGGAAAGGCCGTCACCTGAAAGGCATCAGATGCCAGCACCGGGCCGGGGGCCAGCTCATACAATCTGACACGTGCTGGCGGGATCTCATTACGGAAGACCACGTGTGTCAGCAGGGCGTCAATCCGATCAAGGGCGCTGCGTCCGCCGTAGATCTCAAGGTTTTCAATCTCTTCCCACCGCATGAAACTGGACACCAGCCCGCCAAGGCCGAGGATATGATCGAGATGGGCATGGGTCAGCAGCACACGGTTCAGGCGCTTATACCCAATGCCGCTGCGTAGAATCTGCCGCTGCGTCCCCTCGCCGCAGTCCACCAGAAAACGCGCTTCACCTGCCAGCACTGCCAGTGAGGACAATCCACGATGAATCGATGGTGCGGCAGCCGATGTGCCAAGAAAAACAACCTCAAACATGGGCGGTGTGGCTTCCTCTCCGGTGATCTGGTAACAGGGGGCAGAAAAACGGGACAAACGCGGTACATCACAGGGTTTCCGGCTCATCTGTGACGCATTGTAAAGGACAGTATGGGGACTTGCTACGATTAAAATTTACAATTGCGGTCCGGTGCTGTAGACTACACCGGAAATTTTTAGTGCATAAACAACCACCGCACCCTTGCCGGATAGTGTTGTATTGTTGCATCGAGAAATCAGGAAAGAGTGAGATTACATAATGGCGAAAAGCAAGAATAGAAATAAACGTCCAGCACAGGGCGGACAGCCAAAGGCCAGCGGCCAGGCGCAGGGCGGCACCGCGAAAAACCCACAGGCCAGCGGTGTGCCGCGCTCGCCTTCGGCTCGTGCAGCCTCTACCCAGACGCAGTCCAGCAAGGCGGAGCCTGTTTCGGCCTCACGGGTTGCCGAACGCCGCAAGGCACGTGAACAGGAACGTCGGCGTCAGCGTTTTCTGATGATCGGTGGCGTGGTCGGCGTGATTGCGCTGCTGGCCGCCGTTGCGATTATCATCAATCTCCTTCCGGCTGAAGCACCGATTCCCGAAGGGGCCGTTGAGCGCTACCAGGGCATCCCGATAGCGACCACCGATCAGGGTTATGCACGGCTGGGAAGCCCACAGGCACGGGTTCGCGTGGTCGAGTATTCCAGCTTCTCCTGCCCCACCTGCCTCACCTTCCATCAGGATGGGTTCGATACGCTTCTTGAGCGTGTCCGCGCCGGTGACATCACCTTTACCTATGTCCCCATGGGGCAGCTTGGCGGCGTCGGTGGTGTAGAGGCGTCCCGTGCTGCGCAGTGTGTCAACGAGCAGGGGATGTTCTGGCCGTATCACGACATGCTGTTCCACTGGCAGTCACTGTATGCGAATCAGGCTTTCAGCCTGAACCGTCTGCGGACAGGTGTGGAAAACCTTGGGCTGGATGTCGATCAGTATAACAGTTGTATGAACAGCGAGCGTTCTGCGGCTGTCGTAGACCGTGCCATGGAAGAAGGGCTGGCAGTGCCTGATTTCGGTGGGACGCCGACCTTCACGATCAATGGTGTGACCTTCGCATGGCCCTTCACAGATGAGCAGTTAAATGCCGCCATCGACACGGCGATCGTCAATGCGGGCGGTGTCCCGGGCAGTAACAGCATCATCACACCGACCGAAGAGGCCGAAGCGACAGATGAACCAGCCGCTACTGATGAA
>CAYNDH010000069.1:3922-20809 GCA_964395665.1 uncultured Anaerolineaceae bacterium
GAAGCAGCGGCCACTGAAGCATCCTAGCCTGTCAGTCACGCGCCTGCATCTGACAATACCCTGGTAAACAGAAACCCTTCCTGCATCGCTCACAGGAAGGGTTTCCTTTTTATTTAAGACATGATGCTGGACTGTACGATGCGTGCTGGACGACGGGCTATCGGCTGTCCTGATGCCCATAACGACGGGCTGCCAGTATGAACAGCAAACCGCCCATCAGCCAGAACGGGTCCCAGAACACAAAATGCCACAGGGCCGCCGTATACGTGCCGACCATCCGGGTGATCTCGGCAGCGCCCAGGATCATCAGCCCGTGCTGGACGAAATTCCCCAGCCCATAAAGGGTGAAGAGAATCCCCGCTGTCCATACACCGAAACGCAGCAACCAGCGTGGGAAGATCCGTCCCCACGGCTGGATCAGCGCCAGCACCGCAACACCTGCCGCCGCCTTCAGGATGCCAGTCACCCATGTGATCAGCATCATATCGCGATCGCCCGCCTCTGCCAGTTCCATGATACCGGTGCCGAGCGTCTCCACGCCGATCATCCCACCAAGGCCCCAGTAAAAGCTCATCGCGGCGAAAACAAACGCCCACGCAGCGGCGGCATATGCCAGAGCGTGACGATTTCCGCGTCCTTCGACATCTGTCATGTTGGTCTGCTGATTTATTGGCTGATTCATGATTTTGTACAGTCGTCCTATAGCTTAGACACGTAATGCTGGCTATTATACGGATAGCTGTTTGTGAAAGTCTCATCTGAACAGAACGCTGAGGATACATCCATGTTCCGCAGAAATCCCTCACCAATGCAGCAGCAGCCCTCACTTGAGAGCTATGCAGTCACGGTCGAAAATATCCTGATCTCGATTCAGGTCGATCCGGCACAGGCCCGTCTGTCAACCGTTGAAGGCTATGGATGGAACTTCCGGCACGGCTCGGCGATTATCGAAATCTATGTGAGTGAGCAGGATGGACGCGGCTTTTTTCAGGTGCTGGCGCCCATTATGCATCTGCCTGCTGCCGGGCTGCTTCCGCTGTACCGCCGCCTGCTGGAGCTAAACTTACAGCTCACCAATGCCTCAATCGGCGTGCTTCAGGACGTGGTGTATATCTACAGCGAACGCATTCTGGACGGACTCGACGCAGTTGAGGCCACCCACATCATGACGATGATCGCCAATTATGCCGATGACCTTGATAACGAGCTGGTGAATGAGTTCGGGGGCCGCTTCTACGGGCAGCCCTGAATGATGAGGATTACGGCTTCTGCCGCATCAGACTGAGATCGTCGATCATCAGCCGTGTCCCGCGCTGCTTATGGACGAGTTTCACCGTCATTTTCGTCGGCGTCCCAAGCAGCGTAAAGCTCTGTGAGAGACGACTGTAACCATAGGTGATGGCATCCAGCCTGACTTTCAGCTTATCCTTGCCCTTGCGCTTCAGGCCGGCATCGGGTTCGGCATAGATCACCTTCAGGACGACGGTTTTACCGACCGGCTGCGTGACTTCAAACGCACCGCTGAAGATCAGGGTATCACCCTTCGCCAGTTGATCCACTGAGACCGACTGCATCAGCTTACTGGCTTCACCGCCCTTATTCTTGAATCGAAACGCACACATCCCGCGATAGGCGATGATCTTCTTGTTGGTATTGCAGACGCGCTTGTCCTTCTGTAACTGCTTGCCTTCCCATCCATCCGGCAGCTTGTCCGCATCGGCATCAAACTCGAAATCGCCATTCAGAATCAGATTCTCACCTGCGCCGATGGTGGTCGCGGTCGGCGTCGAAGTCATCGGCACGGAGCTGATCGTCACCGCCACGGTTGGATTCGATGGACCTGACGTTGGGATTGGCGTAGACGGTGTCCCAACCGTAGGGATGGGTGTATGGGATGGCGTCAGGGGGATCGCATTGGCATCATACCGGGCATTGAGCCTGAGTACCGAGACGGTTTCCATCGGTTCGGTCGGCGTATTCGGCCAATAAGAGACCTTTACGAAGTAGCTGCCAGGGGCCAGATAGGTGTGCAGGACCGAATATTCAATGCCGCCTGCATCGTCATTACAGGCTGTTTCCGTCAGTGTTGGCAGTGATGCCCCCTGATAGATCGAGATGATCGTATCATGCGCCGGTCTAAGGTCGCTCTGCTCGGTACTCAAGCGGAGATTGCCGGGCTGACTGATCGTAAACCGATACCAGACCGAATAGGAACCAGTCCCCGCTGCCCCACGCCGACAGCCATGCTTCGGCTCACCGGGTTCAATGGTCGCCAGCTCGATGTCATTGACCATCGCGCTGACCACCTCACCCGACGGCAGGGTCAACACCGCAGCCTGACTGAAATGGTCATTGGAAGGCGCACGGGAACCGGTCTGCGCTGGTTCAGCCGATGTCGTATCGTTCAGCCGGTGGAGCATAACAGTTGATGTCAGCAGTAACAGCAGTAAGAGGGTGATCAGTTTAGCCAGAGGACCGGGGATGCCCCATCCGGGTGTTATCAACAGCATTATCCACTATCATCCGTTCGTGCATCGAGGCGATCGCTTGTGTCATCCCGTGTTTCCTTCACACGATCCGGATTGAGAGGGCGCGTCACCATCGTTGAAATACTTTCCTGCTGAGAGGTATCCCGTTTCGGCCAGCTCAGCTTTTGGCGTGATTCTGTATAGGCCTGTGTCGTCTGGGTGGATGTCTGCACCGTATCCTGTTCGTCTGCACTGACGCTGGCATCAACACTGGCATCTGTTCCAGCGTCGGATTCTGCCTCAGCATCCGGTGTGGACTGCCCCGTGTCACCGGATGGCGCGCCCTTGATATGCCGCAGCAGTCCATCCTGTGGACCGGCATAAGCCAACGGTGTATCCGGTGGTGTTTCAGACAGTGGATCAGACGACGCAGGCGCATCATCATCCGTCCTGACGATCGGGTGTTCACCCGTCACTGTGGGCGCAGTCGTCGCGGGATCGGCTGTACTGGCTGGATCGGCTGGATTGGCGGCATTAATTGCACTCTCTGCTGCTGATTTTGCCTCAGCCGAGTACGATTTCGTCACTTTGGAATAAGCCGCCAGTGCTGCACGTGCATCCGGCGTATCAATGGCACTCAGGGCCACCTGTGCCGCCTGCCGGACGATCACATTTCTGTCTTTCAGGGCATGGGCCAGCGGTTCAACGGCCCAGTCCGCCCGAAGCTGTCCCAGCACCGTCGCCGCACTCCTGCGGATCGCTTCCTTCGGATTACGCAGCGCGCCAAGCAGCGCGACATCACCGGTTGCACTCTCCAGATCCAGCAGCGCCTCGGCAATCATCAGGCGGACTTTGGCCGGAATCGAGCGATTGTTGAACTGCACAATCAGTGGTTCAACACAGCGCATATCCCGCAGCTTTGCCAGCCGCAGCGCCGCCGTGACCACCTGCTTGGGATCGGTGCCGTTCATCTGGGTGACAAGGACTTCAATAGCCTGCTGATAGGCGCTGGGGACCGTCAGTGGGGCGGGTTTATCGCTATTGGTAGTATCGCGCAGCGCCAGTTCAAGTGCCGCCAATGCCGCCAGTATAGAGGATCGTGTTTCGGGATCATGTTCCTGATCCAGCACCCGCTTCAGCGCCGGAATCGCTTCAATCGCGCTCAGGGCGCGCAGCGCCGCCGCCGCGGGGCGACGTAAATCACCATCCGCATCTTCCAGGGCTTTAATCAGGCCCTGAATGTCGGCATTGGTCTGCATTCGCCAGATGTCGGGTTGAAAGTTGCTCACGGTAGCCACAATCAAGCTGCTGTACAGCGCTGCATCAGTCACATCCCAAACATTGTAGCACGTCTTCGGTGTAGCAGGTCAACTTAACCTTAAGAATTACAAACGATTCACCAACCAGTTTTCATGATTCGCCATTTTCAGCGATATTGACGGCTCAACCGCCTTCAGCAAGATCACGCCGTTCCCAGATACGGAAATCGCCAATCACCCGGACTTCCTGATAATTGAACATCAGCCAGTCCTCAAGATCCTGCAAGCGCTCATCATGGGCCAGCAGTGATGCCGAGTCCATATCCTTCTTGCCCGTCACCCAGTCCATATAATCAGCCTGAAGCACCAGCACATACGGCGGCAGCGCTTCCCACAGCGCATCCACGGCTTCCTGACGCCACTCCGGCGGCCACCAGTCTGCGACGAGTGGAAACTGCGCCTGAAAACGGGTTGCAGGCCGTAATCCGGTGAGATAGTACAGCTCCGGACGGAAACCGAATACGAACAGCGTATCACCGGGCTGCGTGCGCCGCCCCAGATAGCGGATCAGCCGCTGTGATTCCCACGGTTTGAAATCATTGCCCTGAAAGCGGTCTCTCTGATCCTCATAATACGTTTCCAGATCCTGTGCTCCTGTCAGCAGTGGAGAGGAACCCATCCACGTATCCTTGAGCAGAATCAGCAGCAGCGCGGCCACAACAACACCGTAGGCAGCAGCCGTTAGCACCTGCTGATGACGTGAAAACTGGCCGATCAGCCAGCGCGATAGCCAGCGCGATAGCGAGCGCAGCAGCGCATCGACCGCCCCACCTGCCAGCAGGGTCAGCGGCGGCAGCATCGGAATCCAGTGCGTATCAAACCCTTTGGCCTGAATCAGCACAAATCCCAGCCCAGCGACCAGCCACAGCCAAACGATCCGCCACTGTCTGCGCCGCAGCCCCGGTGCGACGAACCACAGCCCCGCCAGTATCAGCAGGACGCCCCAATGCCACCAGCGGAAGCGGACATAATTCTCCATCTGGACGACGAACGCCTCAAAGCTGACCGCCGCCTGTGCGTTATACTGTGTTGTCCCCTGCGCGACAATCAGCATTTCAGTGAAGACACCGTTTGACAGGAAGTACAGCAGCGGCAGCGCTCCGACGGGCAGCCCGCCAAGCGCAAATGCCAGCGCTTCCCTGACCGGAAACCGTCGCAGCACGGGCAGATTTCCGGTGCGATCGTTCATCCGCCGCAGCACATGCCCGATCACCATCGCCAGCACAAACAGCGCGTAATAATGCTTGAACCAGATGGTCAGCGCGCACAGCGCCCCCGCCGCCGCAGACCACAGCAGTGCGCTCCGGCTGGCCCCTGGGGCATCTCCGGCCCATACGACACACAGCACCGCCGCACTCATCGGCAGTGTGACCAGCGAGTCGCTCTGCGTCAGGCTGGCAAAGGTTTCGGTGAAATAAAAGACGGTGAACAGGATGCCGGACAGAAAACCCGCGCCAGCCGTCCCGCCGAGCCGCCTGCCCAACAGATACAGGCAGATCAGGGTGAAAGGCAGGAAGGCGAGATCAATCGCACGGATCGCCGCCGCCCCCGGCCCGAAAATCGCAATCCCCATGGCATACAGAGTGTAAATCGCAGGCGGCTTGATGTCCCACATATCGACATAGGGCAGGCCGCCGTCGAGCATCGTCCGGGCGATATTGGCATACATGCCCTGATCGCGTCCCATCGGATAGGTCAGCACCGGCAGCGCGACAATCAACGAGATTAAAATCAGCGCTGCAATCAGCAGCACTTCACGACGATTTATCAAATGTGAATTTTCAGAAACCATCAGATGCGTATCGGTAATTTGATTCAACAGGCTTTATCACTGCGGCAAACGGATATAGTATATATACACTCGTGAAATACCTATACCTGCGAAGGTGTCATATGAGACAGGTTGTCCTCATCCCCGATGTTGAAGAAGGTGGTTACACCGTGATTGTGCCGAGCCTGCCAGGGTGCATCAGTGAGGGTGACACCGAAGAAGAAGCGCTGGTAAATATCAGGGAAGCAATTGAGCTTTATATCGAAACCCTGATTGAAGATGGGCTGGAAGTGCCTGATGATGTCGGCGCACCTATACAGGTGGCAATTGTATGACCAAACTTCCGGTAGTGACCGGAAAAGAATGTGTTGACGCGCTTCTGCGTGCAGGCTTCCAGTTTAAACGACAAAAAGGTAGCCATATCATCCTTGTACGAGAAGACCCGGCTGCAAGAGTCGTCGTCCCAAATCACCACAAGGGATTAAAACCCGGCACACTGCGACAAATCCTTCGTGATGCCGATTTAAGTGTGGATGATTTTGTTGAACTGCTGTAGCTAGATCGAGCCTGTCAGACGGGCGACAACATACGCGATCAGCAGCGATCCCAGCAGGATCATCCACGCCATCAGACGCCCCTGTTCCTGTACCGGGCTAAGTTCCTTTTCTTCTACTGTGACATCCCCCAGCAGATCGACATAGAAATCCAGATTTTTACGGCCCCGTGTCAGGCGTGCCATGTAATCATGCCCGGTGACGCGCACCCAGCCGGTTTCTTCATCATCCCAGTGTTCCCCAAGTCGGTCACGGATCGCCTGTTCCAGAATCTGACGGGCCTGTTCCGGCTCGATAGGTTCGATCTCCGGCACACTGCCAGACGCGTTGCCAGCGCCCTGATCCTGTGCATCAGAAATAGGCTTCAGTTCATCGGTCATTGAGTCGGACCTATCATCTACCATCGTTGTCTGTCGTGCGGCATTTTAACAGAGGCGCTCACCGCTGCGAAGGTTCACAGAGCGCGATCAGCGCAGGGTCTGTTCAATGCCCTTTGCCCAGCCTAGCAGTTTTTCATCGTTCCAGTACGACCCGCTGCACTGTAACCCCAACGGCAGGCCCTGATCTCCGCGCCCCGCCGGGACTGTGATCGTCGGTAGTCCGGAAAAGGTCCACGGCAGGTTCATTGACGAATCACCGGTCGAGCTTTGGCCTTCTGGCGCGGTTCCCGTCGCTGCCGGGCTGACCCACACATCAGCGCCCATCGCATTCAGATGCGATTCGAGATCTTCGCGCACATCAGGCTGAAGTGCCCGCGCATCATCGGCTTCCCGATCGCTGATGGTCTGCCCGGTGCGGATCAGTTCGGCAGTTTCCGCCCGGTATAATCTCTCATGATCTGCAAACCACGTGTAATGCTGCTCTGCCATTTCATGCGCCATCAGGCGCTTGTGATGCTGCGTAATTTCGGCAATCGTCCCCAGCCCGTAGGCCCGCACGACATGATAACCGGCTTGCTCAAGCTGCGTGATCTGCTGTTCGAAGGCCTGCCGTGCTGCTTCGGATGCCTGTTCGGTATATGGCCCCAGCACCGCGGCCAGCACCGGCAGCTTATCCGACTTATCTGCTGCTGCTTCTGCATAGGCGGCTGGATTCCAGTCACGGCACAGGACCGACGCGGCGAGTTCCATCCCGGCGACATCCTGTGTGAACAGTCCGACATGATCCAGTGATGGTGAGAAGTGGATGACGCCTGATGAGTCGATGCGCCCGTAACTGGGCTTGTACCCGATAATGCCGCAGTAGGCCGCCGGACGAATCACCGAGCCGACAGTCTGCGTGCCGATTGCCAGCGGGAATAACCCGGCTGCAACCCCCGCCGCTGATCCGCTGCTGGAACCGCCCGGTGTGTGATTCAGGTTATGCGGATTGCGGGTTGGGCCGGGGGCAGTGAAGGCAAACTCGGTCGTGACTGTCTTCCCGATCACAATTGCCCCCTGACGCTGAAGCTTGCGTACAGAGGCCGCCTCTGGACCGTTGAATAATTCCGACGGCAGGGCAGAACCAGCCAGCGTCGGCCAGCCATCAGCGCGGAAAATATCCTTGATCCCCACCGGCACACCATACAGCACAGGCCGCCCCGCCGGGTCCGGATAGCGCCGCTGGAGTGCTTCGGCCTGCGCCAGCACCCGCTGACGCCGCTGCGCTTCCGGGATCAGCGCTTCTAACTGCGGGTCGATCTGCTCGATGCGCGTCAGAACGCCTTGAAGATAATGCATCAGGTCCAATCGGCCACTACGCAGGGCAGCGGCAAGGTCGATCAGTGGGGCAGGCGCGATCATCTGCATGGATGCGGCTCTCAATCATGGTATATGGTGAGAAGGTATAAAGCATAGCGAGTATAGCACATGCCGATCATCAGCCAGACACCGCCAGATGGTAAAATTATGCAGAAACACAACCAGATACAATCACGGGACATCTATTACAACACCGATTACAGGTGGGCGTTTGAAGGCGCCAGCAGCCTGTTTTTACTCGTGCTGGCATCTTGCCCTGTCACAACATGCGCCAGCGAATTAACATTTGATCTGGTCTACAGATCAATTATGCAAAGGTGGCGATGATGAAGCATTTTCAACAGCATCTCAAACAGTATCCGATCATGGTGCTGACCGGGGTGATCGTGATCATGATGCTGGCGCTAAGCGGTAGTCTTCTGGCACAGACGACTGCACCGACTACACCGACTGAAGAGGCAGAGGCCACAGCAGAGGCCATTGATCCGGCGGACTGTGAAGGCAGCGGCCTGACTGCCGCCAGAGCCGAGATCGACGCACTGCTGGTCGATTTCGAGATGCAGGCCGCAGAAGATCCATCCGCCGCGCTCGAAGCGCTGTTCATCGTAAGCGATGCCTATCGCCGACTGGCGCTCGACTGCGGTTATCTGCCGGAGAATCTGGAAGGTTTCGTCATCGAAATCACGGATATTGATCGTATCATCGCGGCGTTGGACACACTGGACGGCGATCCCCTGCGCGGCCAGTTGATCTATAACGGCGAAGAACGTACCGCGAGCGGCAATCAGACGACCTGCGCCGGATGCCACGAAATCGGCGACGTCGCGCCGCCCACCGCTGGGACATGGACTCGTTGGGACGAACAGCACAGCCTGGAACCGCGTTTTGCCGATTACACCTTTGAACGCTACACGATAGAGAGCATCATTCTGCCGCATGAATACCTTGTGGAACCGTTCGCACCCCTGATGCCCGATAATTATCACGAGCTGCTTGGATATCAGGATCTGACAGATGTCATCGCATATCTCAACAGTCAGGATCAACTGCTGGAAGACTGAGGCGGAACATTAAAAAGCCCCTCTTCAAAATCTGAAGAAGGGCTTCGGTGTCAGTTTCAGTCGCCAGGTTTTGTTGATATTTGGATCATCATGTAGCTCTGCAAGCTCGTTTTGTGTAGGGCGGACCTGCGTGTCCGCCCGCAGAGATCAAGCAGCCAGCGGGCGATGACGTGTGATGCGCAGCATCATCCATCGCCCCTACACATGATCGATTTTTGCAAATATCAACACGCCTTAGCTTTCAGATGGGACGAGCAGGCCGTAATCCCCGCTGGTGCGCTTATACAGCACATTAACGCTGCTGGTGGTCTCATTGTAGAACATGAAGAAGGTATGGCCGAGCAGTTCCATCTGTTCGATGGCTTCGTTTTCGTTCATCGGCGTCACCATGACTTCCTTGCGCCGGACGATTTCAGGGTCCATCTCAGATTCAGGGGATTCAACCTCATAATCTTCGTATGCATCTTCGGGGATGTCTTCTGATGCCTCGAGTTCTTCCAGCGTGGCCGAGAAGCGCAGCTTACCCTTGTGCGTACGCCGCTTGCCCTTGAACCGTTCGATCTGGCGGTACATCTTGTCGACGGCGGCATTGATGGCCGCTTCAATCGCTTCAGATGTCTCGCCCGAACGTCTCTCCTCTGCCCGCAGGATAGCCCCGCGCTCATGGCGCACTGTGATCTGTGCGATGGTCATTGGCTCTCCACGCACAGTGTTCTGACGTTCAAGCTCCAGCCGGATGTCGCTGATACGCGGCAGATAACGGTACAGGCGGTCCAGCTTTTTAGTCGCAAAATCCTCCATACTGCCATTAACTTTGAAGTTGTGGCTGTGGATAGTGATCGTCATGGTGTTACTCCTTAATCAGAATCCAATACGTTTAGAAACGCAGAAGGCGGCGTATCGCAGAACGCTTTTTCGCCACCCTTGCGAGATCTGACACATTACAGGGTACGGTTATCAAATGTATATTGATTATCAGCCTGATCACCAGCCGGTGAAATGGGTAAAGTGGATGAATTCGTCTGGTCACGGTGATCGGGTGCGGCAGTGACCGTCAGCGCACAGACCATCGACGCCCCTGACGCATACAGCGCACTGGCGCAGGCCAGAAGTGTGGCCCCCGTAGTCGCGACATCATCCAGCACCAACACGGCACGCCCTTCGACCGCTTCGGCATAAAAGGCTTCATTCATATTTTCGAGCCGCTCACGTTGATTAAGCCCAACCTGCGAGCGTGTGTCACGATGTCGGCGCAGCGTGCTGGTATCGAGTGGCACACCACTGATCGTGCTCAGGGCCTGTGCCAGCAGGGCCGCCTGATTGTATCCGCGTGAGCGCAGGCGCTCAAGATGCAGTGGCACCGGCATCACGACATCCATCGGCCAGTCCAGGTTTGCAAGGGCTGCGGCCAGCCGTTCACCTAAGGGATGAGCCAGTTGAGGGAGGTTTTCATATTTCAGCGCATGTACAGCGGTTTGCAGCAGGCCGGTATGCCAGCCGGTAGACACTACCGGCATCACCTGCTCAGCATTCTGAAGTTCACGTAAGAGATGCAGCACAGGGCTATGATGAAGCTGTGAGTCGCAGCGCGCACACCATACGCGATCGATGCGCCCACAGCCCGCACATGCTGCCGGAAAGACAAGGTCGATGATGGCATTCGTCACCTGCGCGCCGAACGTCAGCACACGGTGGGAATGCGAACCATGCCCCGTAAATAAAGCACGAAACCCGGAACTTGCCCGGGTTTCGTCAGAGATCTGAATGACTTCGGGCATACTACACCTCAGTGCAGGTGCCGATAAAAGGTATTTATCTTTGTCCCACCGGAAATCAGAACAATCCAGTGCCGGAAAGCGCCATCACCTTCAGCGCCGCCGGGCCGAGCAGCACGATCCAGATCGACGGGAAGATCAGCAGAACCATCGGGATCATCATCTTGACCGGGGCCTGCTGCGCTCTTTCCTGTGCGCGCTGGCGGCGCTTGACGCGCATCTGATCCGACTGGACGCGCAGGATCTTCGCCATACTTACACCGAGCTGGTCCGCCTGAATGATCGCCGCTGTAAAGGCGTTCACGTCCGGCACATCCATACGCTCAGCCATATCGCGCAGGGCTTCGCGGCGCAGCTTGCCTAACTGGATCTCGCGCAGCACACGACCAAAGGCCAGCGCTAACTCATTATCCCATTTTTCGTAGACTTTTCCCATTGCCATGTCGAAACCAAGACCGGCTTCCACGCAGATCACAAGCAGATCCAGCGCATCTGGCAGCGCTCTGATGATACTGTCCTGACGGCGGCGGATGCGGCTGCGAAGCAGAAGGACCGGCAGGTAAAACCCGAAGATCGCGGTGGCAAAGGTCGCGCCGATTGCCTTTAAACGATCATCTCCAACCAGCAGCTTGGGCGGGCCAAGGAACAGAAAGGCGCCGATGAAGAAGAATACGAAAATCAGCACCACACGAATGGTGAAGAAGATGGTCGGATCATTCGTGGAGCCTGCCAGTTCAAGCTGGCGACGTGTGCTTTCAAGCTGTTTCTGCGGTGTAAACCGCGTGGTGATGGCGGCGAACTGTCGCACCAGCGGGATCAGCACACGATCCTTAAACGATAACTGAAGCTCGACCTCTTCCAACGAGTCCGGCAGTTCACGGTCGCCGTACATCGCCAGCCGATCCTGCAATGGATCACGCCCGCGATCTTCACGCAGGCCGATATAGACAAGTCCGGCGATCACCAGTAAGGCGACAACAACAAGAATACCTAGAAGAATAGGGTCCATAGATATATTCGGCAGATCAGGAAGCCGAAATGCTCCTTTCTAACTCGATACACCGGTGCTGGCACGGCGGATAATCACGTCGAAACGCCAGCCCCTTACCGAACGGTCTAAATCTCAATATCGACAATCTTCTGAATCATGGCGGTACCGATACCAATCAGTGCCAGACCTGCGCCGAGCATCGGCCAGCCGCACAGACGATTGGTGAACATCTCGCCCATATAACCGGGATTGATCATATTCAGGAACAGCGCCAGGGCAATCGGCAGGAAGCTGATCAGCAGGCCGGTGATACGTCCCTGAGACGTCAGCACGCGGATCTCGCCCTTCAGCTTGATACGCTCGCGGATCGTCCCGGCGATCACTTCCAGAATTTCGGAGAGATTACCACCGACTTCGCGCTGGATATTGACCGCCGTCACCACCAGGTCAAGGTCATCGCTTTCCACACGGTCAAGCATGTGCGCCAGCGCATCCGACATATCGATGCCAAGCTGGATTTCCTGCACCACGCGCTTGAATTCCGCTTTGGTCGGTTCAGGGGCATCACGCGAGATCGCTTCCATCGCCTGCAGAACACTGTAACCAGAGCGCAGCGCATTCACCCACAGGCCAAGCGTATCAGGGAGCTGTGTTTCGAATGCGATCAGGCGCTTGCTGATTTTGCGGGAGACGAAAATACGCGGCGCGAAGAAGCCGATGAAGGCCATGACGATGGAAAAGATCATATCACCCTGGAACAGCAGGAAATATCCCGCCATGAAGAAACCAGCCATGCTGATCACATGCAGGGCGGCGAACTCTGCTACCGTCAGGCGCAGGTCAGCACGAGAGAGCTGTAAGCGCCACTTCTTGCCAAACCGTCGTTCGGCAAGCATATTGTCTACACCGCGAAGCAGTGCCGTGTCCTTGGGCCGCTCGTCTTCGCCGCTGTCTTCTGCTGTGATCGGTTCATAGACATCACCGGAATAGCTGGCAAGACGGTCTTCGACCAGATCGCGTTCGGAACGTGCGCTGATCACCCCAATGAATACAATCATCAGCGCAATCACGACAGCGCCCACGATCACTAAAAGTTGCTCTGGCCCTAGCACCATAGCGTGAACACTCCGTAAAATTTCGGCAAATAATCAAGTAATTCTTGATCTTTTCATTGTAGGGAGTTGTCACAGATGCGTCAAGCAACCTAACGTACTACAAACGTTGAGGTTTTCAGCGATTGAAAGCCACAAAAGCCTGTAATTCTTCTGACGATACTCCCTACAGCGGTTTATTCACTGAATGATCAGTTTATCCAGATGCAGTCCCACTTCGGCTAACGTGGAGAGAGGCCGGCCTCATCCAGCCGCCTGTGCAAACCACGCAGCGTGGGATAGGTCTCCAGAATATTTTGTATCCGGGCTTGAAATTCGGCTAATTGTCCTCGCTCTTCTGCCAGATCGTGCAGGTCTTTCAGCATTTGGACTGCCTCTTTGTAAGTATCGGTGCGTTTCTGCTCGATAAGCTCTGGTATCAGTACCCAATACTGATCTTCCACTTTGGCGATCGTCTCGAGATGTTTTTTGCGTGCGACTTCTGCCTGCTGTCTCTCTTTTTCAAGGCGTTCCTGTTCGACCTGTACGGATTGCCCCATCAACTGCCGGATGGTACGGCGTTCTCCGGTGGTTGACAGAGGCATAAAATCGGCACCGGAGACTTCCCGCAGGCGTTTTAGCAGTGCAATATCCAGATGAGTCTCTCCCGCCAGTAAACGCTTCAGAAAATCCAGTTTCTCATTATCCGGCAGATGTGCGAGATAGTCACTCGGTTGTCCTTCTGACGGACTGTGCCTTGGGCTGTCCTTTGCGGCAGCGTGGACAAGATCAATATCGATCTCGAAGAAATCTGCGAAGTTCTTTAAAACAGGTGACAGCCCGCGCAAACCGGGGGGAAGGGGCGGTTCTGTGAGGTCTTCATCATCTTCCAGAATATCAAGCTCCTGTACCGCAACCATCAGCCATGCAAGGTACAGGCTGCAATAATCACCGCGCAGGATGTCGTTGTGTACCTGTGCAATGCCCCTCAGCAGGCCTTCTCCTTCTACCCAACCGAAGCTCTCTTCCATTTCCAGCCGGATATCCAGAATCTCGTACTTGCCGCTTGTGGACCATTCCATATATTCCGCGTACTGGTAAGCCTCTTTGACTGCCGCAGGGATCGCATCCGCCGGAAAGCGAAACATCAACTGGCGGGTCCCCCAATTGGTGATATAGAGCATGACATCGAAGTATTTCGTCAGTATTTCATAGGGATCGCCCCGAAAACCGCTATAACTGTACACAAAGCTGGCACTGTTCGCGCTCAGTTGAACACGAGAAGAAAGGTTTTTCATCTCAGACAGCGCCGTTACCGACAGTGGATGATTCAGTGACTGAAATTCATAATACTGATATTCGCTCATGAGCTGGTTTCCGTATGCTCCAGTATGCTGAAATATTCTGATATACCACATGTAGTGCTGAATTTTTCACAGAACATTTTACACCTTATCTGTCAGTGAAATGCACCCCAAATATTATTCGTGCTTGACATTCGCCAGCCTTTTGCGATAAAATACGCCTTCACGAAATCCTCAACCGTCGACGAATATTTCATCCATATGCAAATCTTCACCTGCAGCCCTTTTACCGTGCCATGCTGCTGTGCAGCGGTTGCTTCGGCATACACTGCAAACACAGATCTGGCACCAAAGGGTTGTTTCATTCTATTTAAGGGATACACTCGCAGTTAGTGATGCTGGGTGTGTGTCTTAACTTGCCCGTCTGATAAGCAAAGCAGTTTGAGGAGCGGCGCGTTGTTTACAAGTAAACACAACGAGTACTTCAATACCAAGTCTTACGCCCGGACCGCCGATGTGCAGGAGCTTCCTTCGCTTATTGAAGTGCAGTTGCAGTCGTTTCAATGGTTTCTGGAAGAAGGCCTGAAAGAGCTTTTCGACGAAATCAGCCCGATTGAAAGCTTCAATGGCAATCTGCGCCTGTACTTCCCCGGTAACAGCCCCGAAGCCGAACAATTCGGCCTTAAGTACTGGTTTGAGGAACCCAAATATAGTGAAGAGATGTGCATCGAGCGCGATATGTCCTACGCCGCGCCGCTGCATGTCCGTGTTGCGTTAGTCAACCGTGAAGAAGGTGACCGCGTCATCACATCCGACATCTTTATGGGGGATTTCCCCATTATGACGGATAAGGGGACCTTCATCATCAACGGGACAGAACGCGTCGTCGTCAGTCAGTTGATCCGTTCGCCCGGTGTCTATTTCGCCGCCGAAGAAGATCGCACCACTGGCCGTCGCCTGTCTAATTCGAAACTGATCCCGGATCGCGGCGCGTGGATGGAATTTGAAACGCGCAAGAGCGATACTATTATGCTGAAATTCAATCGCAAGCGCACCATCCCGGTGACGCTGCTGCTGCGTGCACTGGCTGCTGTTCCTGATGCTCTGTCGGACGATCAGACCCCCATCAAGGAAGGCACCGACGAAGAACTGATCGCGCTGTATCAGGATGCCGACAACAACCCGGATCATCAGTATCTGGTCAGCACTATCAAGGCCGAGCCGGTACTGGAACTCAAGCGCGACCAGACGATTGCACAGGCCGCCCTGCTCGAATTCTACCGCCGTATGCGTCCGGGTGATCCGCCTACGCTGGATAACGCCCGTGAATACCTTGTCACACAGCTTTTCGATCAGCGCCGCTATGACCTTGAGCGCGTCGGTCGTTACAAGCTCAACCAGCGCCTTCAGCTTGAAGGCATTGTAAACCGTAAGGTGCGCACCGTTACCAAGCATGACATCATCAGGCTGGTCGAGCGCATGATCAATATCAACAACGGCCAGGTCGAGCCGGATGATATTGACCATCTCGGCAACCGCCGCGTCAAGACCGTCGGCGAACTGATCCAGAATAAACTGCGTATCGGCCTGCGCCGCACCGAGCGTGTGGTCAAGGAACGTATGTCGATCCGTGAGGCGGACAATGTGACGCCGGTCGCGCTGGTGAATATCCGCCCGGTGGTCGCTTCCGTCCGCGAGTTCTTCGGTTCTTCGCAGCTCTCGCAGTTCATGGAACAGACCAACCCGCTGACCGAACTCACGCACAAGCGCACGCTGTCGGCGCTTGGGCCGGGTGGTCTCCGTCGTGAGCGTGCAGGCTTCGATGTCCGTGACGTTCACCACAGCCATTATGGCCGCATCTGCCCGGTGGAAACGCCGGAAGGCCCGAACATCGGTCTGATTGGTCGTCTCGCCAGCTACGCTCGTGTCAACGAGTACGGCTTTGTCGAGACGCCTTACCGTAAGGTTGTAAAATTCCTTGCGCCGGATGATTCGCGCCTGCTCGGTCGCACCATCCGCGACGATGTCGAAGACAAAAACGAAAAGGTCATCGCCAGCGAAGGTGATGTCGCCGATGAAGCCCTGATTCAGAAACTGATCAAGGCGAATATTCAGTCTGTCCCGGTGGTGCCGTTTGTGACACCGGAAATCGAGTACATGTCGGCAGATCGTGAAGATAACTTCGTGATCGCACAGGCCAACGCCCTCACCGACAAACTCGGCCAGATCATCACGCCGCGTGTCTCGGCCCGTCATTACCAGAAATTCCTGACGGTCCCCGTGCAGCGCATTGACTATATGGACATCGCGCCGCGTCAGATCGTCGGTATCAGCGCTGCGCTCATCCCCTTCCTTGAGCATGACGATGCCAACCGCGCCCTGATGGGTTCGAACATGCAGCGTCAGGCCGTCCCGCTGCTGCGTCCGGACATCCCGATTGTCAGCACCGGTATGGAGAATCAGGCCGCCTATAACAGTGGTCAGGTCCTCGTCTCGGATGTTCCGGGTGAAGTCATCAGCGTTCAGGGTGAACGCATCGTGATCCGTATGGAAAACGGTGAGGATTACATCCACCGCCTGCGCAAGTATGACCGCTCGAACCAGTCTACCTGTATCGACCAGCGTCCGGTTGTGCGTAAGGGCCAGATCATCGAGAAGGGCCAGATCATCGCCGACAGCTCATCGACCTATCTGGGAAGCCTTGCGCTGGGCCACAACGTGCTGGCGGCCTTCCTGTCATGGGACGGCGGTAACTATGAAGACGCGCTGCTGATCAGCGAAGAAATGCTGCGCAACGACAAGTTCACCAGCATT
>CAYNDH010000070.1:0-17683 GCA_964395665.1 uncultured Anaerolineaceae bacterium
TGATTCTCGGTATTTATCAGGCCACGCGAACATCGACTCATCAGCGCTGGTTGTGGCTGATTTTAGGTGGGTGGGCGCTCGGCCTGTCGTGGATGGCTGGGCATCCGCAGACAAGCTGGTTTCTGACCTATCTGGCCGTCGCTTATCTGATCTTCCGTTGTATCCAGCACAGGTTGCGTCTGGCGTTCTTCCTGATCGGGCTGATGGTGTTGGGACTCGTGACCGTCGGCGTGGTGGCCGTCACGCTGCTGCCGGGTTTCGAATATCTGCTGATGACTTCGCGTAGTGATCTGGATCTCGCCAGCAAGAGCAGCGGCTTTCCGTTCCGTGATGTCGTCCAGTTCTGGTTTCCGGGCGTCATCAGCCTGTTTTCGCCGCTGTATATCGGCCTGACCGGGCTAATGCTGGCGCTGGTGGGCTTCTGGCGTGGGCATGTGGCCGACCGGCAGATGTGGTTCTGGGCGGCGGTGGCGCTGATCGCGCTGCTGTTCAGCTTTGGCGGTGCGACCCCGCTGTATCATATCGGCTATGAACTGCTGCCGGGGCTGCGCTTCTTCCGGGGGCAGGAACGCTTCGCCTATCTGGTGGTTCACAGTCTGGCGGTGCTGGCTGGGCTTGGAGCCGCTGCACTTTTCCGCGCTTCGGATCGTCAGAAAGTGACAGCGCACATTCTGATCGTTACCGCTGTCCTTGGGATACCTGTCCTGCTGCTGGCTCGTGCCGATTATCCGCAGCCGACAGACCGAAATGCCATGATCAAGGCGCTGATTGTATTTTATGGTGCTGCCGCGCTGCTGCTGTGGCTGATCCCCGCTGCTTTCAGACAGCCGCGTTTGCGGATCGGTCTGCTGATCGTAGCAGTAGCGGAACTGTTTATCGTCGGGTTCCATGCACCGTCCAATTATGATCCAATTCCGCCCGATGAACAGCTTGTTCCGAATCCGCTGCTGCAAATCCCGCTGGAAGATCACGACCTGCCGTTTCGGGTAGACGGTCTGCGGGTGCTGGGTGGCAATTTTGGCAGTCTGTACGGTCTGGCCGATATTCAGGGGATCAGCCCGCTGTTTCTGACCGATGTCCAGCAGATTATCGAGCAGGGACTGCCGGATGAGATCGCATGGGAACTGTTTTCGGTGCGCTATGTCTATTCTGATTGGGACGCGTTGAATGTCCCCGGTATTGTGCTGGCTGAAGGCGCGGATGAGCGCGGCCCGGTCAAACTGCACCGCCTGACAGCACAGCGCCCATACGCGCATCTGGTATATCAGGTGCAGATCGTCGAAAATGATGCAGAAGCGCGACAGGTGCTGGCCGATGCCAAATTTGATGCACGCGAGAGCATCCTGCTGGAAACTGATCCCGGTGTTGATCTGCCCGATGCACTGGATGAACGGCCAGCGGGGGCGGGTGCGACGATTGTGCGCTATGAGCCAGAATTAATAACCGTGATTGTGAATACACCGCAGCCGGGTATCCTGTCACTGGCGCATGTCGATTACCCCGGCTGGACTGCGGATGTCAATCACCAGCGCACGCCGATCCTGCGGGCCTATGGTGGATTATCAGCGGTCCCGGTCCCGGCTGGAGAAAGCACCGTTACGCTGATTTATGATCCAGTGACCTACCGCATCGGCGCGGTAATCAGTCTTGTGACGTGGATCGGCTTAAGTGGTGTGGCGTTTGTCACGGTCTTTCGGACGATGAGGCGAATAAGTGATGCAAAATCCTGATGCCCTTCAGAACTGGCTGCTGGGGCTTGACCGCCGCTGGTACGCCCTGCTGATCGGGATTCTGATCGGTTTGTCGGGCGCGGTGATCGGGCTTGCGGTTACGCTGCTTGGCCCGGTGATCACGGCGGGGGCTGTGCTTGGTGGACTGGCGGCTGTTTACATCCTGACGAGTATCTCGGCGGCGCTTTACGGCCTGATCGCGGTGCTGTTTCTGCTGCCGTTCGGGACGTTCCCGTTCAAACTGGTCTTCACACCGACGCTGCTGGATGCCGCGATTGGTGCATTTGTGCTGGTCTATCTGTTTCAGTGGATGTCTGGCCGTCGGCGGCGTATCCAGTTGACACCGGTTCACCTGCTGCTGCTGGTCTATGTGATGTGGCTGGTGCTGACATTCGTCCTTGGCCTGCGCTATGCCCCCCCCACAACCAATATCCTGCGCCAGTTTGCAGAGACGCTGTTGAGCATCAGTCTGGTATTTATTCTGGTGGATCTGCTGCACGATCCGGCCATTCTGCGCCGTCTGGTGCTGGTCGTGCTGATCGCCATCGGCCTTCAGGCGGCCATCGTGCTGATACTCTACGCGCTGCCGGATGACACCAGCGAACGGCTGCTGCTGGTGCTGACGCGCATCGGCTATCCCGGCAGCGGTGTGATCCGCTATATCGAATCCAACCCGGCGCTGGCCGAACGTGCGATTGGTACATGGGTTGATCCGAACACGCTCGGTGGGGCGTTTGCGATTGCCGCCACCATGATCGCGCCGCAGGTCTTCGCCAGAAAGCCGGTGCTGCGCTACCGCTGGCTGACGATGATCGTCCTTGGGCTGGTGGCCGCCGGATTGTTCCTCACCTATTCGCGCACTTCAATGGCGGCGTTCGGCATCGGCCTCTTCCTGATCGCGGTTGTGCGCTACCGCCGCTTTCTGCCGATCATGTTCGCGGCGGGGGCGGTCGTGCTGCTGATTCCGCAGTTTCAGGGTTATGTCGAGCGCTTCATTGATGCTTTCACCGCTGGCGACCTTGCCACCCAGATGCGTATCGGCGAGTATGGCGATGCGCTCAACCTCATCAGCCAGTATCCGTTTTTCGGCGTCGGTTTCACAGGCACACCGTCAATCAATCTGTACACCGATGTCGCCAGTATGTATCTGATCATGGCGAATCAGATCGGGCTGATGGGCGTGGCGATCTATGCAGTGACGATGATCGGCGTTTTTGTCTACGGTGTCTCCGCATGGCGATACGCCCGGGAGAATGCCGAACTCGACGCAATTCATCTCGGCTTTCATGCCGCACTGGTGGCTGCGCTGGTCAACGGGATTGGTGATCTGTATTATTTCCGTATCGATTTTCAGGCATCAATTACGCTGTTCTGGCTGGTGGTCGCGCTGGCCCTGACCAGTTCGCGGATTGCTATGGAACAGGCAGCGGTTTCGAAATCCACAATTGCTAATTAAATCGCACTCAGGTAGCATTACGCCGTTTCAGCGCAATCACGCGCTCTTTTTACTTTCCGCTTCATACCGGTGCGCCCTGTGCCGGGTGGGGCTAATCCAGGGAAAGGGATAACTTACCTTGAAGCGAGATTACGAACTGACAGTCGTCCTGCGTGTTGAGGCCAACGAAGAAGCCCTCAATGCCCAGATTGATGAAGTCAAAGCATGGGTCGAAGCTGACGATCATGGCACCGTCAACCGGATTGACCGTTGGGGCCGCCGCCGTCTGGCATACGAAATTGACCGCCAGCGCGAAGGGTTTTACATCCTGATGGAATCCGCCTTCGATCCGGCTGGGTTGGATGAGCTGGAGCGCAACCTGCGTCTGGCCCCCAACGTGCTGCGTTATCTGCTGATTCGCAAAGACGAATAGCAGTCAGTAGAGTAGAGGCACTGTTCACTTCCGTAATGAACGGTGTATAGAAAGACGTTAAGGGAGGGCGGTATGGCTCGCGGACTGAACAAAGTCATGATCATTGGGTATGTTGGACGTGAGCCGGAGATGCGCTACACCCCCAGCGGCAGGCCGGTAACCAGTTTCAGTGTGGCAACCAATCGCTCCTGGACATCTGCTGAGGGTGAACGCCGTGAGGAAACCGAGTGGTTTAACGTGGTGGCATGGGGCGATCTGGCTGAAATCTGCAAGTCGCACCTTTCCAAAAGCCAGCAGGTTTACATCGAAGGCCGCTTGCAGACACGCGGCTGGGAAGATGAAAACGGCAAGAAACATTTCCGTACCGAACTCGTTGCTAACGAAATGATCCTGTTAGGCGAGCGGCGCACCAGCAGTCATACCGATACATCCGACTATCACTTTGATGACGATGGGGGGGATTACGCGTTCTAGCGTCATAGACAGGCATAGAGCGCCCCACAGATCCCCGTACCGCTGACAGCCGGAGCCGGATAGCCGGATAGCCGGACAGCCAACCAGTACACAGACACTTTTCTGAACCAGAATTCAGACACAATAACACAGATCGAGCAAGTCAGGAGACTAAACTGTAATGGAACGTGACGAAAGAGCAGCAAGAGAAGCGCGTGATGATAACCGCGCACGTCGGCGTGAACGTCGTGGTGACGATGAAGAAGAAGATCGCGGTAGTGAACGTGGTGAACAACGCGCAGGCGATCGCGGCGGCGACCGTGGCGGCGACCGTGGCGATCGTGGTGACCGTGGCGATCGCGGTGGTGACCGTGGCATGCGTCGTGGTGGACGTGGCCGCCGTCAGGGGACATACTGCCCCGAAGGGAAGTGCTTCGACTATAAGGACATCGACACCCTGCGCCGCTACGTGACCGAGTCCGGCAAGATCAAGCCGCGCCGCCAGACGGGTAACTGCTCTCGCTGCCAGCGTGAACTGGCCCGCGAGATCAAGCGTGCGCGTCATCTCGCTCTGCTGCCGTACATCTCGGGTGGTGACTAAAGCCTGCGCTGCATTCACGGCACGCGTGGCACATTTCGATTACTTACTGACATGGGATGGGGCAGCGGTTTGCCCCATTTTGTAATTAGGAGACCGAATTTATGGCAAAAAAGCGCCAATCGACCGGGGCACCCGGCAGCGGCGAGCAGCAGACAGACCCCGTTGTTGAGACAACGCCTGCGTCAAAATATCCACGTGCGAAAACACCCGTGACCACCAAGGCCGCGCAGTATCGTACACGGGCAGAGCGGGAAGCGAAGCTTCAGCGTCAGATCCTGCTTGGGACCGCTATCGCAGCCGGCGTGATCGTGGTGCTCATCCTGATTGCTCTGGCCTATGAGATGCTGTATCGCCCCAATCAGGCGGTAGCGCGTGTCGGCGATCAAACCGTCACCGTTGGCGAATTCCAGCAGCGTGTTCGTCTCGAACATGAGCTTCAAACGATTCAGTTGAGCAACGCCATCAATGATTTTGCTTCCTTTACCGGCGGCGACATCAATCAGGCGTACAGCCAGCTCGCCAATCAGCCACCGTACAGCACATGGGCCAATGAACTCCAGTTCCCGGATACACTCGCCAACCGCGTGCTGAGTGATCTGATCGATGATCGTCTGATTGAAGCGGAAGCCGCCGAACTGGGCATCACCGTCAGCGATGAAGAGATCCAGGAGAAGATTAACGAGTACATCGGCTATGATGCTGAACAGGTGGCACAGATCGGGGTAGACCCGACCGCGACCGCTTCACCGACTGCCAGCCCGACTCCGCTGGTCTCTCCGACGCCTTCACTCACACCGACAATCGACCCGGCAGCAGTGGTCAGCACTGAAGAAGCAGCAGTGACCGAAGAAGCGGCTGCAACCGATGAGGCTGCCGCAGCAGGCGATCTGGCGATTACGGCGATCCCCACCGAACTGGTACCGACCCTGAGCGTCACCGAAGTGCAGGGCAACTTCCAGACCCGCCGCGATGAATTCCTGAACCGTCTTCGCGGTAATGCACGGGTGGATGATGAGGCAATTAATGCCTACTTCCGCTATCAGCTGCTGCGCGAGAAGCTCGGCCAGACGCTGGCAGCACAGAATCTGGGCGAAGAAGGCAGCACCGCACCGCATGTCGATGCCCGTCATATTCTGGTCGCCACTGAAGAAGAAGCACAGGATGTTCTCGCAGCGCTTCAGGCAGGCGAGTCCTTTGCATCGCTGGCACAGTCCGTCTCTGTTGACACTGGCTCCGGTGCGCAGGGCGGTGAACTGGGCTGGAATCCGACCTTCCAGTTTGTAACCGAGTTCGCCGAAGCGGTCGAGACCGCGCCGATTGGCGAAGTCGTGGGGCCGGTGGAAAGCGAATTCGGCTTCCACATCATTCAGGTGCGCGCCCGTGAACAGCGCCCGATTCAGGAAGCCCAGTTAGAGCAGATCTACAGCCGCGATGCCCAGCAGTGGCTTCAGGCGGAACGTGAAGCCAATCCAGCCGGATTCGAAACCTTTGCCGTCTGGACAGATAACGTGCCGAATCTGTCACTGCGCTTCGACCCGTTCTGACATAACGTGTAAAACCGGAAGCATAAGCCGGAAACACGAACCGATACAGATAGAAGGAGCGGGTTTGTGCCCGCTCTTTCTATTCAGATCATCGATAGTGAGCCAGAGGACAGCGGATTGTCGGGTTTCGTGCCCTTCGCTATAATGTCGCTTATGAATGAAGAACTTCTCTCACGATTCGAAGCGAACATCGAGCGTTTGGTTGAAAACGCCTTTGCGAACTTCTTCGGTAAAAAGATACAGGCCCATGATATCGCGCTGCAACTGGCGCGTGCGATGGAGCAGGGGGTACGTGTCCGCCATGGGGCAGATCATCGCCCATTCGCGCCGGATGTGTATCAGATCAGCCTTAGCTCACCGATTTACGAGTATCTGACGGCCAATCATCCCACACTGGCACAGAAGCTGAGCCAGCATGTGATTACGCTTGCAACCCAAACCGGTTATCGACTGCTCAATACGCCGGCGATTGAATTCGTAAGCGATCCGTCAATGGAACGTAACCATATCGCGGTACAGGCTGTCCACAGTGATAAACCTGAGAACAGTACCGCTGCCATGCAGCGTGTCATGATACCAGTCCGGACGGAGCATTCAGATGTGAACGCCTATCTGCTGGTAAGCAGTGATCGGTCTTTTCGGTTGGACAAGGACATCATCAATATCGGTCGCTATCGGGATAACGATATTATTCTCGATGATCCTTATGTCTCTCGGCATCATTTACAGCTTCGCAAACGGTTTGGCAAGTACATGCTGTTCGATGTCCACAGTCAGGCCGGGACCTTTGTGAATAACGTGCGTGTCCGGGAACATCAGTTGCAGGCCGGAGATGTCATCCTTCTGGGAAAGTCACAGCTTATCTACATGGAAGATGTTTCGCACGATGAGGATGACCCGCTTTCTCAAACAGATACCCTTGATCCCGTGGTTTAAGGTGGCATTTTTTGGAAATCGCAGTGGTGCTGTTTGTATTACGCCTGATTGCGGCACTGCTGCTGCTCTCGATGGCAGGAGTGATCTTCTGGTCACTATGGCGGGATTATCGAACCACACTCAGTCAGCTCCAGTCTAACCGGCGGGTGTATGGCAGCCTGGTGGCGATGCGTGAAATCGACGAAAGCTATGTGCTGACCGGTGATGTCTATCCCTTACTGCCGATTACCACACTTGGCCGAGCGCCCACCAATACGATTGTCATTAATGATAACTTCGCCAGCAACGAACACGCGCTGATCGCCCTGCGCCGTGGTCAGTGGTGGCTGGAAGATCGCAATAGTCGTAATGGCACGCTGCTGAATGGTGTGCTGATCAATCGCAGCGTGATTATCACCGACGGCGATGTGATCGGCGTCGGTCAGGCGCGCTTGCGGCTTGATCTGGAACTCTAGACGATCAGATGCGCTGTAAACCGCAACAAAATTAACGGATTCTCTCCACTTACAAGGAATGTGTCCCCATGGAAAAAATTGCAATTGGTGTGATTGGCGGCTCTGGTCTGTACAATATGCCGGAAATCACCAACAAAGAGTCCGTCTCGATTGATACACCCTACGGCAAACCCAGTGCGGATATTGTGATCGGTACGCTGCGCGGCAAGCGGGTGGCGTTTCTGCCGCGTCACGGTGAAGGCCATTACTATACCCCCAGCGAAGTCCCGTACCGCGCCAATATTTATGCCCTCAAAAAGCTCGGCGTGCGCTTTATTATCGCGGTCAATGCCTGTGGTTCGCTGAAGGAAGAGATCCCGCCCGGCTCCATCCTGATCCCCGACCAGATCTTTGACCATACGAAATCCGAACGTGGGGGGCGTACCTTTTTCGAAAGCGGACTCGTCGGCCATGTTTCTGTGGCTGATCCGCTGTCCCCGGAGTTAAGCCGTCAGCTTTATGATGCCGCGCTCCGGGTTGAAGGCTCACAGGCCAGACAGGGCGGGACATTTATCATCATCGAAGGCCCGCGTTTCAGCACCAAAGGCGAAAGCCACATCTATCGCCAGTGGGGATGCAGCATCATCGGGATGACGACCGCGCCCGAAGCCTTCCTCGCAGCAGAAGCTGAAATCGCCTACGGCGTGATCGCCCATATCACCGATTACGATGTCTGGCATGAGAGCAACGATCCCGTGACGGCTGAAATCGTCATGGAGACCATGCACCGCAATATCCAGAATGTGCAGGAGACGCTGTCGCTCATGGTCGAACAGCTTGACGAAACAGCCGATTATCCCGCCCACCATACGCTGGATTATGCGGTTATGACCGCTCCGCAGGCGATTTCCTCTGAAGTACGCGAACGGCTTTCGCTGCTGCTGGGGGATCGGTTTATTCAGTAGTTGGCCTGATGGTTCAATCGTGCCGACAGGTGATTGAGATGGTAATTGCAAATGGGTGTTAGCGATACCTTTATCGAAGACATCGCACCCGAAGAACAGGAGTTCATTCGGGCGCACCGTACCGAGCGCACCCTGCTGCTGATTGCCGCTGCCTTTCTGCTGGTCAATTATGTTTCACTGTCCATTTTGAGAGGGCCGATGGAGCTGAAGCTGTGGCTGCGGCCCCTCATCTGGATACTGTGTGCATTCGGCGCACATCTGCTGCTGGAACGCAGGCTGCCGCAGCATGATCCATTTCTGTTTGCTATCCCGATGTTTCTCTCTGGCAGTGGACTGGTGCTGATTGACCGTCTCGCCCCGCACTTTGCCGACCGTCAGATCCTGTGGCTGATTGTCGCAACGGTGGCCCTGCTGCTGACGGCGCTGCAGGGCATTCTGATTCGCTGGCTGAAACAGTATCGCTATGTGCTGCTGCTCGTCGGCCTGATTCTGCTGTCCAGCACGATTCTGTTCGGGACCAATCCCACCGGATCGACATTAGCACCGCGCCTCTGGCTGAACATCGGTAATCTGCATATCCAGCCTTCAGAACTGCTCAAAGTGATTCTCGTCGCTTTTCTGGCAAGCTATCTGGCAGAGCAGTATCCCATCCTGCGGGCGTCGATTGCTGAAGACAGCCAGCGCCGTGTCTGGTTTCTGCCGCGTGTCATCGGCCCCGTGCTGCTGATGTGGGCGCTTTCTGTGATTGTCCTGATCTGGCAGCGCGATCTGGGGACAGCCATGCTGTTCTTTATCGTGTTCCTGCTGCTGATTTATGTCGCCAGCGGATATGCCAGTGTACTGGTCGGCGGCTTTATACTGGTCCTGATCGCAGGCTTTACCGCCTATCGACTATTCTCGGTGGTAGAGCTTCGCGTGGACATCTGGCTGAATCCATGGCTGGATGCGGACGGAAACGCCTATCAGATTGTACAGAGCCTGATGGCCTTCGCCTCTGGGCATATCTTCGGACAGGGCATCGCACAGGGTCTGCCGATTGTAATCCCGGTGGTGCATTCTGATTTCATCTTTGCGGCGGCGGCGGAGGAATGGGGACTGCTCGGTGTCGCCATGATCGTGACCTGTTTTGCCGTGATCACGATTCGTGGCTTCCGCGTCGGCGCACTTCAACAGGATCGGCCATTCTCGGCGCTGCTGGCAGTTGGGCTGTCGATGATGCTGGCAGTGCAGGCGGTGATGATTATGGGCGGCGTGCTGAAATTGGTACCGCTGACCGGCGTCACCCTGCCATTTGTCAGTTATGGGGGGAGTTCGCTCCTGATCTCGTTTATAATGATCGGCCTGCTGCTGCGCCTGTCCACCCCGGATACCCCGGATGCATAAGTGCTAAAAGTCCAGAAATACTGAAACCATGCCCTTTACCCGTGAAATTCAGCGCCTGATTTATGGCTTTACCATCGCCTTCTTTCTGATTCTGCTGGCTGCCGCTTACTGGGCAGTTGAAGGGGAAGAAACCCTGCTGGCGCGTGAGGACAATCCACGCCTGTTTGAAGAAGAGGCGTCGATTGTGCGCGGCAGTATCATGGATCGCTTCGAAGAGCCGCTGGTGATATCGAGCGCCGCGATCAGGGGCCGGGCGACACGGACCTATCTCGAACCGTCGATGAACAGCGTTCTGGGGTATTACAGCCTGCGTTACGGTCAGGGTGGGATCGAAGCGGCTTATCATGATCTGCTGCGCGGCAGCGAAATTGAACAGGATTTCTCGACATTCTTCGCCCAGAACTGGCTGCATCAGCCACAGTATGGCTCGGATATCCGCCTGACACTGGATCTCGTCATTCAGCAGAAGGTCGTCGAAACGATCGGGGATTACAAGGGTGCGGCGGTCGTGCTGTCCGTCCCGGATGGTGAAGTGCTGGCGCTGGTCAGCCTGCCGACCTACGATCCCAGCACACTGGACGCGCAGTGGGACACACTGGTGAATGATCCTGATAACCCGTTCTTCAACCGTGCCGTTCAGGGGCGCTATCAGCCCGGAAGTGCGCTCCAGCCGATCCTGATGACAGCAGCGCTGATTCGCAATGTGCCGGTCGATGAACTTCAGCCCGGTGCCTCTCAGCCGATTGAACTGGATAACGTCACGCTGCGCTGCGCACAGCGTCCACCTGCTGACCGTCTGGTGTTGAGCGAAAGCCTTGCATTTGGCTGCCCTGCGCCGTTTGTCAATCTCGCTCAGGAACTCGGCGCTGCGCCATTTCAGGAAGTCTATGACCTCTACGGATTAGACCAGCGCTATACCCTGCCGGGCTTCGATCAGCAGATACCGGTCGTGGTGGCTGATGAGATCCTGTTGACCGAAGAAGTGACACCTGCCTCCGAAGATGATGCGCTCACAGGGGACGGTACACTCGTTCCCCCGCAGACGGTGATGACACTTGAGAATATCCTGGGACAGGGTTCGATCACGCTGTCACCACTTGATCTGGCGGTCGCGACGGCATCCATTGTCAATGAGGGGAATGCGCCCATGCCGATCATCCTGTCCGGCGTGCGCCAGCCCGGTGATACGACCTTCACACCGGTGACGATTATCGCGCCGACCCGACCGATTACGACCGCACATACCAGCCGCCGCCTTCAGGAGATGCTGCGATCTGCGACCACACTGGGCGCGGCCACCCGTGCAGCACGTGCCGGGATGAATGTCGGCGGACATGTCGGGCTGGCCTATTCCGGAGAGAACACCTACTCATGGTTCAACGGGTATGTGATCACCGGCGTGCGGCAGGGGATTGTCGTCTCACTGGTGCTGGAAAATGTCGATAACCCGACGGAAGTCGCCGCCATCGGTGGTCAGATTCTGGAGACCGCTTTCAACCGTCCGCTGGTCTCTGGCACCGCCATCACACCATAAGACCCTACTCTCATCCACCCGGCCATGCACGGGGATACAGGCCCAGCTTCTTGTACCATTTAGCCGTAGTGCTGCCCAGATGGACAAACCACGAACTCAGGTTGGTGACATGCTGCGCCTCACGCAGCGCCCGCAGGAAATCCTGTGGATGATTTTCAAAGCGGGGCAGGCGGGCATACGCCATCCCGTATTCTACCGCTGTATGTGCGTCGCTGCCCACCGTCCCCAGAAGCCCATGCTGATCGGCAAAGGCCATCGCCTTCAGGTTATCTTCCATGAACAGACAGCGCGCATTGAAGGTCTCGATGGCGTCCACCTGATCGATGATCGTCCGCAGGTCTGCTTCTTCCCATGCGCCTTTCCGCAGCCGGTCGAACGGATGCGACACGCTGATCACCGCGCCCTGATTTCGCAGTTCACGGATGGTTTCCTGCGGCGTTAAACCTGCCGGGATGGTTTCCTTCAGATAATAGCCGAGCAGTTCGCCCTGTGTCGTCATGATCTCTTCACCGACGATCACCAGCTCCGGCGCGATTTTCTGCATGGCAAGTGCGCCGTCAGCCGTATTGTGATCGGTGATCGCGATTCGGTGCAGTCCCCGCTTTTCACAGATACGGATGATCTTCTCGAAAGCGACCACACAGTCCTTTGACCAGTGGGTGTGACTGTGCAGTTCGACATTCCACACCGCGTCTGACGAGCGATCCTGTAACGGTTGTGTCGGTTGCGTTGATTGCATTAAAGCCTCAGTTTCCTCTCTGTACCGGGGATTCCAGTGCCGAAACACGCATCACGCCCGGTTTGATATGTTCTTTTTCGGCACGTTCTTTTTCGGCGGCTTCCAGTGCGGTATTCAGATCATCGCTCAGCAGGCGATTGCGGAAGATCACCGCGACCACCAGCCCCAGCAGCACCCGGAACCACTTGTGAAAGAAGCCTTGAAGCAGGGCTGCCGCTGCCGCCGTCCCCAGTGTGAAACCGCTGCTGCCCGGCATGACAATCGCTTCCAGCATGGCGGTGGTTGAGATCTCCGTGATGCCAGCCCCGTTCGGGACGAAGCTAAGTGCCCCAATCGCGGTGGTCACGCCGTTGATGAATACCGCCTGCAATACCAGCGTCGGTGTGAGTTCAAGCCCCAGCCCCCACAGGATGATCACGAATCCGGCAGAACTGGCGATATAGACTCCCAGACCGCGCAGTGTCGCCGGGATAATATATCTAAGCTTGAAGATCTCACGGCAGCTTTCATAAAAATCGGCAAACCACGGGTGAAGCCGCCGCACCAGCGGGATTCTGGCGATGATATTCAGGCAAAACTGCGCCAGCGGTCGGATCTGGATCGCGACCAGCCCGAAGATCAGCCCCGCCGTGGTAGTGAAGACAAAAATCTGGCTGAAAATCAGGTAATCACCCAGCGCAAGCCGGCTGCTGGCAAGTACCAGTGCCGCGACCAGCGTGATACAGACCGCAAGGCCATCGACCACACGCTCGGCCAGCACAATCGGCGCACTCTGTGAAACAGGCGTCCCGGTTTTCAGCTTCAGCAGCACCGTCTTGAGCAGTTCACCGGCTTTGCCGGGGCTGAGTACCATGACGAAGCTGGAAACAAAGATCACGGCACTATCCAGCATGCTGATTTTATCTCTGGCCCCGATCACGCCAAGGTAATACTGCCAGACCATAAAGCGCGAAAGCGCCACGATAAGCTGTGTCCCGATCAGGATCAGCAGCAGCGCCACCGGAAAGGTGCTGAGTGCTTCAAGGGTGCGCCCGACAAGCTGCCCCTGCTGATCGACCAGCAGCAGTAATGCGATGTAGATCGCAAGGGCGATAAAGATCCCCAGAAGAATGCGATTGCGGTACTTCTGCATAAAAACTCCAGCCGTCCAACCGGCAGCAAAACAGACGTATTGTATCAGGCAATCAAAACAGCTCACCAGCGCGATTTCGCCTGCCGATCCTGACAGGGGCTTTAAAAAAGGGCCGTCCGTACCGCAAGCGTTGGGTAATCGCCTGATAAATACGCCGCCCTCTGCCACAATACGACAAAATGTATCTTTATAATCCTTGTGCTTTACCGCTATACTCGTCCACTGATGTTGTTAAGTGAGACTGTAAACACATGTCTGAGAGATTAGACGATACCCGACCACGTCCTGTGATCAATCCAGAGACCTATTCGGCCAAACGAGAACTTCCGGCCCCGCCCAGTTTCCTGCTGTGGGGTGTCATCGCTTTGTTTGTACTGGGAATTGTTGGAGTAGCGGGGGGTATTCTCGCCTTTAGAGAAGTTCTGGAACCGGCACAGCAGTCACGCGTGATGTCGATGTTCCCGTTTATGGAAGCCTTTCTGCCACCGCGCCCCGCGCCGAATGATACACTGCCGACTGTGGCCGCCCCCGATAGCGATCTCTCCGCTGAAGATTTGCTTAACCTGGATCTCGGCGCGGCAGATCCTGGGGCGCTGACTGCGCCAGATGCCGACGCTGAAGGGCTGCTGCTGGTCACGGAAGAAACCGATCAGGCGGAGGAGAATGCCCTGACCGAAGAACCGGCAGAGACGCAGGCCGCCATACTGATCACGCCGACTGAAGATGTTGTCGCGACTGTCGAAGTGCTGCCAACTGAAACACCGATCCTGCCGACTCCCATGCCCGAGACACCAGAACCGACCGTTCAGGTCCTGGATGAGGTGGATACCGCGCAGGTTCCCCAGACTGATCCGGTTTCGAACGTAGCCCCGGAAGTCGATTACCGCACGTCCGCGCTGCTCAGCGGTATTCGCTGGACTAAACAGGGCTGGAATGAGTGCGGCCCGGCCAATATCACCATGGCGCTCAGTTACTACGGCTGGCAGAACGATCTGAGCTATGCCGCGAGCCGTCTGAAATGGGGCCGTGAGGACAAGAATGTCAGCCCGTCTGAAATGGTGGCGTTCGTCAACGACAACTCGCAGGTCCGCGCACTCACCCGTATCGGCGGCAATCTGACACTGATCAAGCAGCTTATCTCCAACGGCTTCCCGGTGGTGCTGGAAACCAGCTATGCCTTTGAAGGCTATGACTGGCTGGGGCATTACCGCACGATCGCCGGCTATGATGACAATATCGCCCAGTTCACCATCCATGACAGCTTTCTGGGCGAAAATGTACTCGAAGATTATCAGTCTGTAGACCGTCAGTGGCGCGAGTTCAACCGCCGCTTTATCGTCGTCTATAACCCGGCGGATGAGGCACTGCTGGCGCGCGTTCTCGGTATCCGTGCTGATCCCGCATCCGCCGCACAGCATGCCTTCGAGGTCGCACAGGAAGAAGCCAGACTCAACCCGCAGGATGCCTATGCGTGGCACAATATGGGCCTGTCACTGGTGCAGCTTGGTGATTATGAACGGGCAGCCCGTGCCTTCGACCGGGCGCTGGCCCAGGGCCTGAACTGGCGGACGCTGTGGTATCAGTTCGGCATGTTTGAAGCCTATTACGAAGTAGGCCGCTATGACGATGTGATCTCACTGGCCGTATCGACCGAGAAGTCCAGTGATGGCTATATCGAAGAAGCCTTTTACTGGCAAGGTCAGGCGCTGGCCGCAAAGGGCAATACAAGCGAAGCGCTGGCTGCATTTTCTAATGCAATCCGCCTCAACAGAGGTTATCAGGCGGCAGTTGCGGCTCGTGACGAATTGAATCGGTAACACCCAGGGCGAAGATTGATGACGGTTGAGAACGCAGCCCCGCTGCCAGAAGATGTAATTGACGGTACACCGCCGCAGGAAGTGACTGAAGAAGCCGCCCGATCCCGCACACGGCGTCTGGCCTTTTCTACGCTGACAGTCATGATCGCTTTTGCAGCGGCGAAGGGTATCAGCCTGGTTCAGACCTTTGTGATTGCCCGTACCTTTGGCGTCGGGTCCGAGTGGGATGCGTTCGTCACGGCGAACCGCATCCCCGAACTGCTGTTCACACTGATCGCCGGTGGGGCACTGGCGCATGCCTTTATCCCTATCTTTAGTGGTTATCTGGCACAGGATGATCACACACGGGCATGGCGCACCGCCAGTCATGTGATCAACACCATCTTCACCACGACGTTTGTCGCCAGCACGATTGTCTTCTTCATCGCCCCGTGGCTGGTCGCGAATGTAGTCGCATCAGGCTTTAACCCTGCCGAGCAGCATCAGACCGTCCAGCTTATGCGGGTGCTGCTGGTCAGCACGCTGATCTTCAGCATCAGCGGCATTGTGATGGGTATTCTGCAGAGCTTTAATCACTTTCTGCTGCCTGCACTGGCGCCGATCATGTTCGACATTGGCATCCTGTTCGGCGTGCTGTTTCTACTGGAACCGTTCGGCGTTTACGGGATTGCGATGGGCGCTGTCCTTGGCGCGGCGCTGCATCTGCTGATCCAGGTGCCGGGGCTGATCCGCTTCCGGGCGCGCTGGTCCCCAAATCTGGGCCTGACCGATCCGGTGCTGTGGCGCGTCATCCGTCTGATGCTGCCGCGTGTCGCCGGTCTGGGCGTGTTCAGCCTGAACTTTATCATCATGAACAATATCGCCTCACGTCTGGGGACTGGCTCGATCAGTGCGCTGGACTGGGGCTGGCGTCTGATGCAGATCCCGCAGACGCTGGTTGGCACAGCAATGGGAACGGTGATTTTCCCGACGCTGGCCGCATTAAGCGAAGTAGGCGATGAAGATGGCAAGCGCGGCGCGATGTCGGGTGCGCTGCGCTTTATCCTGATCGCGACCATCCCGGCATCGGTCGGTCTGGTGCTGGTGGGGCGTCCGATGATCAGCCTGCTGGAAGGGGGCGCATTCGATGCGACGGCGTCGGCGCTGGTCTACAGCACGCTTCAGGCCTTCTCACTCGGACTGATCGTCCACAGTGCGCTGGAAGTCGTGGCGCGCAGCTTCTATGCCGACAAGGACACGCTGACTCCGTTGTGGGCGGCGCTGGGTGGGGCCGCGATTAACCTGTTCCTGTCATTTACCCTCAGCGGCGTGACCACCGTCGAAAATACCTTTACCGCCTATCGTCTGGTTGATGCGACCTTCCCCCTGCTTGGCTTCCGCCCGGAACAGGGTAATGTCGCCGGACTCGCGGTCGCCAATTCGATCGGTGTGATGTTCGAAGTCGTGGTGCTGCTGTTTGTGCTGCGCAATCGCTGGCATGGCGCGGATGAAAACAGCATCGCCCGCACGGTGATTCAGGCGACCATTGCCAGTCTGGTGATGGGGCTGGTCATTCTGGGCATTGAGATGCTCTGGTACACGTTGGGCCTTGCCGACCGTGGTGCCGTCTGGACGGTGATCCAGATCGGGATCGAAAGTCTGGTAGGCGTCACTGTGTTTGTGATCGTGGCGGCACTGCTGCGAATGAGAGAACTGATCTTCCTGCGTGATGTCATCCTGCGCCGTGGCTCTCGTAAGCCAGCGGCAGCTTAAGGAAATCAAACCAAATGGGGCAGATAGAAATCCTGCAATACACACTGGGGCTGGCCGTCACCAACGGCTATATCGTCGGCGATAAAACGACCGGCGAAGCCATCCTGATTGACCCGGTGGAAGATGCGCCGCAGTTGATCCAGCACGCGGCAGACGCCGGTTACACGATCAAACTCATTCTGGCGACACACGGCCATTTCGATCACGTGCTGGCGAGTAAGGAATTAAAGGAATTAACCGGCGCACCGTTTTATATCCATCAGGCTGACCAGCCCTATCTCGATAACCTGCCGCAGACCGGCCTGCGTTTTACCGGCCAGCCGTTCCCGGAAGCAGCCACGCCCGATCATTACTTTAGCGACGAGAGCGAGACGGTCCGTTTAGGCGACATCGCACTGGAGACGATTTTCACACCCGGCCACGCCCCCGGTCACGTGTGCTTTTACCTGCGCGATCACGGCATCCTTTTCAGCGGCGACCTGCTGTTTCAGGGCAGCGTTGGCCGCACCGATCTGCCCGGTGGCAGCTTTGATGTGCTGCTGGCCTCCGTCGCGAAGCTGTTCGAGATGCTGCCGGGGGATACCCGTCTGCTGCCGGGGCATGGCGGCCATACCGTACTGGAAGTCGAACAGCGCACTAATCCGTTTTTGCAGGATCTGCGTGATCAGGGCTGACCCGCATCACACTCCATAAGATTCGGCCCGGCTGCGAAGTCTGAAAGCTGAATCCACACGTCGGGATTCAGCTTAACTGCGTTCCGTTCACCGAATTGAAACCGTCATGCGTAATCTGCCA
>CAYNDH010000070.1:17783-20649 GCA_964395665.1 uncultured Anaerolineaceae bacterium
TTCAGCTTAACTGCGTTCCGTTCACCGAATTGAAACCGTCATGCGTAATCTGCCATGCACATCTGCCATGCACATCTGCCATGCACATCCTTCTGATCTTTCTTGATGGTATCGGCCTTGGCGACGATGACCCGGCGATTAACCCGTTTGTCGCGGCCAGGACTCCCACACTGGACGCGCTTGCCAACGGTCACCGCTGGACACGTGCCGCCGGACGCCAGCACGCGGCGCGCTCGATTTTCATGCCGACGGATGCAGTGCTGGGTGTGCCGGGCCGTCCCCAGAGCGGGACAGGGCAGGCGGCCATCCTGACCGGGCTGAACGTCCCGCAGATGATCGGTCGGCATTATGGACCGAAACCCGACGCCGAAACCCGCGCCCTGCTCGAACAGGATAACCTCTTCAAACGAGTGTTGGAGCATGGCCTGCGCACACAGCTCATCAACGCCTATCCACCCGGATTGCTGGCGAGTATCGCACGCGGCAAAACCCTGCGTTCCAGCATTCAGCACGCCGTGTATGGCGCGGGGCTGCCGATGCAGGAGGTCAGCAGCCTGTACAGCGGCGAAGCCCTTAGCGAAGACTGGACCGGCGAAGGCTGGCGCAGCCATCTGAATTTCACCGATACGCCGGTTTACAGCGCGTATGAGGCAGGCCGGGTGATGGTTGAGATTTCGCGGAATTATGATTTCGCATTCTTCTCGCACTGGATGACCGATACGCTCGGCCATCGCGGGACACTGGCGGAAGCCGTCCCGCTGCTGGAGACCTTCGATGCGGTCATGCGCGGCGCACTGGATACGTGGGACGATGACGAAGGGCTGATGATCATCACCAGTGATCACGGCAACTTCGAGCACATCGGTGATCGCCGTCACACATTGAATCCAGTGCCGACTGTGGTGATTGGTCGCCGCCGTGAGGAATTCGCTGATAGTTTCTCCGCACTGACTGACATCACCCCCCGCATCGAGCGCCTGTTATTCGAATCGCAGTCGAATCGCTAGAGGGGATTTGAATATTCGCAGGGTGCATGACTTGCAGGGGCCGGATTCTTCCGGCCCGGTATACCTTGATTTCTAGAATCGTCTGCCGACCAGCCGACTCCATGCAAAGCCCAACCCGAACAGGCTGACCAGCACCAGCACCACCGCTGGACCGGCGGCGATGTCAAGATGGAAGGAGACGAAAATCCCGACACTGCTGCCGATAATCCCGATCAGGATCGACAGGACGATCATGCTGATCAGCCGTCTGGAGAGGAGCTGCGCTGTCGTCGCCGGGATCACCAGCATCGCCAGCATCAGCGCCGTGCCGATCACCTGAATACTGGCGACCACTGCGACTGCGATCAGCACCAGCAGCAGCATCCGCAGGGCTTCCGCGGGCAGTTTCAGCGCGCGCGCCAGATTCATATCAAAGCTGATGATCGTCAGCTCCTTGAAAAACAGCAGGGTAATGGCGAACACGATCACACTGCAAATGAAGGTGATGATCAGATCTTCCCGCTGGATGCCGAGAATATCGCCGAACAGGATGTGGGTGAGGTCGGTCCCCTGTGCATTTGGACTGCCAGTGATGAGCGCGATGCCGAGCGCGAACATCGCAATATAGACGATGCCAATCGCGCTGTCTTCTTTCACGCCTTCTTTCTGCGTCAGCCAGCCGATCCCCAGCGCCGAGATCACACCGGCAGTCAGCGCACCGATGAAGATCGGGATGCTGTTCGGGCCGCCGCTGAAGATATAGGCCGCCGCCACACCCGGCAGGACGCTGTGACCGAGCGCTTCACCGAAGAATGACATGCCGCGAATCACGACAAACGAACCCATCAGGCCGGTGACAGCGCCGATAATGAGGGCAGACAGCAGCGCATGCTGCATGAACTGGTAATTCAGGGGAAGCAGCAGATCTTCCATACGATCAGCAGCACCCGTGTTCGTCGGTGATGACAAATGTCTGTCCATCCTGCTGGACCACACTCACACTGCCGCCGTAAGCCTGCTTCAGCAGATCAGGCTGGAAGACTTCTTCCGGCGGCCCGAAGCCGATCACACGCTGTTTGAGCAGCAGCAGCTTATCGAACCGGTCGCGGGCCATCTCCATATCATGCGTCGCGACGATCAGTGTCACACCCTGCACCGAAAGCCGGTCCAGTGTCTCCATGATTTCATCTTCGGCGGCGGTATCGACACCGTTAAATGGCTCATCCAGCAGCAGTACGTCAGCTTCCTGTGCCAGCGCCCGTGCGATAAATACCCGCCGCCGCTGTCCACCACTCAGGTCGCCAATCTGACGATCTGCGACATCTTCCAGCCCGACTTCGGCCAGGCTGGTCATCACGATCTCGCGATCATGTCTGCCCGGCAGCCGCAGCCAGCCGATCTGCCGTGCCCGCCCCATCATCACCACATCGCTGACCGTCACAGGGAAGTTCCAGTCGATCTCGTTGTTCTGTGGCACATAGCCCACGATATTGTGGCTCTTCTGGCAGCTTTCACCATGGATCGACACACTGCCAGCCGCAAAGGGCAGCAGTCCGGCAATCGACTTGAACAGCGTGCTTTTCCCCGCGCCATTCGGCCCGATCACCGCGACCCGTTCACCTTTCATCACCTGAAACGACACATCATGGATCGCCTGCCGTCCCCCACTGTACCCGGCGCTGAGATTCTCAACCATCAGCGCAGGTTGAGCAGGGCGAACACGCTGAGTGCGATCATCAGCGTGGATTTCGTGAACTTCTGAGAGTGTATGGGTGTCGATCATTGAGCTGATCCTGTATCGGTGAGCGGATCGGTTGATTAGTGTTCGTTAGGTTCTGTTGACGTTTCGATCATAATGCGCCTCTGCAAGCCGGTTTTGT
>CAYNDH010000071.1:0-5389 GCA_964395665.1 uncultured Anaerolineaceae bacterium
GACACGCTGAAACAGACGACTACCTGACGCCTTGACCTGACCAAAAAAACGACGCGCATGGCGTCGTTTTCGTTTGTGCCCCCGACAGGACTCGAACCTGTGCCTCTGCCTCCGGAGGGCAACGCTCTATCCACTGAGCTATGGGGGCTTGTTTTATTCTTGCTCTATCATAGCAGTTTCACAGCCATCCAACAAGCCTTTCATTTGCACCTTCTGCACCTTCATTCCACAACCTGACGCCCTCGTTACAGCATTCATCACCCAGCATGATGGCATTCTCATAACCGGCTAAAACGCAGCCAACTGGACGCAAACGCCATTCCAACTACAATCAAAGGATGAGATGAGCGCAGCAGGTACACTGGAGATTAGCCCATGGCAACCCAACAGCCACCTTTTCAACTGCTCTATCCGATCACGTGGAACTACCGCATCACCGCACGCTTTGACGAACGCGTCAACTACAGCAGCCAGCCGACCAAAGCCCAACGCCGTGAAGGGATGATGTTTGTGCCAGCGGCACAGCAGCCGATCCTTGAAGTTCGGGCAGCACAGCGTGGGATCATTGAGGAAGTCAGCTTCAGCCCACAGGGATACGGCAACTACGTCCGCATCGCGCATGAGTGGTACGGTGCAATGTGGTTCACATGGTACGGCCATCTGGATCGGATCGATGTTCGTCAGGGGGATTTTGTCAGCGGGGGGGATGTCATCGGGATCGCAGGACGCTCTGGCAGTGCCACATCCACCTGTCTGTTTTTCACCGTCCAGCAGATCGGTAAAGGAAGGAAGAATTACGTCGTTGAAGACGTAATCGATCCGCAGCCGCTGCTGGTCAACAGCCTGCCACCGCGTGATGAGGCATGGTGGGCCGCTGATATTACGATTGTCGATGGCAGCATCATGAAGCCGGGGGAACGCTTCCGCAAGACATGGCGCATCCGCAACGCAGGCACGACAACCTGGAGCAGCGGCTACACCATGGCCTACTTCGAGCATCACAAAATGGGTGATGTCCAGAATATCCCGCTGCCACATGCTGCACCGGGACAGCTCGTCGAAGTCTCTGTCGATCTGACCGCGCCCCAGACTCCCGGAGTGGTCCGCACCACATGGATGCAGCGCAATGCACAGGGGGACTTCTTCCCGCATGCCATGTATGCTGAAATCGATGTCCGCCAGCCGGAGCAGATCAGCGGTAAGAGCATGGCGCGGTTCGTGAGTGATGTCACCCTTCCAGACGGAATCCGCGTCAAGCCGGGTGAACGTCTGCGCAAGACATGGCGGATGCTGAACGACGGCGAGACAACATGGGGAGTCGGCTATGAGCTGGCCTTCATCCGCGATGAACACATGGGCGCACCGCTGACTGTCGCCCTGCCCTCGATAGCCCCCGGACAGCAGGGTAATGTCACAGTGGAGCTGGTGGCCCCCACCACACCCGGACGGCATAAAAGCACATGGCAGCCCCGGGATTCGCAGGGCCGCTTCTTCCCATTCGAGTTTTATGCCGACATCGAAGTGATCGGCACCGGCACCAGCCAGCCTGATGACGGCATGAATACCGGGACCTGCAATGGCGCAGTCCGTCGCGATATTCGCGTCAAGCTGCGCGCATCAGCGACAACCGCCTCTGCACAGATCGCCCTGCTGGAACCTTCGACACCGGTTCAGGTGATTGGCGTGACCAGCAGTGTTGATACTAACGGCTACCGCTGGATTAAGGTCAATACAGTGGGTAAAACCGGCTTCATCCGTGAAGATCTGCTGACGTATGCCAGTGACTGTGCCGCGCTGGATCTGCCCGTGACAAGTGACGGCACCGGTTCAGGCGGATCGGGCGAGACGCCTAATCCGATTGTCCGCTATGAAACACCCGTGCGCGGCTCATACCGCTTTACCACCCTGTTTGGCGTCGCCAATCATAAGGGGACGGATCTCGCGGGCAGTGTCGGCACCCTGATCACCGCAGGCGGCGATGGTCTGGTGGCCCGTGTACTGTACTGCTCGCGCTGTACTGACACCGCCCCGAATTTCGCCAGTCAGGGTATCCCGTTATGGGATGCAGCAGCCGTTGCCGATCCGGCATGGGGCTATGGCTTCGGGCATCATGTCATCGTGCGTTATGCGTGGAATGCACTTCCGGGGCAGATGCGGCAGTTCCTGCTGGGGCGCAATCTGGGCGGCGCTTATGCCTATGTGATTTACGCCCATCTGCACCGCGTTCACGTCAACGAAGGCAGCCTTGTCATGGTTGGAACGTCACTCGGAACACTCGGAAATACCGGCAACTCATCCGGTCCGCACCTGCATATCGAAGTCCGTGTGACGCTGGAACCTGATCTGAGATCAATTTTTCAGCGGATGGTCGTCAATCCAGCGGAGATGTTCGACCTGTAACGCCGCAAATCGGACGCGGGTGATGTGAAACTGCATCACCCTGACGTCCGCCTGACATCCCCCCGGTATCTCCCCAATCGCTGAAAAGTGCCGGAAAAATGACCCGGAATGGGCAAAGTGGTCTGGTCAAGCGCGTGATGCGTCCTGTATAATGCCCCTCTGTCGCATCACCATTGCTGTCTACGGATCAGACCGAGCGGCAAACAGGTCCCATACATTCATGTTCTTGACGATCCTTCCAACGAAAGTGTTTTCCCTGATGAAGCTGCGCCTTGTCGCGATTATATCGCTTATCCTACTCGCTACTTTTGTCATCGCAGGCTGTGCGCCCCAGATCGAACTGCTGAGCGAACAGTATTTACAGGATACCAGCCTTATTTCAGGTGAACCGTGCGGTGCCCCCTGCTGGCGGAATATCACACCCGGTGAAACCCGTTGGACGGAAGCCCTCACCAGAGTTCAGGATGATGCCACACTGGCCGATGTTCAGGAACAGAGCAACGAAGACAGCGCTGAAGTTGCTATCACCTTCCAGAACCGCGATGGTGTCCCCTGCTGTCTGCTGTATTCGCAGGACGGTCAGTTTGTCGATCAGATCCTGCTCCAGGTCGCGCCGCAGATGACCGTCGGTCAGGTGATCGAAACCTACGGTGAGCCGACTTACGTCTCTGGCACGGATGATGAAAATGCACAGGGCCTTTCGCCGGAACAGGCATCACTGGCGATGTACTATCCCGAACAGCAGACCGTCGTCTATGCCTTTGTTGAAGGCCGCGAAAATGGCGTCTTAAGCGAACAGAGTCCCATCTTCGCCGTGCTGCATGTGCGCGCAGACGATATGGATGAAGTTATCGCTGGCAGCGGACTGTACGTCTGGGAAGGCTATCAGGCTTACTCTGCGTACATTGACGGCAGCTATGACGTAACGCCGGAACCGATTTCGGATGATCCCGCTGATACAGACGCCGCTGCAACTGAAGAAGCAGATGCAGATGCCGCCACAGCCGAAGCGACCGAAGAAGGCAGCTAACACCCTAACCTGATACACCCAACTGGGAAGAACCAGTTGTTTGTTATTTTCTGAACGCGAATAACCAGCAGTAAGGAGCAGGGCAAAGATGGACGCCCCAACATCGATTCAAGATTTAACCCCCGCTATGGAAGTGCGCGGCACCGTCAAGCGGATTGAGCTGTACGGCGCTTTCGTGGACATCGGCGTCGGGACGGATGCTCTGCTGCATATTTCGCAGCTTGGCAAACAAAACGTCCGCAATGTCGAAGATGTCGTCAAACCCGGCGAACAGATCACAGCCTACGTGCTGAAGGTCGAGCCGGAAACGAAGCGCATCGCTCTTTCGCTCGTCAAGCCACCGGCAGTCAACTGGGACACCATCAAAGAAGGTGACACCCTTGAAGGCACCGTGGATCGCCTTGAGAACTTCGGCGCTTTCATCGACATCGGCGCCGAGCGCCCCGGCATGGTTCATGTGTCGGAGATGGCTGAAGGCTTCGTGAAGTCACCGTCTGACGTGGTCAAGGTCGGCGATAAGGTCGAAGTCCGCGTGCTGAAGGTCAATCGCAAGAAGCGCCAGATCGACCTCAGCATGAAGCCGTTTCAGGAACCAATGGAACAGATTCAGGACGAAGACGAAGAAGAACTTCCGAGTGCGATGGCAATCGCCCTGCGCCGTGCTATGAGCGCGGACGAAGAAGAGGAAACATTCGTCACTGACCGCCGCCGCCGCACCCGCCGTTAAGGATCGGGGAGCACGACCGATGGTCAACGGCGCTGATCTGTAGATCAGGATGGCGTCAGCATATCAGCTTTTCAGGGGACGCACTGCGTCCCTTTATGGTTTATACCGCCTGCTACTCTCTTCTTTCTTTTCTTGCGTGCAAAGGAGTATTGCCGAATGAGTACCGAATTTCTGAAACGGCTGCTGACCGCCCCCGGCCCTTCTACACAGGAGACCCGTCCGGCGAAAGTCTGGCGGGATGAGGCCGAAACCTTTGCTGATGAAGTCCATACCGACATCCGTGGCAATACATTCGCGGTAATGAATGGCAGCGACCTGCGCGTCATGCTCTCCGGCCATATCGACGAAATCGGCGTGATCATCACCCATATCGACGACGACGGCTTTCTATGGTTCACCGGCGTCGGCGGATGGGACCCGCAGGTGCTGGTCGGACAGCGTATCCGGCTGCTGGGCAAAAATGGTGATGTGATCGGCGTGATCGGCAAGAAGGCCATCCACCTGATGAAGCCCGACGAGCGCGAAAAGGCCAGCAAAATTGAGGATATGTGGATCGACATCAGCGCTGCCAGCCGTGCCGAAGCACTGGAAAAGGTGCGCGTGGGGACGGTGGGTGTGATTGATGCCCCGGTGCATGAGATGCCGCATGGCCGTGTCGTCAGCCGCAGCATTGACAATCGCATCGGCGCTTATACCGTGCTGGAAGCGCTGCGCCTGCTGTCTCAGGACCGCCCCACCGTGACCGTCGCAGCCGTCGCAACCACACAGGAAGAGATCAGCATGGCGGGTGCGCGCACTGCCGCTTTTTCGTTCATGCCGCAGGTCGCCATCGCGGTTGATGTGACACACGCCACCGATTATCCGACGGCGGACCGCAAACTGCGCGGTGAAGCCCGCCTTGGGGCCGGGCCGAGCATCGCGTGTGGATCGGTCAACAGCCCGGTCGTCCATGAGATGCTGCTGGAAATCGCAGAGGCGCAGGGCAGCCCCTATACCGTCAAGGTCAACCCGGCGGCATCAGGGACCGATGGCGACGAGATCTACCGGGTGCGCGGCGGCGTGGCAACCGCGATCATTTCGATCCCGAACCGCTACATGCACTCGCCCAATGAGATGATTCAGATGTCGGATGTCGAAAACGCGGCCAAACTGATCGCCGCTTTTGTGCGCAGTCTGTCAGATGAGGTTAATCTCACGCCGATGATTTAGCGTGCCCTGTATCGCTGCTCGCG
>CAYNDH010000071.1:5489-20562 GCA_964395665.1 uncultured Anaerolineaceae bacterium
TCGCCCTGCGCAAGCTGGTCAACCTGCGCAAGGATTTCACCCAGATGTTCCTGTGCTTCCTGCACACCGGCGAAGTACGGTCCCTGTGTATCGCTGAAATCCAGTGAACCGGTCGAACCCACCGGCGGACGCAGCAGGACATGCGGTGGATGGGCCTTCAGCCGTTCCTGATGCAGATGCCATGTCATCACCCGGACAGAACGCCAGAGCGATGTCACCGGATTAGGCGAAGTAGACCACGGCAGTGTGGACGACATCAGCGGGATATTCATCCCCATGATCGCGCTTAGTGGATCGGTCCACGGGTTGCTTTCATCCAGCGGCGGATACACATCCACCGCGATCACGATCTGTGGGTTGTAACTGAATGCAACATGAGTCGCCACACTGTCGATCACGCCGCCGTCTGCCAGTTCCATCCCGTCAAGATGCACCGGCGGAAATACCCCCGGCACTGCCGAGCTTGCCAGCAGCGCCCGCACCAGATTGCCTTCATTCAGCACGATTTCGCGGCCACTTTTCATATCCACCGCCGTCACCGCCAGCGGGATGTTGAGATCGGCAAATGTCATCCCCTGCAAACTGCGGTTCAGTTCCTCACGGATGCGGCGCTGACGTGCGCGCTGGCTGAAGAGGTTGATGTTCAGCAGGTTAATCCCGCTAAGCTGTTCAAGATTCTCGGCCATGGTCTGGGTATCCTGGCCGGTGCTGTACATCGCGCCGACAATCGCGCCCATACTGGTGCCGACGATCAGGTCAATCGGTACACCGGCCTGATGCAGCACATCCAGCACGCCGATATGGGCAATCCCCCGGCTGCCGCCGCCGCCAAGCACTAATGCCAGCCGTGGTGGATGGGACGGTTTCTGCGTCTGCTGCGGTGTCTGTGATGGCTGTGACGGCATCGCGATTTACCTTATACTGACCTTACCGTGATCCATGTTAAACGATTTAGGCGGCTGCAATCCAATAGTTCGTTACGTCCCCTCTCCGCCCTATCGCGCCGAGAGGGGATTGTGGGGTCTTACAAGGGTAGGTATTTTCATTGAACCTCACAGAACCTCCGGACAATGCAGGCATTGTCCCTACATTACACGTGTTTTGTAGGGACAGGGCCGCATTGCTTGCAATGGCGCCCTGTCCGCCGTAAATATCTCAACCGAAAATAAATACCTACCCCTGAAAGGATTGTGGGGTGAGGTTTTAAAAGGCGCATAACGTCCTAGTCATTGACCGATCTGTTCGACGGTGAATGGCTATCCGATGTCTGATCGCGTTCTTCCACCAGCAGACGCCGCAGCACCTTGCCGACAAATGACTTCGGCAGTTCTTCCCTGAACTCGATGTCCCACGGGACTTCATACTCCGACAGACGTCGGCGGCACAGATCCAGCAGTTCTTCTTTCGACAGGCGCGTTCCGGGGCGCGGCACGACAAAGGCTTTCACACGCTGGCCGGGATGTTGAGGATCAGCACTGGAGACGCCGACCACAGCGGCTTCCAGCACCTTACTGTTCTCGTATAACACCTCTTCGACATCACGCGGATAAACACTGTAATCGCCCGCCATGATCGTATCACGCTTGCGGCTGATGATCTGAAAATAGCCGTCATCATCCATAACGGCAACATCCCCGGTATAAAGCCAGCCATCGCGGATCGCATTTTCCGCCTGATTGTGGCGCACACGTTCCCAGTAACCGCGCATCACCTGCGGCCCACGCACCAGCAGTTCTCCAATATGGCCGGTGGCGACTTCTTCCCCCGTCACCAGATCGACGACTTTGGCGTCAGTATTCGGCAGCGGCAGGCCGATCGAGCCGATCTTTCGCATCCCATACAGCGGATTGGCGTGCGTTGTCGGTGAAGCTTCCGTCAGGCCATAGCCTTCGACCAGGCGGCCTCTGGTCAGCTTTTCGAAGGCTTCCTGCACTTCGACCGGCAGCGGTGACGCCCCGCTGATACACGCCTTGATCGATGACAGCCCATAGCTGCGGACATTCGGCGCCTGATTGATCGCGGTATAGATCGCAGGTATCCCCGGAAAGATCGTCGGCTTATAGCGGCGGATATGTTCCAGCACCTGCTGTGTCTCGAATACCGGCAGCAGTACAATCGTCGCGCCCAGTGCAATCGGGACATTCATGGCGGCGGTCATGCCGTAGCTGTGCATCAGCGGCAGCACACTCAGGCACACTTCCTGACCGTATTCCAGATCGGGGACCCAGTGGCGCGTCTGGAGCGTATTGGCGACCAGATTGGCATGTGTCAGGCAGACACCACGCGGCTGCTCGGTCGTGCCGCTGGTAAACGCGATCACCGCCAGATCTTCCGGTTTGACATCGATCTCTGGTGGGCTGATGTCTTCTTCCACATCAAGCAGCAGATCATCCATCAGCCGCCCGACGTCGCGCAGTGCCTGCCGCTGTTCACGCGAAAGCACTTCCCCCGTAATATCCGCCAGAATGACACTGGAAACAGGAGTCGATGCGCGCACATCCGCTGCCAGCGGTGCGTACTGAAGCAGCGTGACCAGCACCTTGGCTTCGACTTCGCGACCGGTTTCGATCACAACCTCTGCTCCGGCGTCCGGTGTGGGCAGCACCACCACCCCGCCAGCTTTCAGCACGGCGTAATAGGTGATAATCATCTGCACTGATGTCGGCAGCACCACCATCACCCGGTCACCGGGACGAACACCAATCCCGCACAGCGCATGTGCCATCTGATTAACGCGGCTGTTCAACTGTTCGTAGGTCAGGCGCTCACCACGAAAGACCGTCGCCGTGCGCTTTGGCACCCATTGGGCGGCGCTTTCCAGAAAACGGTACACCGGCTGGCGCGGGATGGGGATGGTGTGCGGTGTGCCAGCACTGTAACTCCGCAGCCACGGACGCTTCATCAGCCGCTGCTCCGTCCGATTCGGATCACGCCAGCTTCGGCGGCGGTCTTCGTCATTCAGAAAGCGCTCAATCGCACGGTTGACCGCGCTGTGACGCTCCAACTGCACCTTATGTTTGGCCGATCCCACGTCGTAGATCTCGGCATGAGGGATCATTTTACCGACATCATCAAAGACATAACGCGGGAAGAACGTATCGCGCTCACCGGTCAGCACCAGCGTCTCGGCCTGAATATTGCGAAGCAGCGCCCAGCCTTTCCACTTGCGCAGGTTATTGAGCATCATGCGCTTCATGACATGGATTTCGGCATTCCAGCGCGGGCGATACTTCCAGAAGGGGCGATAAACCGCCGTCGGGATGCGGAACAGCCAGCCGCTGAACTTCGGCAGCGGATATTCGCCAGCCGTCGCGATCAGAATCAGCTTTTCGATGCGTTCCGGATACTGGTTGGCGTACTCTACGCAGACCGCGCCACCGAAGGAATGCCCCACCAGCACAAAGCGTTCCGGCAGGTTGAGCGTCCGCACCATGGCATCGAGATCGCCGACCAGCTCTTCCATTGTGTACTGTGTATAGGGGGCGTCACTTTGCCCGTGACCGCGCAGATCAGGCGCAACGACACGGAAGGTCTTAACGAAGGCATTGATCTGAAATTCCCACGTCTCCGCACAGCCTGCATACCCGTGGACAAACACAATCGTCTGCTCCACACCTTCAGGCTGCATATCAATCACACTAAGCTTTGCACCGGCCACACCCGGAAGCGGGACTTCGCGGCGGTAAAGGTTAAAATCCAGCTCAATCGCTTCGCGCTTCAGACCTTTGATCGTTCGCTTCATCAGGTGAAAACAATCTGGCTAAGAAAGGGTTTGTTTTATTTCAGTAATGCTGCTCTGCTGGCGAGAGCGTATTTTTAGTCATAAGTGGGCCGGACATGTCCGACCCTGCTAATGCTGCTATTGTACCCTAAATCAGCGAAGCTGGGCGCGGCAGCCTCTGAAATACCAATAGCATACACCGTAGGGGCGGGATTCTTCCCGCCCATGCCGCTAGAGGGTGTTGACATTTACAAAATCGCTCATGTGTAGGGGCGATGCTGTGTCATCGCCCGCTGGCTGCTTAACCGCTGCGGGCGGACACGCAGCCCCTACACAAAACTGGCCTTCAGAGGCGCATTATGATCGAAATGTCAACACGCCCTAGCTTCTCGCCTTCAGCCTAAGCAGCACCGACAGCACCGAATACGGCAGAAACAGCGCCATCACCGCAAACACGCGCCGCGCTGTGCTGTTTTCGAGCATGTTCGCCCGACGGAAAGCACCAGAAGCCTTCCCGCGCTGACCGGCTTCCCATGCACGCTCACCGACCACATGCCAGCGGCTCGCCAGCAGACGCTGATAGGCGGCATCATCCAGACAGGCAGCACGACCGGGCAGATCACGGGCCTGCTGCACGGTTTGCAGGCGGCCTTCCGCCATCCCCAGCCGGCTGCTGTGCAGGCCGTCGGGCAGACGATGATAATACACCAGCGGTTCATCCAGCGCGGCAAATGGATAACGCGCCGCCAGCCGCAGCCACAGGTCCCAGTCTTCCGCCACCCACTGATCTTCACGGAAGCCGCCCACGGTCATCAACGCATCCCGGCGCACCATGAAGCTGGAGGTCACGCCATACGTCCCGCCGCTCATCGTCCCGGTCAGCCACTCGCACATCACCCACCCTGAAGGCAGTGGTGGCAGCCTGATCGGGATCTCGGTCACGCCATCCGGCTCCAGCGGGATGCCATGCCCGTAGACCACGCCAGTTTCAGGATCACGCCGGAAAAGCGCCATACTGCGTTCAACTTTGGAAGGATGCAGAAATTCGTCAGCGTCCAGAAAGTGGATGTATTCACCGAGAGCCTCACGGATGCCGTGATTACGAGCAGCACTCGGCCCGGCGTTGGGCTGCTGAATCAGCGTCACCCGCTCATCGGATGCGTAATGCTGGTTGAGGACGGCCCATGTCGCATCGGTCGAGCCATCATCCACGACGATGACTTCAAGCGGCGTATAGGACTGCGCCAGCGCACTGTCCACCGCCCGCCGGACATAACCCGCAGCGTTATACGCCGGGACCACAAAGCTCACCAGCGGCGTTTCGGGCGGCGTGTTCGGAGTTTGCCGGTTCTGCGAACTGCTCATCACTTCAGATGCGGTTCTTGCGCGGGTGATTCTTGACAATCCCGAAGCGCGCCAGATACGGTCGCAGGCCGGTCCGGTCGATCACCTGTCGCGGGATATAGCGCACGGCGGTTTCCATTCTCGCACGGCGACGGGCACGGCGTTTCGCCCGTGCATACTCTGCTGCACGTGCCGCCGCACCCGGCCCCCACAGACGGTCTTCGACCTCATGGGCCATCGGCAGCAGGAACAATTCCCATACCTGCCGCATCACCGCCGGTTCCACCGGGATCAGTACATCGGTATCGTCCTGCATCAGCCGGATGATATTTTCCTCTGCCGTCTGCACCGGATCGCCCGTATCGCTGATATTCGCCCCATGCAGCCAGAAGTAACCGGCCACGCGGTCAATCGAGCAGAAATCCGTCACCTGACTGGCGCGCACACACCATTCCCAGTCTCCGGTGATTTTAAAGCGCTCATCGAACGGGCCGACGCGCTCATACAGCGACCGTTTGAAGATAAAAAACGGCCCGCACTTCATCCGGCGGCGGTGGAGCGCCGCATCATACGGAATCGCCTCATACGTCCGGTAATGCGGGCGGCGCTGCCAGCGATCACCCGTCCGCACGACGGTATGCGCGAAATAGACCAGTTCACAGCCGGATTTCAGTGCTTCCAGCCCGGCCAGCAGCGGTTCAGAGAAGCGCACATCGTCCACATTCCAGAAACCGATAAAATCACTTTGCGCCGCCCGCACACCACGATTCCATGAGGCGTAAATGCCTTCCCGCACGACCTCAATCAGGCGTACACGGGGATATTCTTCCTGAAATTCATGCAGTGACTGCCGCTCCTGGGGAGTTGCATCATTGGCGATGATCACATACTCCACCATGATTCCCTGTGCCTCAAGCTGTAAACCGACTTCCAGCGCATGGCGGATATACTTGGGCAAAAATGCTTCAGCTCGATAGGTTGAGGTGACGATAGAAATCGTATTCATCGTTTCCATAGTTCAGTTAGCCTTTGTGCGCACTGTCTCAGGTATTGAGATCTCGTAGGCGTCTTTCCCGTCCTGCGTGAGAACACGTTCCCCACTGCGGGGATTAAACCAGCCAAGGCGAAGATGCAATGCAGAGTCCGGTGGAAGCGCCAGGGGAATTGCATCAACGATGATTTCGTCCTTTGCCCAGCCGGGAATCGGTCGGCTGTTTCCTGCTGGAACCCCGGCGAACTGGTCAAGGATGAGTCCTTCATCGTCAACCAGATGCACAAATTCGCTCAGGCTGCGGTGCTGCGCTGTTTCCGCCTGCCAATAGAGTGTCAGGGTCCCGTCATAACGAATATCATACCCTAAAAGACGGATTCCATGATCCCACGTGACATCGACCGGATACGCGATCTCTGGCATTATGAATGTACGCGGCGGCGCAGTGACGGTCATCTCACCTAACGGCAGCGTATCCCCTTCGAAGATCAGCAGTACATCATACGTCCCGCTTTCAAGGTCACCAGGGACGTACATCGTATGGCGACCGCGCAGGGTTTCCCCTTCACGCCACTGCTGGACGTTGGCGACAGGCGGGTAACTGGCCGATAACGCTTTGATGTCGGTAGCCTGCGCCCATGCAAGCTGCGCCTCTGATGTCATCGTCTGCGTCTGAAGGGACTGCCACACCCACACCAGCGAGAGGCTCTGCCCCACCTGCGCATCTGCTGGTAAACGGTTCATACCAATCAGGCGCATGGCGTGTACCAGATCGGCATTGAGTGTGATATCGCTGCTCACCGCTTCCGGACTGGCCGGTGAACCGGAAAGCGTCACATTGACCGTGCCAAGTGTGACCTGCTGCGCAATCGGATTGCCTTCGGCATTGATCACCTCAAGGCTGGTCGCCGACACCGGATCATACAGGCCGGTTTCCAGCGTATAGTGTGCGGGCGGCGTCCCCGGCGGGATGCGCAGGCCAGTCTGCTGTGCGATATAGTAGCCCGGCATCCAGTGACGGGTGGAGAGGCCGCCCGGCTGCCAGTCGGTCTGCTGGGTATAGATCTCGCCGGAACTATCGCGCAGGGTGATCACCGATGAATAATCGATCATCACCGCCTCATCGGTCAGACGCCAGTACAGCGTCATCGGCAGGGTATCCCCCGATGCCACCGACTCCGGCAGTGCGCTGCTGCCGATCAGATAGAGCTGCCGATCAAAATTCGCCTGCACCGCCATCGGGACGCCGGCCTGCTCGCCATCGCGAAAGCGTTCCCGCTTGATGAAGGTCTGGCCGGAGTCAATGACCGTCAGCTTCAGGGCGATAATCAACACCCCCGCCGCCAGTGTCGTCAGCACATAGGCATAATGCGGATACCGCAGCGGTCGGGTGAATTCACCGCTCTTGCCATTACGCGGCATCAGAGGGCGCACGGCAGCCAGTTCATCGAGATACGGTATCTGCTCTGATGCAGGCGCAGCCGCACGCAGGCGCACGCCACCTGCGATCAACCCGATCAGCCCGACCACACTAAGCAGCCATGCCGCCCGCTGGATGTCGGTTGAATGCAGCGCGATTTCGAGTACATGCTCCCCTTCAGGCAGCGGGACTTCGATCAGCCCTTCGCGCAGGGATGGGTAAAAGTCAATCGGTTCGCCGTCCAGCTTCACTTCCCATCCGGGGACGAAAAACCATTCGAGTATGATCCGTGTCGGGGCGGGGACGACCATTTGCAGCCGCCCTGATGTACTGCCCCACCGCTGCGAGAGGATTTCGACCTCTGCCGGTGTGCGAAGCCGTGGGATGATATCCGCCTGTTCAAAACGGCTGATCAGGGCGGTTTCATCGGGCATCTGTTCATTCCACACCGGCAGATATTCGCCAAAGGATGACGTGGTGATGAACCCGCTTTCACGTTCGAAGTCCTGCACATCGGAGATCGTCCGTGGGTTCACATCCGTGAGATAGACCGGATACAGATACGGGAAGCCATACAGCACCAGTGCGATGATCATCACCGCCAGCGCCAGAAGCTGCATCCCGGCATGGCGGACGCGTTCCGCCACCAGCACCGCGCCAACCCCGGCCAGCAGTGCCAGCATCAGGCTCGCCAGTCCGAGCAGACGCCACGGAAACTGGCTGTAGCGAATCAGCGGCAGCAGGCGCCATATCCCGGCAGACAGCGGCGTATTCATCAAAACCAGCACCACAATCGCCAGCAGGCCGAAGGCCATCAGCCATCGCAGGCGCGGTTCTGCACGCAGCAGCGCGGAACGTTTGGGCCATGCGAGCGCGATCACTATTCCGGCAGCCCCCAGCCCGATTGCCACCCAGCCAAGGGAAATGGAAAGCGGCGGCTGTAACTGCGTCGGATCAGCGGTGACCGGCAGCGCCAGCACACGGCTAAGCGGCGTCAGATTACCGACGACATCAATCACCGGCAGTGTGGCCGTAATTGCATCCAGCTTGACATAGCGCGTCTCGGTGATCGCAGGCATCCAGAAAAACGCGGCCATCAGCAGGCCAACCACCAGCCCACTGCCCCAGCGCAGCATCAGATTGTGCGCCTGCTGTACCTGCGGCGGGCGATAGATCAGCCAGACCATCAGCCCATACATCCCCAGCAGGACCGATCCGTGCAGCGTGATCACATTATGCAATGGGATAAAAACCGCATACAGGATCGCCGTCAGCAGCCAGAAGCGCACCTGCCGCGTCTGTATCAGCCGTGTCAGCGCCCAGAACACCAGCGGCAGGATCGCCAGCGATGCATACTCGGCGGTTGTCCCACGCCACAGCATATCAAACAGCGTATACGGCGCGTAGATATAAGCAGCAGCAGCCACCATCCCGGCAATTGCCCCGCCCCACGCTGCGGCAAACAGATAGGCCCCCAGCGCGGCGATAAAGGTATACAGCACCATCCCCGCCAGCCATGCATTGAGATACGTCATCCCGATCTGATGCAGGACCAGACTGGGATACAGTGAAAGCGGCGAGTAATAATTGAACAGCGGTGCGCCGTATCCATAGGCCAGGCCGGGGACGTAGCGTATCCACAGGCTGGCGGGCTGAAAATGATTGCCTTGCAGCGCGTGATCCAGTGCGGTGAGCCGGTACAGATGCAGCGTGCCATCGGCTGTCAGGGGAAGCTGCCCCTGTAGAAGCGGCTGCACCGCCGGAAAGATCAGGATGAACAGCGCCGCAGCGATTAAACCGGCCTGAATGCTTCGCGGCGGATGTCGTAATACCAGAGTCACTGAACCATCCTTGGGGGATCATCCCCGGATATAGAGATCCACCTCATCACAAGGTCATGAGATTAGCAGACAACGCGATCCTTGAAAACTCGAAAATCTGGCAGAAAGCCCCCGGAACAATTAAGATCCCGCCTGTATTATGGTGCGTTTTACATCATCCTGTTGTACAATCGAAGTAATTATCTTGCGAGTTTATCTTTGTTCCTGTTCTCGCATCCCGTGGTTACAGCAGGCTGCTGCCCCCTGTAATCCGGACGCATCGCAAGTCCTTATCTTGTAACTGCATTCATAACAGCACGACAGGAGTAGATAACCCTTGTCTAAGTCTCGTACTGAACAATTATTGGCCCGCCTGCGTGATTTACAGGCCAGCTCTGGTGAAATCGAAGGCGCTGCCATCGTCAGCGTGGATGGCCTGAGTATGGCATCATCGCTGGCAGGTGGGATTGAAGAGGACCGCGTCAGTGCGATGTCCGCAGCGATGCTCTCGCTCGGAGAACGCATTTCATCAGAACTGGGGCGCGGTGAACTGGAACAGGTTCAGGTGAAGGGCGAAAGCGGCTACGTGATCCTGACCGCTGTCGGGGAAGAAGCAGTGCTGACGGTGCTTGCCCGTAAGGAAGCAAAGCTCGGCCTGATCCTGCTCGATGTCTCGCGCACGGTGCAGGCCCTGGCTGCAATTGTCTGAGGCACTGGCAGTCCGCTGAACAATCGGCCAGACGGCCATCCTGTTTTGTATCGACTCTGATCAGCATTGTACAGGCTGCGTGCGTTTGTTGGATGCCCGCCGCCCCTGAATCGTCAGTAGTGAAAGAATGCGGCTTCGTTGGCTACATCGAGCGGCCTTTATTATCCCAATCGAATAGTGCGTCACTTCGTGGATGCCATCGAAGAAGTGATGGGCAAGAGCAGCCTCAATGCCGTGCTGAGTCTCGCTGATCTTGACTATTACATCCATCACGAGATTGAGGATAATCTCCGTAAGGACTTTGACTTCAGTGGGCTGGCGGGGATCTGTCAGGCGCTGGAAGAGGTCTATGGCACTCGTGGCGGGCGTGGTATGGCGCTGCGGATCGGTCGGGCGGCGTTCGCCCACGGCATCAAGAACTTCGGTGCGCTGGCTGGCGTCCGCGATCCGGCATTTACCGCCCTGCCACTCGAAGAGCGCAGCGAACTCGGCCTGAAGGCGCTGGCGGCGATTTTCACGAACTTCAGCGATCAGACATCCACAGTGCGCGACCAGTATGACAGCTATCTGTTCGAAACCCCCTACAGCCCGATGGCATGGGGGCGTACAGCGGATCGTCCGATCTGCCATGCGCTGGTAGGGATCATTCAGGAAAGCCTGCGCTGGGCATCTGACGGCTATGAATTTCACGTGCAGGAAATCGCATGTCGAGCGACAGGAAGTGATGCCTGTGTCTTCCAGATCAACAAGCAGCCGATCGGTCGATCATAAGTCAGCCAACCGTTCAGCATCAAACGTCATACCAATGGCAGGCAAACAATCCACAAACATGAGGTTGCGGGATTGCCCGCAGCTACTATACTTAGCATAGGTCTGTTTTCGTTTTCACGGTAAAATTCGCAATTTTTATCCTTATGGTGGTATGCCGTGATCTGTACAGGTGTGCCACACGGCGTGAACGTCCTCTTGATAAATGCTTGGCAGGGTAGGTAATCTGTGAGTAAAAATCAGATTTTGATCGTTGAGGATGACGCGGGTGTTTCTGACATGCTCAGCACTTTCTTCCGCACCCAGCACTATCAGGTCCTGACAGCGGCATGGGGCCAGGAAGCGCTGCGGATCAGCCAGGAACAGCAGGTTGATCTGGTGGTGCTGGACATCCGATTACCCGATATTGACGGGTTTGAGGTCTGTCGCAACCTGCGCCTTCAGCGCCGCACCCAGAATGTGCCCATTATCTTCCTGACGGAAAAGCGTGACCGTGTAGACAAGCTTCATGGGCTTGAAATGGGCGTGGTCGATTACATCACCAAACCCTTCGACATTCAGGAATTAAAGCTGCGTGTGCGTAATGCTCTCAGCCGCGCATCACGCCAGAATCTGGCTAATCCCGTGACCGATCTGCCGGAACGCCCGATGCTGGATGAACATCTGGCACGGCTGCCCCTGAGCGATCAGCGGTGGGCGATTCTACTGCTGTCCATCAGTGATCTCTCGCAGTTCCGCGAGCTGTACGGGTTCGTCGCTGCGGATGATGTGCTGCGGGCAGTCACCCTGATGGTGAAGAATGCGGTCCGGGAGTTCGGGAATTCTTCAGATTTCATCGGCCACATCACCGATGACAGTTTCGTCGTCATCACCGATGTTGATCATGTCCAGCGCATTCGCGAACGGCTTGCGCTCCGTGTTAAGCAGTCACGCGAATACTTCTATCCCCTGCGCGACCCTGAAAAGGCGCACAAGGCGATGGAAGAAAATCAGTTGATGCTGTTGAGCGATGTGCTGGATGCCAGCCACGGCCCTTTCAGCACGGTGGATGCGCTCCAGACTGCATTGGAAAACCGGCTGAAGGCGCTCGGCTGATCGCTGGTTGGCAGAGCTGATCTGTGCACGGTTTCAGACACAAAAAAGGGGCTTCTCGGCCCCTTTTTGGATGATCATATAGCTGATTCGTGGATGATCGCGGACGATCGTGCAGCAGTACGCTTACAGCCTGACCGAAAGCACACAAATGTCGATCAGGATCAGCCGCGCAGCAGGCGGCGCGAAACAATGCGGCGCAGCCCCTGATACTGCGGGTTGCCCTGAATCTCCGCCCAGCGTGCCTCACCGCCGTCCGTATGCCATTCCACCACATACATGCCATCCGCATCACCATATTCCAGCACTGGCGGCAGATTCAACAGCATCTGGCGTACAACGCCGATCAGGTCCTTGCGCTTTTCACCAGAACGCAAAATGAAGTACTTCCCCGGCGTCCATTCGAAGATCACTGGCATTCCGTTCCAGTTCCCTTCCATTCGGATCGGCGAAGTAGCCTGCGTGCAGCTCATAAACAACCCCTGCAGGCGATTCTTCCACAGAGTCGCATTCACACGCTCTTCAATGTAATAAGGGCGCGTTTCAGGAGTGGAATAAAACCAGGTGCGGGCATCAGTAGCCATTGAACGAAAAACCTCCAGTCAGGTACGTGTTGTGCATCATATCACAAGTGTACACGATGATGCCCTACCCGCGCCATAGACGCTGTTAAAAATGCTGATTCTGCCCGCATCACACCGGCTGATACAAATCGCAGACACTAACAAACCGTGACAAAACAGCGGCGAAGTCTGCCGTGATCTGTGGTAACCTAATGAGGTTTAGAGACTGTACGTCAGACACAGGTCAGCACATGTCTGACGCATGACAGACAACCGCAACCAAGGAGTGAGTGATCTATGCGAATGATAAGATCAGGACTCATGATCTTATGCCTTTCGGCCCTGAGCGCTGTGGGCTGTGCAACAGGAGCGCCACTGGCAACCGCGACCACCGATGCTTCGGCATCAATCGTGGATACGAACACCGGCTTCTCAACCAGCATCGCAGCCGTCACTGACAGCACAGACGGCATCATCCCGACCTTACAGCCGGTAACACTCGAAGCGGACAGCACACTGGTCGCGCAGGTGGTGGACAGTATCCCGTCGGAATTGACCTTCTCTGATGAGAGCCTGATTTCCCAGCCGGATGATCCCAATCAGATGCAGCCGGCACAGCCTCCTACCCCCACTCCCGCCGTCACCGCCGCCGTTGAATTCGAAACGACAACCGGCGTTGATACCAGCAACGGCCCGGTTGAAGTCAGCTTCACGCTCTCCACACCACGCATGGTTGACATCTTCGCACGTGATGTCGATGGCAATGCCGATCCTCAGATTATGGTCTTTAACGATCGCCAGCGCCTGCTCACCTTCTCCGATGATCACTTCTCACAGCGCGACGATCTCGGCCCGCTGGATGCCGCCGTTGAAAATGCCCTGCTGCTGCCCGGCACTTACAGCGTCCGCGTGGAAACCGCCGCACCGGGCCGGGTCAATCTCTCGATTGAAGAAGGCACAGGCGGCGCACTCGGAACCGGCCAGATCACGCTCATCCCTGCCACCATGCCAGCCGGACAGCGCTTCCTTCAGCGGGTGCAGTTGAACGCCAACGAACTGGTGACGATCACGGCGCTGTCCCAAACGCCGGACTTTGATACCCGTCTGCGCCTGCAAACCACCAGTACCGACACACTGGCGCGCAATGACGACATCGAAAGCTTCGACATCCTGCCGGAAATCACCGACGCGCAGATCACAAACTTTGTCGTCCCGGCAGCGGACGAATATGTGATCGAAGTGCGCGCCTTCTCTTCCAATCAGGGCGGTGATTTCATCCTGATGATCCAGCGCTATGGCACACTGGAAGCCGTAGCCGATGAAGCGGAGCAGATGCTGACCGGTGAAATCCTTTCACGCCAGCGCATCGACTTTCCGCTGTCCCTTCAGGGCGGCGAACTGGTGACCATCACCGCACGCGCCGCAGGCAGCACCATTGATCCGCAGATCGTGCTGATCGACGCGGATAATATCGTCGTGATCTCGAATGACGATCACAGCACCGACGATGAGAGCCTGTCGCAGTTCGACGCACGCTTCACCAATTTCGTCGTCCCGGCGGATGGCGAATATATCCTTCAGCTCGAAAGCTATTCGGGACGTGGCGGTTATGAGATCCTCATCGAGCGTGCTGGCCGCATCAACCCGGAGGTGATCGGCAGGCCGATTGATCCGCAGTCGAATGAAATCGCCCCGATGCCCGGCGAACAGCCCGAAGTCATCCAGCCGGAATCCAGCGCAGAAGTGACGCCCAGTTCATAAACCCTTTAGCCCTCAAATTCAATGCGATGTGGAGCCGCCGATAGACGGGCGGCTTCACATCGCATTTTTCACGAAAGGACCTTTAACGAGCCAATGACACAATACGAAATCGAGATCAAAAGCCTGCTTGGGGATCGGCCTGCGGCGGATGCCTTCAAGACACAGTTGATGGAGATGCAGCCCACCCTGACCGAAATCAGCAGTCAGTTGAACCATTACTTCACCGGCGGATCACTGGAACGGCTGTATGATGAGGTCGCGTCGGTTCTGACTGCCGAAGATCGCCAGCGCCTTGACCAGATCCGGCAGCAGGCCGCCTCATACTCTGTTCGCACCCGTCAGTTAAATGATACCGTGCTGCTGATCGTGAAAGCATCAATTGACGATACCACCAGCGCCAACGGCATCGCTCGTATGGAATTTGAAGCAGAGACAGCCGGAAGCAGCCTTGAAGCACTCGATCAGAAGGTGCTGAACGCAGGTTTCAGTTATGAGGCCAAATGGTCACGCAGCCGGGAACAGTATCAGCTTGAGGATGTCACAATCTGTCTGGATAAAAATGCAGGTTATGGTTATCTGGTCGAATTTGAGATGATGATTGATGATCCGAAGCAGGTGACAGAGGCCAAAGCCCGGATCGCGCAGTTAATGGCGACACTGAATGCACACGAACTGTCACAGGACCGGCTGGCGCGCATGTTCGATTTCTACAATCATCACTGGCAGGACTATTACGGCACTGAAAACACGTTTACGGTGGAGTAAATCCCAGCCTAAACAGGGGTCTTTGGTCATACACAGCAGGCCTTCCTATACGATGTAAGGATGTAGGGGCCGGATTCTTCCGGCCCTTAATTAAAAAACATCGTAACGATCCTGTACTA
>CAYNDH010000072.1:0-14963 GCA_964395665.1 uncultured Anaerolineaceae bacterium
ATCACCCACTTTTTAAATACTTCTCTATCGCAGCGCGTGGGGGAACATCCAGTCTCCATTGTAGCCAAGCCCATAGACCGGCACATAAGGCGGCGATGGCACTTCGATACGCTCCGTCAGGGTGGCTTCCAGCCCAAAGGTATCATTGGTAAACCACCGCTTGCGATATTCTTCCATGCTGTGCGGCGGCAGTGGGATACGATCCGGCAGCGCTTCATCCAGCAGGCGTTCATACCAGTCGCTGCCCTCAAGGAACGGCAGTTCCGCCAGTTGGTCAAGGAACTCAAGCACCCTGAAGCTGGCTTCCGGCTTCTTGAGCGGACCGGGCAGCCAGCGCAGCACGGCATCCGGCGTGTTGTCGGTTGAAAGCTGCGGGGCGCGGTCTTTCCACAGCGACGACAGCATCACCTGACTGTCAGGCAGCCATGCCCGTGACCGGTAGCTGGTGAGCGGCATAAACGGGATCAGCCGCGCCGCATCCAGCCGCTGGACGATCGTCTGCGGCATATCGACGGGCGTCGGCGACCAAAGATCCACGCCCATCCCGCCCAGATCCGGCACATGGAAGGGGCCGCCGTTCTGACCAGGTGTGGACTGCGTGTCGAGTGTCACAGCGCCGCTGGTATGGTCGATGCGGACACCGGTAAGGTTATAGCCCTGTTGTAAGTAGGTCGGCAGCGCCAGCAGTTCAGCCAGTGTCTGTGTGGCCGCTGATGGCCCGGCCAGTGCCGTCGTCCAGTCGGATGTCATGCGGATCTGCGGATAGTAACTATGCGCGATCTGCTCTGCGGTCAGCGCGTCGGCGCTGCGGATGGTGTCCAGCGCTTCGAGATAGGTATCAAGGCCGATATTGGCGGCTGAACCACTCCCACGACCACCAGCCGCAGCGCCATCATGCAGGGCAGGTGCGCTCTGTTCCTGTTTCAGTTCATAGACATTCCCAAACAGGCTGGGGCCATAGGGTGAACGCTGGAGATAGCGCCCGATCACCGGATCATAGGCGCGGCCATCCATCGTAAAGTACAGGTTGACATCCGAGAGCGTCCCGCGCCAGCCATACGGATTGATCAGGCTGCGGATGTCGTCGCTCTCGTTATTCAGCAGGCATGGGTCAAACCCTTCGGCGGTCACATCGACATCGAAGCGCAGCGGGATCGACCGGCTAAGCGGATCATGCAGCGAAACCGGCAGCCGGAGTTCACCCGTCTCGCTCAAAACTTCAGTCGAGAGCAGGTCGTCACGGCCATCAAGGATCTGCCAGCGAATATCATCCGGGCCGAAAGCCACCCACAGCGGCGCACGGTCATCGATCCGCCCGAAGTAGGCGCGGGTTTCTCCACTGACTGCCATGAAAGGCTGTTCACCCGCATAGACAAGCTGTGTATCATCACTGCCGACCAGCCGGTTGAAGGCATCATAGTAGTAAGCGCGCTCGACTTCCTGTGTCGGATAGGTGACACCGATCAGGCGGTTGGCCGTATCATAGCGGTACGTCCGGCAGACGATGCGCTCTGCACTGCCACGGCTGGGCGTGAATTCGATCCCCGCGACATTCCCCGCGACATCGTAGTCATATTCAAAGATAAATGTCTGGGTGGACTGCTGCGCTTCGACCACCGAGAACAGCATCAGACCGGCGAAAATCCCCGCGCCGATGATGACCGTCCTGCTGCGGGCGATGTGCAGCAGACGCCGTGTCCAGCGCTTCAGCTTGCGGCTGCGACGCCATGCCAGCATAAACGGCAGGCCGATTGTGGCCGCTGCGGTCGGGATCAGGCCGCCGCTGGTGACAATCGACGGCGGGATGATCTGAATCACGCGCCGCAGAAGCTGATTCGGTGTGCCGTATTCATAGCTGATGCTGACCTGTGTGTTATCCGAATAGCTGCGCGACTCGGTCAGGCGCTGTCCGGCGTCGTTATAGGTGAAGATCAACTGATAGAGCAGGCCGCTGTTCTCGCCGCTGACGGTGACGCTCGTCGGCTGATTATCATCGTTGTAGCCGGTGGTGATGATATAGCCGTTGGCTTCTTCGACGAACTGCGTGGCTGGCCCGCCGCTGATGCGCTGACGCACCGCCTGTCCGCCGGGATTGGTCAGATAATCGACCAGAAGCTGGCTGGTGCCGCCGCTGGCATCGGCATACTGCGCCGCAAGGAACAGCGTTTCCCGTCGGCGGTTAAGCTGAAGGTCCAGAATATCCTGTGTGTCGTCGCTGGCCTGTGTGGAGACCACGACGCCGAGCGTATCCGGCTGATTGGGGTTCAGGCGGTAGACGATGCCGGTCAGCGGGATCGTGCTGGCAGGGTTCTCCCCCTGGCTTAGCAGGCCGTAATCCAGCGCCGCAAGGAAGCCGCGATCATCCAGCATGTACTGCACAAATTCGCCCGACGCATCGTTCAGGATGCTGTACCCGCGATTACCGTCCAGATAGTCAATGGTGTAGGGATTGGACTGGCCGTTGGTCAGGCTGGTGGTCAGGCTGCTAAGTCGGCCAAAGAGATCATATGCGTACTGCTCACCGCCAGCGCTTTGCAGTCTCAGGCTGTCATCATAGCTGAAGTCGATGGCGCCGGTATTGGTCGCGACCGATGTCAGCAGGCTGAAGATGTCCGCCGTATAGCCGCGTGTGACGATGTAATCCGGCTGATTGCGGATGCCCCACGACTCCAGCCGATTCCCGGCATAGCGCTGCTGGATGGTGGCGCTGCCCGATGGACTGCCGAGATTCGGGAAGGTCTGTTCGACCAGGCGACCGAGTGAGTCATAGCTGAACGTATCCTGTTCGCCGTTGGCATCGACACAGGCCGTGAAGGTACTCGCGGTCTCGGCGCGTGTCCGGCAGATGCCGGTGACGTTATCCAGCGCATCATAATTCAGCAGGACGCGTACACCGGTCGGGCTGGTGACGGATGCCAGCCGGTTCAGCACATCATAGGTGTAATTGAAGGTGCGCCCACCCGCACTCTGATAAGCGATCAGATTACCGGCGTCGTCATACGAGAAGGTCTCGACGTTCTGTTCTTCATCGATGATACGCACGGGGCGGCCCTGACCATCGTAATTAAAACGCACCGTCCGCGTCCAGATCGTGCCTTCACCGGGGACACAGCTCGTGACCTCCGGCGCGATACAGGCATCACTGCGGAATTCGGTGATCAGATTGTCGGCATTATAACTGTAGGTCAGGGTTTCACCGGGGGCAGTCACCGTCACGGTGCGCGGTCGCGTCGAGTCATTGCCCGGAGAGAAGGTGTAGGTCCGTGTGACATCCCCCGCTGTCAGCGTCACCGATGTGCCGCCGCGAGTATCCACGCCGTAAGCGTAGGTGACTGCGTTTTCGCCTTCGCCCACCTGTGTCAATCGGTTTAGCTCGTCAAACTGATACGGCGCACCGTTGACCTCAAGCCGCATTTCACCCGGCGGACGTTCCAGCGTGACCGTGTGCGCACCGATGATCATGCTTTCGAGACGGCGCAGTGCATCATAATCGAACTGGATCGTGTTGCTGTTCGGATCGGTGACTCCGGTCAGCGCGGGCAGTATGGCCCCGTTGAAATCGAAACTCCATGCCCAGTTCGGCTGATCAGCTTCGCGCACAATCAGGCTGTTGGCATCAGGCCGCGCCAGCGTAAAATTCCGCACTGCACCGCTGGCCGTGACCGTGGTCAGGGCTTCGGTCAGATTGCCGCTGCCGTCATAGTGGAATTCGTGGAAGCGCCCGGCGCTGTCACTGATGAGCCACAGCGCACCGAAAGCATCAAAGGTATAGGTGGTGGCATTACCGCGCACGTCGGTATAGGTCAGGGTGTTGGCGCGGTCATCCCATGTAAAGCGCTGGTTGACGTTGGTCGGGTCCACGATGGACGTCAGCCGTGTGGGATCGTTGGGATCTTCATAGCGGAAGAAGATTGTATTGCCCTGCGGCAGCACGACACTGCGAATCTGCCCGAATTCGAAATACGAATAGATTGAGGTGTCACCGGTCAGCACATCCTGACGAACCAGCAGCAGCCCACGACTGTCGTACTGATACACGAAGCCGCGCCCCAGATCATCAACCTGCCGGGTAAGCTGGTCGATGGCGTTGTATTCAAAGGTAAACGAGCCTTCGGGCATCCCCTCAATCTCAACCCGGATCAGCCGCCCGGCCAGATCATATCTGTAAATGTGTTCGACGCCGTAGGTATCACGCCACAGGGTCAGATCACCGGCAGCGTTATAGCGCAGTTCCCACTGATTGCCGTTCTGACTGCCAGCCTGATCACCGCCGTCAAAATCGACTGTGACCACCCATTCCTGTGTTTCAGCGTCCTGCTGATAGCTGAAGGTGCGCGTGCCGTAGATGTCAGTGGCCGCGAGCAGGCGGTCATGAATATCGAACACCGCACGCTCACCGAATACCTCACTGCCGCAGCCGAATTCTTCAACCTGTGAGGGCTGCGAACTGCGGATTTCATAACCGCCATTTTCCAGCATACAGTAAGCGCGGCGGATGATGCGCCCGCTGCCATCTGTGATCTGCACCGGACGTCCGCGTGTATCGAAGGTGATATTCAGGCGTGCGGTTGGCTGTTCGAACTCCGATGGCAGTTCCAGCAGCACAGGGTTCAGCTCGATGCTGGACGGCTGGATGCCCCGGTAGCCGCCCCATGTCAGACTGCGGACATCGGAACTCTGAGAGATGAGGAAGCGCGGTCGCACCGCATCGCCTTCGGTGTTAAACACCCACTGCTGGACGTTATTACCCGTTTCGCGTTCCACTTCACGAAGCTGGCCGCGCAGATCGAAGATATAGGATGTGGTCGCGTTCAGGACAGCAGCGCGATAGCGGCGGCTGGTGATCAGGAAGCCGTTCGGATAATTGGGGGCCTGCACCGGCGCGTATTCGTACTGTGTCACCTGCTGCAAAATATCTTCTACCTGACGGATACGGTTAAAGGCATCGTAGGTGTAGATCTCGCGGCGGCCTAACGGGTCCTGACGGGTGATGCTGTAACCGTTGATGACCGTCGTGCTGCCGTCCGGGTTCTGAAGTTCCGGCACGGGCATGTAAATGTACTGTGTGGTCAGCGCCTGCGGCTGGCCGCTGGCATCAGGCCCAAGATCCTCAATTTCGGCGGTCAGTTGGTCAAAGGCGTTGTATTCATAGCGCGTGCGGCGCACGACATCGCCTGATGCCCCTTCCGCCGCTGCCAGGATGCTTTCCACCCGGCGCCCCTGACCATCGAAACGTGAGGTTGAGATCACGCCAAGCGGATTAGTGATGATCATCTCCGTGCTGCCTTCGCCGCGCAGGTAACGGATGGTATAGACGCCTAACTGTGCATCTTCAATGCGGATCAGGCGTCCAAGCGCATCATAATCATAGCGGGTGACATGGCCGCCCACTGCGACCGATGTGATTAGCCCCAGACTGTTATGGGTATAGGTGGTTGTATAGCCATCGCTGATGCGCGTGAACTGCTGCATCTGGCCGCTGGCATCCCAGACGATCTGGAAGGTGTTACCCTGACGATCCGTGACCGAGACAGGCCGCCCGCGTTCATCATAGGTGTATGACTGCGCCGTCCCATCCGCGAACTGTGCCACTGATCCCAGTCCACCGGGCTGATCGTTCAGCGAGAATTCCAGAAAACCGCCGGTGACGCGGTTCAGCTCACCCGCCGGATCATATTCAAACGAGATGCTGTTGCGGCCTATGTTGTTGCCGGAAACACGTGGATTAATGCGCGTCAGCAGGCCGTCCTGCCAGACGAAGGTCTGCGTCAGGCCGTCATTACCGGGCGCATTCGGCAGCGGACTGGTGACAGTCGTCAGCGTATAGGCGTTGCTGCGTTCGCGCAGGTCGCGGGTGCCGTCCAGCGAATAGGTATAGGTGCGGCGGCGTCCGAATTCGTTGGTGATCGTGATCACCCGCTGTTCGTTCCCCTGCTGCGGGGCGGAAATGATCTTCCACGGGATCGGCTGGCCGTCGATGACCGTCGCGATTTCCGTCAGATTGTTTTCGGTATAGGTGTAGGTCATCTCCGGCGTGATCGGCGCACGCGGATCGTTATGCGCGATCATGCGATGCTGATCGTCATAGGTATAGGTTGCTGTGGAGCCGTCGCTGTAGACCACTTCCACCAGATCACCATTGCTGTAACGGTAGATATTCTCATAACAGCCGGTGGATGCTTCGCACGGGCCGAAGGCGTCACTTTGAGTCATATCACGCATGACGCTGCGTGCGATATGATCCCCTTCGTAATACAGCTCGATCTGGCGCAGCGAAAAATCATCGCTGATCGCCACATCCGGGAACTGGATCTGTGATGTCGGTGTCAGGCTGACGCCGGGATACTCGACCGAGATCGTGCGCCCGAACTGCGGATAGCCATAGCGCACCACACGTCCGCCCCGGTCGAACTCGTAGGTCAGGCCGTCGGTCTGGCGCAGCGTCCAACTGGTGAAAACACTGGTGCGGGTGAGTGTCCATCCCGGCATGGTGAGTGATGTCATCGTGCCGCCGCCGAAATTCGGTGTCGGCTCACTGGTGAAGACATGGCGCGAGCCGGTCGGCGTGGTGAAGACCACCAGTCCACGCGGCGCGTAGGTGAGATCCAGCCCGATGCGATAGCCCTGAATCACTTCCGGCGTGACCGGGCGCGTGCCAATGGCCGGATCAAACGGGACGTTGTAATCGACCAGATAATCGGTGGTCCAGCCGAAGCCGAACGGACTGTCTACCATGTTGGCGCGGCTGTTATAACTGCGGGTGAGCGCCAGATGCAGGCCGTATCCACCTTCCGCCATCAGATCGGTCACCCCATACCAGATATTATTATTGGCCGGGTTGGGTTCGCCGTTGGGCGGGCAATTCGCTTCAGCCAGCGCGGTATTGACCGGGTAGCACTCACCGCCGAGATTGTTCAGCGCACGCGGCGAATATCCCACTTCACCGGGCTGCGCCAGACTGTTGAACGACGGGAAACCCGCCGGTGTGATGATCTCAAGATAACTTTCTGCTTCCGAAAGCAGCATACGGTGTTCGCCGGGATTGCCGTCCGCCAGATCCTTGTACCGGATCTGAATCACATCATTCAGCGCACGCAGTTCCTGAAGGCTTAGGGCGCTGCGGGTGACAGACTGGACCAGCGCGGCACGGGCGTCTGTGAAATCCAGCGAGAATTCATTCGCTGCCAGCCTGAACTGGCGAATGCCCTGCCAATCGAGCGTGACCGATGCCCCGCGATCCGCCAGTGTGATCACCTGCTGAAGATCACTGGCCGAGTCGGGTGGCGGCTCGACGCGATCCAGCGTGATCTGGGTGGATTCAAGGCTAAGCAGCCGGTCACCATCCAGTTCGGTGATCAGCACGCCGTTGTTCAGGGTGACTTCACTGCCAGCGCGGATGCCGCTCCAGTCGATGTTCAGCACATACGGCAGCAGATTGCCGAGCGGTGAGATCGAGTTCAGCCGGATGCTGAAATTCTCCACCGAGCCGGTAAAGGTCACCTGCCGTCCCTGCGGCTGCGTTGGCGCGACGAACGTGCGCCCATCGAGCAGGGAGATTCCGATACAGGTCCGCAGCAGCCAGATCCCTCTGACGATCTGCCAGTCAGTCGTGATGCGGTTGCCATTCGGATCTTCGATGTTGAGCGTGTCGCTGGTATACTCGCGGCGGTGTCCCCAGTCTTGCAGGTAGAAGATACGCGGGATGTTATCGGTCTGCGTCTCGCCATAAGCCGCCAGATCGCCCCCCAGCAGATCGACATTCTGCGCCCATCCGCCGATGAGAATCGCGCCGCCGTCATACCGCACCTGAACGCCGCGCCCATTCTGCGAACCGGCGCTGATCGCGCTGTCACTGTTGAGGCGTAAGCGGGTACTGGGGACGGTGATCGTCGTCACCCCATTCGCGGCGACCGGCGGTTCGGCCAGCAGCAGACGGGTGGAGCTGTCCGGCAGATTATCTTCGGTCACATCGGTATTACCGGGATAGCTGGCGATCAGGCTCAGGCGGCCCGGTGTATCGCTGTCCTGCACATGGGTACGCCGGATCATGAGCGTATAGACGCCATCGCGTGCCAGGGTGATTGTGAATGGGCCATCCTGAAGCGGTGCAGGGGGTTGAACCGGGTCCATCCCGTAATACAGCGCATATTCCAGTGACAGGCCGGGTGTGAGATCACTGAAGGTCACCAGCAGCGCCGCATTGATGCGATCCCCTGACGCATTCGACGGTCGGATGATGTTAAAGTGATAGAACTGGCTGTAAATCCCGGCATCAAACGGGATGGTCTGATGTTCCGCCTGCCGCAGTACGCCGCCTTCACCGGTCATCTGATACGGAGTCAGGCCGCGTTCCATCAGGTAGCGCGTGCCGGTGCAGCTATCATCAGCGGGTTGTGCCGTGGTTTCAGCGGCGGCAGCGTCGTCCTGCGCGGCTAAAGGTGCGGCCAGAATAGTCAGTGAAAGAACCCATATTACTAATAGAACAGCACGGATAATCCATGGTTTCATAAGGGGCATAAGAATTCAATCGAAATAGTTCCGCACAATACAAAGTATAACGGGTTTCCTACCGGGGCAAAATTTGTAATCTCTAAAAATAAGGTATAGTTCAGGTTTGCGGAAAAAATATTTACGTTCTTCATCAGATAATGGTCCCATGACCACAGTACAGCCACTGCATGAGCACAAAACCCTTCCCATCCCCTGACCAGACCGGCATCCAGTTTAACAAATTCCTGATACTCGTGCCGTATACATTCGTCCTACTGCTGCTGTTTTTCTCTGCGGTCTATCAGCAGCCGCACAGCATCACCTCTGTTGAGGCGCACACCCTCTGGCTTGTGCAGGATGAACGCCACCTGACTGACGCGGAGAAATCGTCTCCACGCCTGATCATCAGTGCTGCTGTCGGGCAGATGCGGCGCACACTGGATCGCAGCCTGAACGACGGCCAGCCGCCGCTGTACTTCGCCCTGCTGGAAGTCTGGACATGGCTGGCAGGGGACTCGCGTGCAGCGACGCGCTTGCTCTCTGCGCTGCTGGTGCTGCTGGCAATCTTCCTGCTGTTCACGATCACGGCGCGGCGTCTGCGTGCTGCTGGCATGGCGCGATCTCCATTTCTGATCACGGCATTCGTCGCGCTGGCAGCCCTGGCCCCACCGACGGTGTACATGGCGCGTTCAGCCGAACCCGCCGCGATGCTGATGTTCGCCAGTGCGCTCAATCTGTGGCTGCTGCTGCGCTGGATGGCTGAACCGGGCATCGTTCGCAGTCTGCTGTACAGTCTGTCACTGGGGCTGGCGCTGTATACGCATCTCTTGGCCGTCCTGCTGATTGGGCTGGCCGCCGCCGTGCAGATGATCCGTCTGGTGCGCGGCGAATCACTGCGCGGGCCGGTCCAGTGGGATCGGCTGTGGGTTCGCACCTTTACCTATGGCATCATCCGCTGGATGTTGAGTGTCGCGCTGGCTGTGATCGCCTTTCTGCCGCTGTTCTTCTTCCTCACACCGCCGGATACCCTCGCCGACAGTGGACTGGCGCTGTGGGGACTGCTGCTGCCCTGGCTGGTGGCATTTGGATTGGTCACGCTCGTCCAGCGGTTTCAGTCCATCGAGACCGTCCGCCTCACCCTGTCACTGATGGGTATCAGCCTGCTGTTGTGGCTGGCCTATCCGCTGCTGTTACCGGCTGCACCCGATTGGGATCAGGCGGTGGCTGCCATCGTGCAGGGACGTCACCCACTGGAGCCGCTGGTGATCGGCGCAGCGCCGGACTCGCCGACAGCGTATACGCTCCGCGAGGCTGACTTAAGCGCCGGAATCAGGCTGGATGTCGGTTGGCACGATTTCAGCCCCGCTGAACATACCGCGCTGGCCGGCAAGCTGACCGCTGATCGGCGCGTCTGGCTGGTCATGCCATCAGACAGTGAGGCCTATCACCTCTGGCGTGATCAGCTTACCGCACAGGGCCGATCCCCACTGGAGACTATCATTGTTGACGAAATCACCATCCAGTACTGGACAGAAATGCAATGATGTGATTTAATTAGCCTATGAAATACTTTGCTGGGCTAAGTATTGTGAACAACCGGTGAGAATTCAGGAAAACCACTTGCCCTGAAATCAAATCTGGCGTAAAATGATTTTACATTTCCAACTTTCAGAAAGTTTTGAACGTTGTGAAGACCCATATCAGGGCGGCAGGGGTTTTGCATGCGTAACGAGCGTGTTGTATTGGTTGAAGCCTTCTGTTGGTAGTATCAAGCAGTGTTGAGCGTGGATTTAGTGACATGAGTCTGCGAACACTTGCTGCACCTGATATGCTTCAGTAGACGAAGAAGGCCGGATTGCATTGCAATCTGGCCTTCTTCGTTTTATGTGTATTGAGCTAATCCCTAATCACCGGTTTCACCGCCTGTACGTCCGGCGCGTCTTGTCATCACCAGCGTGATCACCCCCAGCGACACCCCAAGCCCTACCAGTATCAGCCCGATCAGCGGCGGCGGTGCGGCGTCGATACCGCCCGCCCCATCTGAAGGCGCACCCGGCGCAGGGATAACAGCTGCCGCCGTCGCGGTTTGTGTTGGCGATGGCGATGGCGTCGGCGATGGCGTCACCGTGGCCGTCTGAACAGCCGTCACTTCAACCGTCACTTCAGCCGTCTGCACGGCGGATGGCGGCTCAATCAGATCCGTCAGGCCATCTGGCAGGTCATCGGGATCGACAGCGCGCATGATGCTGTTGTCGAATGTCGCCAGCGGCTCGGCTTCCCCGGCCATCTCTTCTTCAGCATTAGCCAGATCCGGCTCGTCAGCTTCAGCATCAGCGGCCCCAGCCATATCAGCCGGTGCAGTCTCATCCTCATCTGTCATGCCGGTGCTGACTTCCGGCTGTGCATCGAACAGGGCGTTGGTTTCGGCATCTTCCGTCGCCAGCATGATCTGCTCGACGCCGTCTTCGGTCATCGACATCGTTGCGGCGACCGTCGGCGTTCTTGCGACCGTCGGCGTTCCAACACTCCGCAGCGGGACTGATCCGGTATCAGCGCTTTGGGTCATTGTGGCTATGGCTGCCGTCTGCGTGGACATGCCGCCATTGGGACTATTCAGTAGCAGTGCCAGCCCGAACAGCACCAGCATCATCGCCGCCGCAGCGCTGAAGATGGGGATCACCAGCCGCAGAATCCGCCCTTCAGCCGCCGCCGGACGCACCCGCTCGCTGCGGATCTTCAGCGCCTGTTCCGGCGTCAGGGTATAGCTGCGTGGCGCGGCCAACTGTGGCAGCGACCGGATAAGCTGAACCGTCTGTCGCAGGGCATTCAGTTCGTCGCGCAGTTCAATGTCAGTATTGAGGCGCACTTCCAGTTCAGCGCGCTGGCTGGTCTCCAGCATATCGTCAAGATACGCGGAGAGCAGTTCATAATCCTGCTCAGAAATCGTCATTCGGAAACGTTACTTACTACTCATCGCATCACTCGGCAGACCACTCAGCATCCGCTTGTATCCGCTTATCGGATGGAAATATTCCTTAACGTATGAAACGAAAATCACCTGGTAAAAGTTCCTGAACAGGTTGTAAGCAATCGCGCATCGCTGCCCGTGCGCGACTCAGCCGTGATTTAACCGTGCCGAGCTGCACGCCGGATTCATCCGCGATTTCCTGATAACTGAAGCCCTGCACATCACACATGACCAGCGTCAGCCGCTGATCTTCCTGCAAGCCGTTGATGCAGTCCTGAAGCGCCTGTGCCAGTTCGGAGCTTTGCGCGGCCTGTTCCGGTGTCGGCGTGGATGCGGCCAGCGGTGGGCCGTCATCGCTATCACCGCCGGGAAGTTCTTCAAAGGCGGTGGCAGGGCGGCGCTTGCGGCGGCGCAGTTCATCGTAGCAGGTGTTGGTGGTGATACGCATCAGCCAGGCGCGAAAGCTGCCCCCGCGAAAGCTGTCCAGCCGACGGTAGGCGTTAATAAAGGCTTCCTGCGCGGCATCATCGGCGCTGGCCGCATCACCCATCATGCGATAGGCCAGCGAGAAGACGCTGTTCTGATAGCGCAGCACCAGTTGATTGAAGGCATCGAGATCACCCCCTACGGCGGTGGCGATCAGCGCTTCTTCTTCATATGTAGTAGACGGACCAGTACTGCCAGCCATTGACGGCTTCCACCATTGTCTCTTATACTTAACTGTGCCGCCGGAGTGGTGAAATGGCAGACACGAACGACTCAAACTCGTTTGCCCAAAAGGCGTGTGGGTTCGACTCCCACCTCCGGCATACACAGCCGAAATCGACTGTAAACCGCGTGCATTGTATCACGCGGTTTTTGTTTCTGCCTGTCGCCTGCCCTGCGATTGGATATGAAACAGATGCGCTGATCACATCCGATATTTACGACGGCGTCAGGATCTGCCAGCTATTGCCACCGGGCAGAAGCTGAATGACGGTTCCCGTACTGCTGGTGATAAATACGCTGTCACTGCCGGTCGATGTCGGACTGGTCGGGGCGCGCTGCGTAAAGCCTTCATAAACCACTTCCGGCACGGTGCCAACGCCCAGTCGATTGCGTACCGTGTCATTTCCACGCCATACAAAGCCCAGCTTGCCCACTGGCTGCACATTACCTGTCCCGGCCAGCGCCAGTTCGAAGCCCTCATCCCGCATCGGATGCACTGTCGGATCGAACAGATTCGGGAAATCCACCCATGCCGGGGATCGTTCATCGTTGAACAGCACATAAATCCGGTTGCTGTCGGCCAGATGCAGCATCCGCCCGCGTTCAAAGGTCTGTTCGGTGATCGTGGTCGGGGCGGCTTCAGCACTGGGGCAGGCTTCCGGCGCGGGGATGAAGAACCACGCAATCGGACACAGGATCGGGATCGAGATCGACTGCTGCACCTGCTGCGATCCATCGCCCGCGACAAGCTGAAAATCAACACTGCCGCGCTCACTGGCACCAATTCTGACGGTGTGGGTGCCATCTGATGTGACGTTATAGGTCTGGGTGCGCTGTCCGGCAGCATTGATGCGATAAATCTGTGCGCTGCGTGCATTGCGGATCGACCAGTACAGGCGCACATCCGTCCCCGGCGCGGCAGAGTCCGTATCCGTGGTGAAGAACTCGATACGCGGCGCATTTGGGTTCATAACGCGGGTAGTGGTCGCGACTGGCAGGTCGATCATGGCCGGGGCCTGTCCGAACAGCGGCGTTGACGTCGGTCCGCCTTCCGGCGCGGCACGGGTGAAGGTCGGCGGCGGAGTCGTCGCCACATTCCCGATGATGCGCGGCGTCGATGTGGCCGTGGCGGTCGGTGTCTCGGTTGGGCGCTGTGTTGGGATGATCTGCTCGGTGGTCGCCACACATCCGCTGGAGATCAGCAGCAGCAGGCCGATGATCGGGATCATGGCGCGTAACTGGACAGATCGTAAAAGGACTGGAAATCGGGTTGAAAGGTCGTGTGTCGTAAAATCGCGAAACGTGTCCTGCATGTTGATCCTGCACGTTGATCCGGCACGCATATATCAGTGCACATTGTACTACACGGATGCGGGTTCCGGGGGCAGGTGAAGAATTCCGTGTCGGACAGGGACACGGGGTTTCAGTGGATATTTCGGACTGATGCGGCACTAGCGCACACTCTGATCTCGGCCTATGATGGCACATGTTATTCTCTCGCTTACCTGTACCATCAATCCGAGCAGCACGGCTCCGTTTAAAACTACTTTATGACTCCAATTCAGGAAGAATCAACCGAGGTGCCGCCAAAGCACGATACCTTTGCTGCACTCCGTTTTCGTGATTTTCGTCTGCTGTTTCTTGGGCGCACCTTCTGGCAGCTCGGCGAACAGATGCTCAACGCCGCCATCGGCTGGGAAGTGTACGAGCGCACCGGTTCGGCCTTCGCCATCGGCCTGATGGGGCTGGTACAGGTCGCGCCGGTCATCCTGCTGGCGCTGCCTGCCGGTCACATCGCCGACCGCGTCAATCGTAAACATCTGGTGATCGCCATGCAGTTTCTGCTGGCGTTGTGTGGGCTGGGGCTGGCGTGGATCTCATTCACAGAGGGATCGCTGGTGCTGTTTTACTTCATCCTGCTGCTGACCGGCATCGGCGCGGCCTTTCACGGGCCTGCATCCTCAACGCTGGTCCCGGCGACGGTCCAGCCGGAGCATTACGGCAGCGCCGCGACATGGAGCAGCAGTTTCGGCCAGATCGCCTCAATGCTGGGGCCAGCGCTCGGCGGTTGGCTGATTGCGCTGTTCGCCGGTGCCGGTTACGTCTATCTGCTGAACGCGCTCGGATGCTTTACCTATATCATCCTGCTGCTGCGTATCCGTGAGCGCCCACTGGCGCGCATCTCCACACCGATGACCCGCGAATCGCTGATGGCGGGTGTGAAGTTCATCTTCAGGACCCGTGATGTGCTGGCCGCCATGACGCTCGATATGTTCGCTGTACTACTCGGCAGTGCGACTGCGCTGCTGCCGATCTACGCCAAGGATATTTTACAGGTCGGGCCGGAAGGCTTCGGCTGGCTGCGCGCTGCACCCTCTGTCGGCGCGATGATGATGGCATTGTTTATCGCCTCACGTCCGCCGTTCCGCAATGCCGGACGTGTGCTGCTGCTGGCGGTGGTCGGCTTCGGCATCGCGACCATTGTCTTCGGCCTTTCGACGTCATTTTTCCTGTCACTGGCGATGCTGTGGCTGCTCGGCGCGATGGACAATATCAGCGTCGTGGTGCGTCATACGCTGCTGCTGGTGCGTGTGCCGGATGAAATGCGCGGTCGGATTTCGGCCATCAGCAGCGTATTTATCGGCTCATCGAACGAGATCGGCAGCTTTGAATCGGGTGTGGTGGCATCGATTCTGGGGCCGGTCGGGGCAGTCGTCACCGGCGGCATCGGGACGCTGGCCGTGGTCGCGTGGGTGGCCGCCAAATTCCCATCCCTGCGTAATCTGAAGGAACTGAA
>CAYNDH010000072.1:15063-20268 GCA_964395665.1 uncultured Anaerolineaceae bacterium
GGACCATGCGGCATTTCCATAGGATTTCCATTGACATCTTTCCCTGAAAGGGCCGGGGATAGGGGGCGCTTTTTGCCGCCCGATTCCCTATACACCCTCATTCTGTGATACTATCCAATCAAATGAAGATTTGATTGTTACTTTCATGGAGAAAATAGGCATGGATTACGAAACGATTCTGGTCGAAACCCCGGTCGAAGGCGTCGGCCTGATCCGCATGAACCGGCCCAAGGCGCTCAACGCGCTTAACGGTCAGATCACCAATGAGATGTTCACCGCAATGGAAGCCTTTGATGCTGATCCCGCGATTGGCTGCATTGTCCTGACCGGTAGTGACAAGGCTTTCGCCGCCGGTGCAGACATCAAGGAACTGGTAAACCTCGACCCGAACGCCGCCGCATCCGGCAGTGATTTCACCGACTGGTCGCGGATGTCAAAAATTGGCAAGCCGATTATCGCGGCAGTATCCGGTTACGCGCTGGGCGGCGGCTGCGAGATCGCGATGCAGGCCGATATGATCGTCGCTTCGGAGACCGCACAGTTCGGCCAGCCGGAGATCAATCTGGCGATCATCCCCGGCGCAGGTGGGACACAGCGCCTGACGCACGCCGTCGGCAAGGCCGTCGCAATGGAGATGGTGCTGGCGGATCGCCGCATCACGGCGGAAGAAGCCCTGCGCTATGGTCTGGTGAATCGTGTCGCGCCGCTGGAAAGCTATCTGGATGAGGCGATCAAAATCGCGCAGAAGATCGCGTCCATGTCACAGCCTGCCGTCCGACTGGCGAAGGATGCCGTCAACCGCGCCTTTGAACTTCCGCTGGAGCAGGGGCTGGCACACGAGAAGCAGAACTTCTATGAACTGCTCGGCAAGGAAGATCGCACCGAAGGCATGAATGCCTTTATCGAAAAGCGCGCCGCCAACTGGAAGCATCGGTAAGGCCCACATTTCAGAGTATACGTAAAAGCGCGGAGAACTTCTTCGCGCTTTTACGTATAACGGTTAGGTCGGGTATCAGTTTAACAATCCGGCTTTTATGGCAGATCTGAAACCTGTAACCGGGATAATAAATCCAGGACCCTCTGTCGCCATATCACAAAGTCTGAAGTATCTTCCCAACTCTCGCGAATTTCCGACGTGTTATGGACTCTTTTAACGGCCAGAACAGCTTGTTCAAACAGGTTATCATCAACGGTCAACTGATGCGCATGATGCCAGTCTGTCAGCGCTTCGGGAAGTGAGTGCGCTGGCATTCCTCGCAGTAGGGCAACAACTTCCCCGGCTGCGATAATCATATTGGCTGAAGCGTCTTCGATATACTCCTCATTGTCATTGTCGAAGGCTTCATTAAATGCAGACTGGATTGGCTCAAGCGTGCTGCCTGATACGAAATCGTTCAGCCAGTCTGCGGCATCCTCATTGTCAAAGCTTCCCTTTCCCCAGAGATGCATCATTCTTCCCTTCTTTTGAGGTATCGCCGTGTGCTACCGCTGAAACCAGCCCCGCCACACAAATTATGCGAACACGCTGGTATGGTCGGTGGATGCCTTAAACAGCCCGTGCTGCTGTGCGAAATCCACAATCGCCTGATGAAATTCCTTCGGCTTATAGCGGTGGATCACATGATTGGCCGGGATCTTCATCACCTGCTGGCGCTGCATGGACGCCAGTGGCCGGTCGGGGATCACCTGCGACACATGCGGATCTTATCGCAGAATCACGAAATGCTGTTATTTATATTCAAACGCACCCCGGGGATTGTACGAGGCATCAGGCAACAAAAAACGCCGAGGTGATTTTCCTCAGCGTTTGATCTGCTCCACAACCTGGACTCGAACCAGGAACCCATCGGTTAACAGCCGATTGCTCTGCCATTGAGCTATTGTGGAATGGCTGATCTGCATGGTAGCAAAAGGAGTCTTATATGTCAAGATTCCGTTGTGGGACTTTCTGTATCTGAATTATCGGTTGTGAGTAGTGTGCTGTATTTCCTCTGCAACCATTTGAGAGCTTCCAGTTGATCTTCAATTGTTGCGCGACGCAGCATTTTCATCAATTCAATAGTGGACGGTTTGGGTGGCGCTGTATTTTGCAAGCCCTCATTGCAATTAGTGCAGACGGCACGCAGGTTGTGAGGGGAATCACTTCCCCCTTTGGATTTATCGATGATATGACCAAGTGTGAGTCGCACAGTGCGTGTTGTATTGAAGGGATCAGGATCACCTGCGGCTAAACCGCACATCTGACAAGTATAGTCGTTGCGCTCAAATACATATGCCCGTGTTTCCTTTGAAATCGAGCGAGGTAGAACCGGAAGGCGCTTATCTGTCTCCAAAAGATACTGGCCGGGTTTAAGATCAATTCGATCTCGATGCGTTTGGATTTGATAGCCATATTCATCACGCAGTTCACGAACACGCCTAGCCCATTCCGAAACATTACCTGAAGCTATTCGCAGTTCGTCTCCTTCAATAACTTGGCCCTGATTTGCTAAAAAATAGTCAAGAAGTTTTTCTCTCGAGCCTTTGCGTTTTGGTTTCTTTGCGTCATTAAAATTCATCATAAATATCTGTTTACTTCGTGAGGCCAATAAGGTCTTTTTAAGACTGGTACCAATTGCTTCTGCTACAAGTGGTGGAAATGCATTGCCAATTTGCCGATAGGACGCTGTTTTACCACCAGTAAACTGCCAATCATCAGGAAAAGATTGAATTCTGGCAGTCATTCGTATGGTTAATCGGGGAAGGCTATCAAACGGAAAATCAGTAGATGGTGCTGTATCTGCCAGACTTTTACCATCTACGCCTAATGCTTCCCATTGACGTTTGGCGCGAGTTGGTCCTAGATCTGGACCGCCATGCTTTTTTGACCCGCCGACTAAAGTTGGCGAAATCTTATTTGCTCTTTCGCACCACCATTCCATACCCGGCCATTGATTTTGCCCAATCAAGTCGCCAATGGTGTTGCTTACGGTCGTCTGTAAGGATGAAGTAGAAGGCCATGCAAATTCAGCATCTGAACCCTTGATAAAACCCACCAGCACAAAACGTGGGCGTAACTGCGGCACTCCATAATCAGAGGCGTTTAGTATCATCCACTGAACCCTATAGCCAAGTGCGGATAACTTCTCAATGATTGAAGTTCTGTACAGTGTAAATTTATCGCTAGCGAAACCCGGAACATTCTCAATCAGGATCGAACGCGGTTGTGCCTGTTCTACAATGCGCAGCATCTCAGGAAAAAGATCCCGTTCGTCATCCTTCCCTAACTGCTTACCCGCGATAGAGAATGGAGGACACGGCAATCCGGCGGCGATTAAGTCCACACCATGGTAAGTATTGCCTTCAATATTCGAGATGTCATCCTTAATCACATTCCACTGAACCCGATTTGCTATCAATGTGTTACAAGCATGAGCATCAATCTCAATCAGTCCGGTGTGATCAAACCCAGCTTTTTCAAGGCCCAGTGCTTGACCACCTCCTCCAGCACAAAGCTCTAATACACTAAAATTGCTCATGGCTGAATATACACCTACTCAATTATGCCAAGTATAGAGCGCATCTCAGTATGGTACAAACTTTCTGTATTTAAGCAACACCCAAGAGGCTGCGGAGATTCGCAGCCTCTCGAAAGCACAGCTTACCGTCTAACGACTACAGACTAACGACTAGTAGCCGAGGACGTTGACGACATCCTTAACGGCGTCGGCGCTGATCTTCAGCATGTTCTTCTCTTCGTCGTTCAGTTCCATCTCGATCACCTTCTCGACGCCGCCTGCGCCCAGCACCGCCGGGACGCCGATGTACAGGCCATCATAACCATACTGACCGGTCAGCAGCACGGCGGACGGGATGACGCGCTTCTGATCGCGGACAATCGCTTCGACCATCTCGACCGTACCGGCTGCCGGGGCATAGAAGCCGCTGTAACCGAGCAGGCCGACGATCTCGCCGCCGCCCTTGCGGGTGCGCTCGATAATGGCGTCCAGCTTATCCTGTGCCATCAGTTCGGTGACCGGGATACCGGCGACCGAGGTGTGACGGGGCAGCGGGACCATCGTGTCGCCGTGGCCGCCGAGTACCATGCCGTGCACATCACGGATGCTGACGCCGAGTTCCTGCGCGATGAAGGTCTTGTAGCGGGCGGTATCCAGTGCGCCTGCCTGACCGATCACGCGGTTGGCCGGGAATTTGCTTTCCTCATAAACCACGTGGCACATCGCGTCCAGCGGATTGGAGACGACGATGATCACGGCATTCGGAGAATACTTCGCGACGTTGCGTGTCACTTCGCCGACGATCTCCTGATTGGTCTTCACAAGCTGGTCACGGCTGGGGAACTGCCCGGTGACCGGGTCCTTCTTGCGTGGCACACCAGCGGTGATGACCACTACGTCGGAATCGGCGGTGGCGGCGTAGTCGCTGCCACCGATGATGTTAATATCAAACCGGATCACAGGGCCAGCTTCCAGCAGGTCGAGCGCCTTGCCTGCGGCGAAATCGCCCATGATGTCCACCAGCACCACATCGGCCAGTTCCTTGGCTGCAATCCACGTTGCACAGGTCGCGCCGACGTTACCCGCGCCGACGACCGTTACCTTTGCCCTTGCCATAATATCTTAATCTCCATCGTCACTACTTGAGCAAAAAAGCACAAAGCTACGATGGCTGATTGTACCGCAATCGCCGGTCAATGTGGCGGGCCAGTGTAGACCGTCTGCGGAGACGATCTTTTACTGTAACTGTCCGTTGAAGCTTGCTGCTGCCTGTAGCTGCTTGCTGCTGCCTGTAGCTACTTGCTGCTGCTGCTGCACTAAATTTTTGTGCTGCAACAGATTTTTACGGCGGAAAATGGGCGGCGGATGGCAAATTGCAGCAGTATAGTGCAGCAGCGTCGTCAGCAGTGCGATGTTAACGAGCAGCGACAATGCAGGAATATCACAGTATAGCACAGATGTTCGTATTGTGCGGTTAGAGTTTTATAACGCTGGGATTGTGATGCTGCCTCTGATTTGTTCCCGATTATCGCGATAGTCAGCAGCTATTGTTGACAGGTTTGCGCCCACCTATAATCCACCATGCTATGCGCATATTGCGTTCGGTGTTTACAATCAGATTCAGGGAAAGCGGCTTTAACCCTACCCGCTGGAAGGCCAAAACGTTACACTCTGAGGGACTGTGGGCGGACAGGGCAGGCCCTGTCCC
>CAYNDH010000073.1:0-1670 GCA_964395665.1 uncultured Anaerolineaceae bacterium
TTCCCGATACGCTCGATTTGCCCATTCCCGATCCACCTTGTCCTTCATCGAGCCGTGTATCAGCACAATCTGAAAGGGCGATTCGGCATTGGCTTCGGCAAACGCTTCAGCGGAGTCGAGGACCACCGCCCCTGTCAACCGTTGGATGGTCTCAGCAGAGACGATCTCTTCCAGTTCGATATTGGTATCCACCAGATAGGCGACACGAAAATTCGACCAGTCGCGGCTGTTGATTTCCCGTGTATCAGCAGCGGCCTGTTCAGCCATTGCAGTAGCCGTCGCAGGGATTTCAGTCGGGGCGATGACGGTTGGAACTCCCGGCCCCTGCGAGAAGACGACCGTTATACTGGCGGCAAAAATCAGTAAAAGACACAACGCAGCAAGGTATTTTCTATAGTGCATTCCCATGTTCTCCTTTGGTGGTATGGGGGCAGCGGGATTGAGTATCGGCTGAAACGCTGGCTTTTTTCAAGGTGAACGTACATCAGAATAAATAAAATGTTATATCGCTGTCATGTGATGAAATCAGAATTAACAGTCCTATCCACTAAAATGCGTGACAGTGTAGGGACGCAACGGCGCGTCCGCCGCGCTTTTCCGGCTCATGCCGCTACAAATGATTGACAACACACAAAGGCATTTCCCCATCCCCCTTGACTCTGACGTTACGTGATACTTTATGATGCTCCTGAAATCAGGAGTGATCAAAGCCATGTACACCGTCAAACAAATCTCCGATCTGGCGAATGTCAGCGTGCGGACGCTGCACTATTACGACGAAATCGGCCTGCTGCATCCCTCGAAAGTCGGCACGAACGGCTACCGCTATTACGACGATGATTCACTGCTGCGGCTTCAGCAGATTTTGTTTTACCGCGAAATCGGTCTGGAGCTGCTGCAGATCAGGGATATTCTCGACCGCCCGGATTTCGATCCGGTCACCGCGCTGCGCTCGCACCGGTCCGTCCTGAAGGACAAAATGGAGCGCCTGCAAAACCTGATCGAAACCGTAGACCACACCATCATGCATCTGACAGGAGACACGGAAATGAGCAAAAAGAAACTGTTCGAAGCCTTCAGCGAAGAGAAGCAGCAGGAATACGAGCGCGAAGCCCGCCTGCAATACGGGCCGGAGCATGTCAACGAGTCCGTCCGCCGCTGGAACAGCTACAGCGACGATCAGCGTCAGGCCATCATGGACGAAGGCGGCGAGATCTACACCGCCATCTCAGACGCCATGCAGTCCGGCACACCCACCGACAGCGCCGCCGTGCAGGAACTGGTCCACCGCTGGCATCAGCACATCCGTAATTTCTATGAGCCGACGCTGGAAGTGCTGGCCGGATTAGCCGAAGTCTACAAAACGCCGGACTTCCGCGAATTCTTCGACAAAATCCACCCGGAACTGGCAGGCTATCTGGCCGCCGCGATTGTGCAGTACGTCGATGTGCTCGAAACCGCCGAGCTTGAACGTCTGCTGGCCGAAGACGAAGCACGCAAGGCATCCGGCACCCGTCTGATGGGCTAGATCATATCCGACTATGCGGAAAACCGGCCCTGAATCCCGTGGAAACATCGTCCACCGCCAAACATGCGCCTGCACATCATTGTCCTGCATCCCACACACGGCGCACAAATGCAGGGGCCGGATTCTTCCGGCCCATTAGACT
>CAYNDH010000073.1:1770-11699 GCA_964395665.1 uncultured Anaerolineaceae bacterium
CATCCCACACACGGCGCACAAATGCAGGGGCCGGATTCTTCCGGCCCATTAGACTACAACATCCGGCACCCGTCTGATGGGCTAGATCATATCCGACTATGCGGAAAACCGGCCCTGAATCCCGTGGAAACATCGTCCACCGCCAAACATGCGCCTGCACATCATTGTCCTGCATCCCACACACGGCGCACAAATGCAGGGGCCGGATTCTTCCGGCCCATTAGACTGTAGGGACGTGCAACGGCACGTCCGCCGCACCGGTATGCGCCGCGCTTTTTTGGTCCACTTCGTTTGAAAACTCGAACCGCGTACCCAGAACATATGTGCTACACTGTATAGCCTGTAAATTGGCTCTGCGGAGCGTCCCGACGTCCCTGTTTGCGACACTTTTGCAGCGCCTTGCAGCACCTTGCAGCGCCTTGCAGCGCAATTGCGCTGCAAGACTACAGTCCGAATCGCATTTTGAGGGGAAAATTTGCAGCAGCGGCACTTTTTTTTTCGTGCCGCCGCCGCTGCAAGAAGGGAACCCTACGACCGCTTCTCTGGATACAGCGCCAGAATGCTCTCCGCATTCGCCGCGCAGATCCCGCGCTCGGTGATCAGCCCTGTGACCAGCCGCGCCGGCGTGACATCGAAGCCGTAATTGGCGACCGGACTATCAGTGGTCAGAATGCGGACTTCGGTCACGTCGCCATCAGCCGTCAGACCTTCGACCGTGTGGACTTCCTCACCGCCGCGCTCTTCAATCGGGATCTGCTGTACGCCGTCGGTCATCGTCCAGTCGAAAGTCGAAGAGGGCAGCGCGGCATAGAACGGTATATCGTTGTCATGGGCCGCCAGCGCCTTGAGATACGTCCCGACCTTGTTGGCGACATCACCCGTAAACGTCGTGCGGTCGCTGCCGACGATGCACAGATCGACCATCCCGTGCTGCATCAGGTGTCCGCCGACGTTATCCGCGATCACATGATGCGGGACACCATGCTGCGCCAGTTCCCATGCCGTCAGCCGTGCGCCCTGATTGCGTGGCCGCGTCTCGTCCACCCACACATGCACCGGGATTCCGCGATCATGCGCGGCGTAAATCGGGGCCGTGGCCGAGCCGTAATCGACAAACGCCAGCCAGCCAGCGTTGCAGTGCGTCAGGATATTGACCGGCTCACCGGGCTTTTTGCGCGATGCGATTTCTTCGATCAGTTCGACGCCGTGTTCACCGATCCGGCGGCAGCTTGCGGCGTCTTCATCGGCAATCGCCTGCGCCGTCGCTTCCACGGCCTGCACCGCCGCGTCGATATTTTCAGCGGCCCCGATCGCCGCAAGCTGACGATCCACCGCCCACGCCAGATTGACCGCCGTCGGTCGCGCCGCCTTCAGCAGATCGCCATCGGCTGTCACCTGCTGTAGAAAGGCTTCACGCGAAGTTTTCGGCGCACGCAGGGCCGAGAGCATCATGCCGTAACCGGCGGTCGCGCCGATCAGTCCCGCCCCGCGCACGGTCATATCGCGGATCGCTTCGGCTGCGTCCGCCGCCGTGGTCAGATCGACGACCTCAAAGCGGAAGGGCAGTTTGCGCTGGTCAATAATCTGTACGATCTCTGGCTGTTCCGCGTGCCGCCAGATCGTCCGGTAATGCTTTCCATTAATGTTCATAGTCACATGCTCTGTCTGTTGAAGATCACGAAAGCGTTTTATCAGACTGTTATACGCCACCTGTATTGGAAACACCATAGCAATAGCAAACACGGCGCTGGATACAAAAATCCCCCGCACTGAATGTCAGCGCAGGGGATCGGGTCTGTGAAGGTTGCGTGTGTGTTATGAACCGTTAGAGGCGAACAGGACTTCGATGTTATCGATGAATGCTTTGCTGCCCTTGGTGCTCTTGTTAGCGATGACGACCTTCACCTTGGTGACAACTTCGTTCTTCGGGATTATGACCGCCGTGCCCTTGACCGACTGCCATGAGTTGAACTCGCCGATCATCGTTGTACCGCTGAAGTCAGCGAATGCTTTGACCTTCGTGCCATCGTCCAGCTTGGCAATCGCCTTGGCCTTGAGGATGGTCTTATCTGACAGGGAATTGACCATGTAGCCCATCTGAAGCGTCACATCGGCGTCATCGACAAAGGCGTTGAGGACTTCGAGATCTTCACCCTTGAGGACCTGCTTCAGTTTGCTGGCTTCGGCCTCTGTCCCCTTGAAGCGGAAGGAGCAGCTGCCACTGTAGGCCTGAACGTGCTTTGCGGAGCAGTCGATCTTGTCGCCGGTTTTGTTCTTCAGTGTCCACCATGGATCAAGGAAGACGAAGCCGTGTTCGTTCTCTGTGTCGAATGCGCTGTTGTGGCCGCTTCCGGTCAGCAGGTTGAACTGGTCGCCAGCCATGCTGGTCGATGCGATCAGCGTCAGCAGCAGGGTCAGCAGGGCAAGGGTGATGGTGGCGCGTGTTCTGAGGTTCATTTGACAGTTCCTTTATGTTAGTGAGGGTTACGTATGATTGAATTGATGATGACCTCACTATACGTGCCTGTCGTCAATAAAACGTCAATTTATCGCCACCGGCAGAAGATGTAAAAATTCCCAGACAATCATGGGTTTTCAAATGCGCTTTCGGGATCTGTTATGCCGGACGACGCCCGAAACGATGCGCACTTTCCTGCCAGGCCAGCCCGACCGCGATCAATATCAGGCCGATGATCCAGATCTGCACATCCACCCAGAAGGCGAGAAACAGGCACGCGGCCAGCCCCATCCATGCGATCGCCTTCGGGAACAGCCGTTCGTCGTCGCTCAATCGCAGCGCCGCCAGATTGGTGATCGCGTAGTAGATCAGCACGGTAAACGCGCTGAAAGACCACGTCGTGCGGACATTGCCGATCAGCACCAGCCCCGCGATCACAGCGCCCATCATAACGACTGCTGCCGTCGGCGTGGTCCCGCTGGCGTTCAGCCGACCGAACAGCGCTGGCATATCACCGCGCCGTCCCATTGCCAGCAGCATCCGGGACAGCCCCAGTATGAGGTTCAACAGTACGCCGAGCATGGCTGTCACCGCGCCGATAGCGATCATTTGCGGGACAACGGGCATCCCAAAGGTGCTGGCCGCTGCTTCAAGTGGTGCGGCCTCGGCTTCTGCCACGCCGGACAGCATCGCCGCGCCGACGCTCCCGACACCGACCACCGCGACCGCCATATACAGCACCATCGTCACCACCAGCGTGATGATCATCGCACGCGGGATTGTCTTTTTCGGTTCATGCACTTCTTCGCCCATCGTCGCGATGCGTCCATAACCGGTATAGGCGACAAACATCAGGGCCGCTGCCTGAAGCAGCCCCTGAAGCGCACTGCCCCCGTCTGGTGCTGTGAAGAACGGCGTGAAGTTTTCCGCACGGATCGACGGGATGCCGGTCACGATGAATACCGCCAGCGCGAACAGCGTCAGCGAGACGATCAGGGTATTGGCGGTGTTCGAACGTCGGATACCGGTCAGCACAATGACGGTGAAAGCGATCACAGCGGTCAGTGCCAGCGGGACAATCAGCCCAGGTTGATCGATGTTCAGCGCGTCGAGCAGATAACCGGCAAAACCAAGCGCGGCTGTCGCTGCGGATGCGCTCTTCGCCAGCAGGAACATCCAGCCCGCCGTGAATCCCAGCCGCCGGTTGAGATAGCGATAGCCATATTCGTATGTCCCACCGCTGACGGGATGATTAGCCGCAAGCTGCGCACTGTTTAACCCATTGCAGACAGCAACACCGGCGGCAATCGCGATGGCAACGATCACCGCCGCGCCTGCTGCCCCCGCGCCAATGCCCACGCTGACGAAAATCCCCGTGCCGATGATCGAGCCAAGCCCCATCATCACCGCGCCGAAAATGCCCAGTTCCCGCCGAAGTTGATGAGAATCCTGCCCCTGCTGTGTCATATTTACCCTTTCATGGCTAAGATCGCCAAAGGAAGTTACCCTAAGAGAGCGGCATATAACAGGGAAGTCTGATTAAATTTTGACGAAATTCCGGGACAGAAGGATAGGGCGTCTTTTCCATTTTCATCTTTCATCGTGTTTTTGTCTGATCATGTCAATCATGCCAATCATGCCAATCGCGCTGATCACCTCATCATGCCTGTCTCATTTTTATTGGTGCAAACTGTGACAGATAACCAACCGCAGGGCGCATAACGTTCTACAGACATTGGGTGTCCGAAAAACAGCGAAAGGATGCACTCATGGATAGCGACACAGGCTCCACTTCTCCGCATCATCGTCATGACGACCACGCCGATCACGCCGATCACGATCACGCTGATCATGATCAGAGCCTGCACGGTGCGGCTCCGCAGGGACTTGCCGCTGAAGGGCACTCTGTCGAACCTATCGCCGGACACGACCACAGCAGCCACGCTGGACATGCGGGACATGACCATGGACACCACGGTCACGGTGTCGATCATACCGGCCATGAGCTGATGTTCCGCAACCGCTTCTGGGTCTGTCTGCTGCTGACGATCCCGGTGCTGCTGTATAGCCCGATGCTTCAGGAATGGTTCGGTTTTTCGATGCCGGAATTCCCCGGCAGCCACCTGATCGGGTTCGGCTTCTCGCTGGTGATCTTCGCCTATGGCGGCGTGCCATTCCTGCAAATGGCTGTGCCGGAAATCCAGATGCGCCAACCGGGGATGATGACGCTGATTTCGCTGGCGATCAGTGTGGCCTTCATTTACAGCATCTTCGCGCTTGTCACCAACAGCGGTGCGAGCTTCTTCTGGGAAATGGCGACCCTGATCGACATCATGCTGCTCGGTCACTGGATGGAGATGCGAAGCATCCGGCAGGCGTCCGGCGCGTTGAATGAACTGGCGAAGCTCATGCCGGATACCGCCGAGCGCCTGCTGGCGGATGGCAGTGTCGAGCAGATCGCGGTTTCGCAGCTTCGCAAAGGTGATGTCGTGCTGCTGCGTCCGGGTGCGAGTGTCCCGGCAGACGGCGAAATCGTGGAAGGCGAGTCCACGCTGAATGAAGCGATGATCACCGGCGAGTCGAAGCCGGTCAGCAAAGGCGTGGGCGAAGCCGTGATCGGTGGCACAGTCAACGGAGATCGCAGCCTGCGCGTCCGTGTGACGGCGTTGGGTGATGAAACCGCGCTGGCCGGGATCATGCGGCTGGTCAATGAAGCGCAGAGCAGCAAATCCGATACGCAAATTCTGGCAGATAAAGCTGCGGGCTGGCTGTTTTATATCGCGCTGGCGTTCGCCGTCCTCACCGCTGTCGCGTGGACAATTGCAATCGGCTTCCAGCTTGAGGTGGTCGAACGGGTGGCGACGGTGCTGGTGATCGCCTGTCCACACGCGCTCGGTCTGGCGATTCCGCTGGTGGTCGCGATCAGCACATCACTGGCCGCCCGTAATGGCATCCTGATCCGTGACCGCCGCGCACTGGAAGAAGCCCGTGAGATTGATACCATCATCTTCGATAAAACCGGCACGCTGACCGAAGGCCGCTTCGGAGTCGTCGATATGGCTGTGGCACCGGGCTGGGATACGTCGCAGGTGCTGGCGCTGGCGCAGGGTGTCGAAGGCGATTCTGAACATCCGATTGCCCATGGCATCCGTGCCAAGGCTGCCGAATCCGGCGTTCATCCCTTGGTGGTCAGCGACTTTGAAGCGATTAAGGGGCGCGGCATTCAGGCCCGGTGGGATGGCAAAACGGTGCTGGTCGGCGGCCCGCGCCTGCTGGAGATGACACAGACCACGCTTAGTCCGGAGATGGATGCCTTCCGACAGAAAGCAGACAGCCAGTCGCACACTGCTGTTTATCTGCTGGTAGAAGATGAAGTCGTCGCAGGCTTCGCGCTGGCGGATGTGATCCGCCCGGAGAGCAAACGGGCGATCCAGCGCCTGCACGAGATGAAGATCGAAGTCTCGATGCTGACCGGTGACAGCCGTGCCGTAGCCGAAGCGGTGGCGCGTGAACTGGGTATTGATACCGTATTTGCTGAAGTGCTGCCCGAAATGAAGGATCAGAAGGTTGCCGAGCTTCAGCGGCAGGGGAAGAAGGTCGCGATGGTGGGTGATGGCATCAATGACGCCCCCGCGCTGACCCGTGCCGACATCGGTATTGCCATCGGCAGCGGGACTGATGTCGCGATTGAATCCGCCGAGATCATCCTGATCCAGAGTAATCCGCTGGATGTGGTCAAGATCTTTGAATTGAGCCGCGCCGCCTATCACAAGATGATTCAGAATCTGCTGTGGGCCGCCGGTTATAACATCGTTGCGCTGCCGCTGGCCGCTGGCGTGCTGGCCCCGTTCGGCTTTATCCTTTCGCCGGCGGTGGGCGCGGCGCTGATGTCCCTGAGTACGATTGTCGTGGCGATCAATGCCCAGCTTCTGCGCCGTGTGGATCTCTCACCTGCTGCGGCGTAACTGTTTGACCAGTGGGCCGGATTCTTCCGGCCCCTGAATCCCCCATAGAGATCCCGCGCCTGTCATCTCCTTCCTGTGCCGTTTGTAATGGATAGAACCATTTGCCGTTTACATCTGCCGTTTTTCATGTTTTAATATACCTATACCCCTATAGGTATATCAGATGCGAAAGTTGAAAAGATGACGGCCAACGAAGAATTCACACCGGTGCATCCGGATGTCAAAGATGAGCAGAAATGCGAATACGACAAACAGACCCTGAATCGCATCAACCGTATTCAGGGGCAGCTCAACGGCCTGAAGAAACTGATTGAGGCCGATGAGGGGACCTGTGAAGAGCGAGTGATCCGCGCTCGCACGGTTGAGAAGGGCATGACCAGCCTGATCACGCATCTGGTGGAATGCTATCTGGTGAACACGGCGCGTTATGAGATGGCCGACGATCCGGAGAAGACGACGCAGGATCTGAAACGTATTTTTGATCTGTTAAATCACTAATGCCCTTAATCGGGCCTGTTAGTTGTATCCCAGGGAAAGAAGTGTGCGTTTATGGCAACAGAGGAACTCAATATCCCCATCACGGGCATGACATGCGCGGCCTGTGTGCGTAATGTTGAAAGGGCATTGACGAAGACCGAAGGCGTGGAACAAGCGAATGTCAATATCGCCACCGAACGGGCTAGCATCAGTTTTGATCCGGGGCTGACCAATGTCCCGGCACTGGTGAACAGCGTCCGCCAGTCGGGTTATGATGTCGCGACCGCTAAAGCCGAGCTTCCCATCACTGGCATGACGTGCGCGGCCTGTGAGCGGAATGTCACCCGCGCTCTGAAGAAGCCCGCCGGTGTGCTGGATGTCAATGTCAATCTGGCGACGGAACGGGCAATCGTCACCTATCTGCCAGGGGCTGTCACCCGCCGTGATCTGATCACCGCTGTCGAGAATGCCGGTTATGGTGTGATCGACACCGCCCAGATGGAAGCCCCCGCCGACGCGGAGCAGGCCGCACGCGATGCGGAAATCGCACGGCAGACGCGGCTCGTGATCATCGGCGCGATTTTCTCGATCCCACTGGTGGTGCTGGGGATGACGCGCCATTTTATGCACGATGTCCCCTTCCTGATGGACACCTTCCCGTGGCTGATGGAAGATTACTGGCTGTATATCTTTGCTGCGCTGGCAACACCGGTGCAGGTGCTGCTCGGACGCCAGTATCTCGTCGGCGCGTATAAATCCCTGCGGAATGGCACGGCCAATATGGATGTGCTGGTCGCGATGGGATCGTTTGCCGCTTACCTCTACGGCGTGGTTGTCGTGCTGGGCATGATCTTCGACTTTTCCGATGTGGTCGGCAAGGATGATTACTTTGAATCGGCAGCCGTCATCCTGACGCTGATCACGCTCGGTAAACTGCTGGAAGCCCGCGCCAAGGGCCGCACCAGTGCCGCGATTAAAAAGCTGATGGGCCTCACGCCCAAGACGGCTACACTGTTACAGGACGGGCAGGAAAGCGAAGTGCCGATTGACAGCCTGATGGTAGGCAATGTCGTCATCGTGCGTCCGGGTGAGCGCGTCCCGGTCGATGGTGTGGTGATCGAAGGCCGTTCGTCAGTCGATGAGGCGATGCTGACGGGTGAGAGTATGCCGGTCAATAAGCTGGTTGGCAGTGAGGTCATCGGCGGGACGATCAACAAGCAGGGGCGTTTGGTGATCGAAGCCAGCCGTGTGGGTGCGGAAACCGCGCTGTCGCAGATTATCCGTCTCGTGCAGGAAGCGCAGGGATCGAAAGCGCCGATCCAGCGCGTCGCCGATCAGGTATCCGCCGTGTTTGTGCCGATTGTTCTCGGTCTGGCGCTGCTGACATTCATCGGTTGGCTGGTGATCGGTCAGGTGGGCTTCACCGTCGCCATGATGAATACCATCGCCGTGCTGGTGATTGCCTGTCCATGTGCGCTCGGCCTTGCCACACCGACCGCCGTTATGGTCGGTACGGGGCGCGGCGCAGAACTCGGTATCCTCTTCCGTAACAGTGAAGCGCTGGAAAATGCGCAGCGGCTTCAGGTGATTACACTGGATAAGACCGGCACGCTCACTCGTGGTGAACCAACGGTGACCGATGTGATTCCGGTAGGTGGTTTTGACAGGGCACAGCTTCTGTCGCTGGCAGCCAGCGCCGAACGCGGCAGTGAGCATCCGTTGGGGCAGGCGATTGTCAATGCGGCAAAAGATCAGCAGCTTGCCGTATCCAATCCTGAGGACTTCGAAGCCGAGTCTGGGCGTGGCATCCATGCAGTGATCAACGGTCAGCAGGTGGTTGTCGGCAGCCCGCGTTATATCCGTGAAATCGGCGTAGACAGCGCCGTGCTGGAATCCACCGTCACGCAGCTTCAGGCCAATGCCCGTACCGCCGTGCTGGTGGTGGTCGATCAGCAGTTAGCTGGTGTGATTGGCATTGCTGACACGGTGAAAGACGGATCAGTGGAAGCGGTCGCCGGTCTGAAGGCGCTCGGCCTTGAGGTTGTGATGATCACTGGTGACAATGAGCGGACAGCGCAGGCGATTGCCCGTGAAATCGGTATCGAGCGCGTCTTCGCTGATGTCCTGCCTGCCGATAAGGTGGCGGTGGTCAAGCAGCTTCAGGATCAGGGCCAGCGCGTCGGTATGGTTGGCGACGGTATCAATGATGCTCCGGCGCTGGCACAGGCCGATGTCGGCTTTGCGATTGGTACGGGGACCGACATCGCGATGGAAGCATCGGATGTGACGCTGATCAGCGGTGACCTGCGCGGTGTGGTGCGCGGAATCGGCTTAAGTCGGGCGACAATGCGCACGATTTATCAGAACCTGTTCTGGGCCTTTATCTATAACATCGTGCTGATCCCAGTGGCAATGGCTGGTCTGCTGATCCCGATGTTCGCAGCAGGAGCGATGGCCTTTTCGTCGTTCTTCGTTGTAACGAATAGTCTAAAGATGAAAATTCCATCGCAGCGGCAGCTTCAGGACACCGTTTCAGATAGTCCGAAATCCGCTACCCAGCTTCCAACTGCCCAGTCTCTGTAACCATTGAGCTATCCCCGTGAAGTTTGACAATCTTCTTGCGGATCGCTTCCCAACTTCTCACGGGCAATGCAGCAGCAATCTCAAGCTGTGTTGCCCGTTGAGCAAGCAATTCCTCTAACACCTCAATTTCATCATTTGTCCAGCGATTACCACTGGTTCGATTGGCTTTCTCACTTCCGGACTCCACAGTTCCCATGTATCCGACCGGTAGGGGAGTCTGAGTACATCGGATGAATTATCCCTCCAATGGATAACCACATCGGCAACCCGGTGCTTATCTTCCTGCGTTACGACAATGCGTTCGATAAAGATTTATGCTACAGCCCGCCGCTCATCTGAGTTCATCTCTCCCCAATTCTCCAGGACATTTTCAGCTTGTTTTGCCAGATCCATCAGAGCATCCTGCTGTACCGGTCACGATGGCTGCTTGAGCCACTGTTACTCCA
>CAYNDH010000073.1:11799-19982 GCA_964395665.1 uncultured Anaerolineaceae bacterium
GTATAAGCTTTGAGTTCTTTCAGAAGTTCCTCAACGACGGTCTCCAGATCAAGGTTCTTACCCGCTTCCATCACTGCCTCAATCTCGTCGTCGCTGAACGGAATCTCAGTACGATTCTCTCTGAGCCATCGCTGTACATCATCACTGCTATCGGCGGTCATCGCAGGATGATGATAAGACAGACCCATAAGTCTTAATCCCGCTTCAGGATCTTTTCTCATCACTTTCCACCGACCACAGCTGTCGACTGTGATGAGTATGATGGCCAGCGCGGTGGTTTTCTTAGCAGCAGTCAGCGCTTCCAGCAAATAAGGAGCCGCTTCGTCAATGTTCCCACCTTCCGTCAGGTAGAATTCCGCCATATTGCTGCCAGCAATCGCAGTCCCATACACATTACCCTGCTCGCGTGCCAGCGCCAGCGCCGCTTCCGTGTAGGACATCGTGGCGGCCCAATCTTCCCGGATGGCGGCACCCATCCCCAGGTTGCTCAGGACACCCTGCTGACTATCTCCATGTCCGATACGGCGCGCCAGTTCCAGCGCTTTGTGCAAATGCGTTTCACCTTCAGGGACTCGATTGACATCACTGAAAAGCGCAGTCGCCATTCGGTTGAGGGCATAGATTTGCAGGACATCATCGCCAATCGCCTGACACAGCGCAATACATTCACGCGCAAAAGCTTCCGACTCTGCGTGATTCCCGGTGCGAAAGTTCATATTCGCCAGCCCGTAGAGGACGTTGGCAAGTAGTGTCTGATTTGACCCCGCCCGCGCCAGCGGCAGCGCTTCATCGAGATAGGTCCGGGCGGTGGCATAGTTCCCATAAGTTGTTTCCGTCAGGCTGAGTTGATACAGCGCGCTCACTATATCCTCGGCGCTGCGGCTGGCGCGAGCCAGAGTCAACGCCTCGGTCAGGCTGGCGCGGGCAGGCTCGATCTCCCCCAACCAGTTATAGGCATCCCCCAACCCTAAAAGCAGGGGCAGTTTCAGGTCTGGTGCTGTCTCTGGCAGCAGATCCAGTGCCCGCCGGAAGAAACCGACGGCTTCCCGGTAGGCTCCGCGTTGGGACGCCGCCGCACCTGCCCGCTGTAAAAATGCCGCCGCCTGATCCGTCTCTCCGGCCTTTTCATAATGTTCCGCGATCAGCGGCAGATAATCGTCGGCACTTTCCAGACGAACCAGCCACTCCGCCGCCCCCATATGGTAAACCTGCCGCTGACGTTCCAGCAGGCGCTCATACAGCATATCGCGCAGCATGGCACTGGCGAAGAGATACTCGGTGCTGTCCGCAAACGCCGATGTTTCGCGGCGATAAATGAATTCACGCTCGATCAGTTTTGCGAGAATCGCTGGCAAATCGCTCAAGTGGGAATCATCGGTGTGGTCAATCGACTGTAACGCGGTATCGTAAAAAATCCGCCCGATCACGCTGGCACGCTGGAGCGTGGTTTTCTCCGGGTACAGCAGGGTGTCAAAACGCGCTTCCATCAGCCCTGCCAGCGTGGATGGTACATGGAGATTATCCAGACGGCTGGTTTCAATCCGCCAGACTTCATCGTTCTCTTTGAGGATCACATGGTCATCCAGCAGCATCTTGACCAGTTCTTCCAGATAGAGGGGATTGCCTTCTGCCCGTTCGACCAGTTTATCGCGCAGGTCTTTCGGCACATCCGGCACTTTTTGCAGGATGTCCAGCAGCAGATCACGGCTGTCGCGTTTGTCCAGCGGTTTCAGATCGAGCCGCGTATGAAAGCGCTGTCCGCTGCCCCATGTCGGGCGGCGTTCATAGAGCAAAGCGCGGGCGGTTGCCAGCACCAGCAGATGTCGGGCATCATCGGCGATAAAGAGATCGTTCAGCAGGTCAAGTGACGCATCATCGGCATAGTGAATATCTTCCAGTTCGATCACGACCGGGCCTTGGCGGGTCAGGGTATTGATGAACTGGATCAGGGCATGCCGGGCGCGGCGGCTGGTTTCCTGCACATCGCTCAGGATATTCCTGATCCACACACTGCCGGAGACATCCACCCCGCACAGATAGGCGATAAAATGCGCGGTTTCGTCATTTTTGCCTACCAGCCCCGCGACGCCGGTTTCAAATTTGCTCAGGGCAGCAGCAGGGGACTCATCGTCCTGTACCTCGAAACGAAATGACATGACATCGCGGATGAGCGCATAAGGGCGCTGCGTCATCGCCGGAGTCGCCCGTCCGCTGAAGATGAAATACTGTTCTGGCCGCAGTTCGCCCCACTTATCGAATTCGTAGAGCAAGCGCGATTTGCCGACTCCGGCATCGCCTACCAGCGTCACGACCTGGGTTTCGCCGTCTTCCGCAGCGATCAGGAACGCTTTCTGCAACTGTTTGAATTCGGCATCGCGTCCGATCAGTTGGGTTTCGATCCCTTCAACGCCGTGCAGCATCATGCGGAAGGCACGCGGCTTGGCGCGATCCACCTGATAGGTCATGACCTTCTCAGTGCGTCCGCGCATTTTGAGAGGTTCACCCGGCTGCATGTCGAACACGCCCAGCACCTGCCGGAAAATCTCATGGCTGATCAGGATCAGTCCCTCGGCATTCTGCATCAGGCGGTTGGTCAGACTGATGGTCACACCACTGACGGAGGACGGGTTGGTTTTGCCGCCCGGTGTCAGCAGCGCCAGCCCGCGATGAATGCCGATATTGAGGGGCAGCGGTTCGTCAGCTTCCAGCGGCACCGCGCTGAGTTCCCGCAGGATGCCTTGCAGGTTCAAAGCGGCGCGAATCGCCTGTTCGCTGTCGTCTTCACGGGCGGAAGCACTGCCCCATAGCGCCAGCATCTCGTGATCGGTCTGCATGAAAATCACACCGCTGTATTCGCTCACCACCTGCGCGGCTGCTCCCCAGAAGGTCATGATCGCCCGCTGTGCCGCTTCCGCATTCATGACTTCTGCCACCAGTTCGCTGTACGCGGTCACGCTGACATTCAGCGCCACCACGGTTTTATTCTGGGCAGACGGTGTCGGCTGCCGGTCCGTAACGGCATCTGTACCCAGCCGCCGGATGACACTCGTCCCTGCTGCTGCCCGCAGGCGGTTGGGGCTGGCGGCCACGGTTCCGCCGAGCGCGGCGGTGATCGCGGTACTCATCTCCGTGGCATTGCGAAAGCGCTTTTCACGTTCTTTCGCCATTGCCCGCTGAATGACCTTCTCCATTTCGACAGGCAGATTCGGCTGCTTTGCCCGGATCGAAGGAACCGGCTCCGTCATATGCATCATCAGCACCTGTAACGGAGAGTCCGCCTGATAGGGCAGCTCGCCCGTGAGGATCTCAAACAGCATCACGCCCAGCGCATAAATATCGGTATGAAAATCGACATCATCGCTGCCCTGTGCCTGCTCCGGGGACATATAATCCGGTGTGCCGATGATCATGCCGGTTCCGGTGATGCGTTTTTTGCCATCCCCGGCGGACAGGCGGGCAATCCCGAAATCGGTGACGAATGCATTGCCTTCCCGGTCGATCAGGATATTGCTCGGTTTCACATCGCGGTGCGTGATCCCCTGACGGTGCGCGTAATCCAGTGCCGAGCATACCTGCCACATCAGGTAAGCGACCTCGTCATGCGGCAGCAGCCCCTGAGAGATCACATCCTTCAGCGTGCCGCCATCCAGATACCGCATCACGATATAGGGCGGCTCATGTAATCCGTCGAAATCATACACCGGCAGGATGTGAGGGTGTTCCAGCCGGGCAATTAAACGCGCCTCTCGCTGAAAGCGCTGGACGGCATCGCTGTCTCCGGCAATGCCTTTGAGGATGACTTTGATCGCCACATCACGTTCAATGCTGGTCTGGCGTGCCCGATAAACGGTTGCCATTCCGCCTCTACCCGCTTCTGCGATGATCTGGTACGGCCCTAGATAGTCGTCAATGAACATGCGGCATCTTCAGAATGATGAAATAAACAATCCACAGCAATTATAGTGAGAACACAACTAAGGCGCGACTCCTGCATCACGCGTCGGTCCACCAATAGTCCACTTCGCCGCCGGCGTGATCTTTCCAGATGGCTCACAAAAAATTGATGGCTGATGATCGCTCACCAGCCATAGAAACAAAACGGCGGACCTCATCCTGTTTATTGTACTCGTCGCATGGGAAACTGTTACTCTATTTTATCGGGGGTAGACCAGTGGTCACTACGCCAATCCCAGCCAGCGTGCTGCTTGCTGTGAAATCTCCGAATAGATTTGACGCAATTCTTTCCCTGCGCTGCCGGGCGGTTGCCCTAATTGACGCAGAGCAATAGGGTCTGTGCCACGAACCGGCATCTGGCGCATCAGGTTCACGTCTGGCGCATCCCAAAATCCAGCGATCTGTACCGGCGGATTGTAATGCTCGGTTTCCATGTCGTGATTTGAGAGCGTCAGATCGTGGCCCTGCAATGCCTGTATTACGGCACTGCGACTGCGTCCGCGCAGATGAAAAAGAATGAAAGGATCAGCGTCAAGCTGCTCTGCAATCAGGTAATACACTGCTGCCGTATGTTTGCAGGGATCACCCCAATCGGGGCAGGAGCAGATGAAATCAATATCCTTTTTGCTTTTTGGAAACAAGGATAACCCTGTGTGTTGAAACACGGCTTCAATGTCACCGGGCATTTCCCCTGCCAGCAGCTTTGCTGCATAAATTGCCTGCTCAGAGAGGGTGTCGAAGGCTTGCTGCCACTGTTGATCGTCGAGTATGCGCAGTTCAATCGCTGTACGATACTGCCTTCCATAGCTGCCGCGCACATCGGCATAAACCATGCCGTGCGAAATCTCCAGCGACAACACTGAACCATTGCGTGCGTAGCGTTTACCACGATCCAGGCGGCTGTCCATGTCCAGGTGTTCCATCATTTCTACCCACTGCTGCCCCCACCATTCGCGCCCGATGTCGCCGCGCTTGCTTTTTGCATATACCGGGCCACGAATGATGATCGCATCGCTGGGGGCTTTGTAATCCCCTAAAGTGATATTATCTTCGTCGTAATCATCATAATCACTGTAATACCAGCCCATACTTAACCCTCCAGTACATCATGGCGCAAGGCAACAAGATCACGCAGTTCGTCGTTATTAAGCTCAGAAATCCAGCTTTCACCCGTGCCAATGACGGAGTCAGCAATCGCCCGCTTCTTTTCGATCATTTCGTCAATACGTTCTTCGAGTGTCCCCAGACAGATGAACTTGTGTACCTGCACGTCCTTCGTTTGTCCGATGCGGAACGCACGATCCGTTGCCTGATTCTCGACAGCAGGGTTGTACCAGCGGTCGAAGTGGAAAACGTGATTCGCCGCTGTCAGTGTTAACCCGGTACCACCTGCTTTGAGTGACAGGATAAACACAGGCGGTCCCTGCGGTGATTGGAAGCGTCTGACCATATCATCGCGTTGTTTCGGTGATGTGCCGCCATGTAAAAACAGTACCTCATCCACCAGATAATCGCGCAAATGCAATTGCAGCCTGTCGCCCATCTCAGCATACTGCGTGAAGATCAGTAAACGTTCCCCGTTTTCGCGGATTTCATCGATCATCTCAGTGAGACGATCGAGCTTACCGCTGCGTTCTGATAAACGTGCGGATAGGCCTTCTTTCAGAAAATGTGCCGGATGGTTACAAATCTGCTTGAGTTGAGTCAGCATTCGCAGGATATTGCCACGTCGTGCCATATCTTCGTCAGCCGATTCAACAGCTTCCATCGCTTCGCGCACAGCGGCTTCATAGAGCGTGACCTGCTCAGATGTCATGGTGCAGTAGATTTTGTTCTCGAACTTGTCTGGCAGATCCTGAATAATTGACGTATCGGTTTTGACCCGGCGCAGGATGAATGGCGCCGTGAGTTTCTTCAACGATGTGGATGCGTTTGTATCGCCATAACGCTCAATGGGAGTAGCGAAGTTCGATTTGAATGCCTTTTGGGAGCCAAGATAGCCGGGATTGATGAACTGGAAAATCGACCAAAGTTCTGTCAGGCGGTTCTCGACAGGTGTCCCCGTCAGGGTGACCTTGAAAGCTGCGGGGATGCTGCGGGCCGCCTGTGCCTGTTTGGTGGATGGATTCTTGATGTTCTGAGCTTCATCCAGCACCATATCTGACCACTCGACCTGTTGGAAGGTGTCATGATCGCGCCGCATCAGTGCGTAACTTGTCAGCACAACGTCAACTGACTGTGCCGCTTTGACAAATGCTTCTCCTTCCAGCCGAGATGCGCCATGATGTGTCAATACCTTGAGGTCGGGGGCGAATTTACGCAGTTCATGCCGCCAGTTTCCCACAACAGATGTAGGGCAGACCAGCAGTGCCGGGTTCTTTACGTCAAGCTGTTCACGCTCATGCAGCCACATTGTAATGGTCTGGAGTGTCTTGCCCAGGCCCATGTCATCGGCCAGACACGCACCTAAGCCCATCTGCCGCATCTGCACCAGCCAGCCGAATCCTCGAAGCTGGTAGGGGCGCAGGGTTGCCTGCAAGCCTGCTGGCGGCGTTAGCGGCGGTGTCTCTTCGGGGCGATACAGCCTGTCAAAAACATCTTGCAGCCAGCCTTCAGGTTCTGTATTTGAGACCTCAATCCCGTCGATTTCCGTCCCGGCAGCGTGAATCTGGAGGGCTTCTTCCAGCGTTATGTCGCCGTTCTGCGCCTGTTCGAAAAATTTCATCGCAGCGTTGATCTGGTCAGGGTCGAGGGCAATCCACTCGCCTTTGTAGCGCACCAGGGGCTGTTTCAACTTGACCAGCGCCTCGAATTCGTCCCGTCTGATCGCTTCCCCACCGAGGGAGATCTGCCACTCATAGCGCAGGATCGAATCGCGGGTCAGGATGCCGGTTGGCTCGTTGGTCTGGCCCTTGATCCTGGCTTTTGCCTGAATACGGGCGCGCCGTCCCCACCAGTTTGGCACCAGCACGGCGAAGCCGCTGGTTTCCAGCAGCGGTAATGCCTCTGTAAGAAATCGGAAGGCCTCCTCACGTGACAGCGTGATACCCACAGGTTTGGCCTGACGCAGGCTGCGTTCAATCGGCTCGAACATCCGTGATGCGAGGCCCAGACCTGCCAGCATCTTCTCCTGCGGACGATCGAAACGATATTCCAGATAATTCAGATGACCTGATTGTGCAGACCAGACCTGGTGAGCCTCTACCAACAGGCTTGGATCGTCATTTGCTTGCAGCAGGTAATCCACAATCCACTCATCGCTGTCTGATGTGGGTTCGCGCAGGCGGAAACAAATCCTGAAGTTGCCGCTCTCACTGCTGCCGAACGCCTGCCATGTTTTCCATGCCTCGTAGAGCCGTTGGTTATTGGCTGGAGTATCTTTGATGAACATTCCATGTCCGGTCAGAGCTTGCAACCATGGGCTTCTCGGTACTGGGCGCTGAGCGTAGTGTTCGACAATGAACCAATGAACCACTTCGGAAAGAAAGTGATGCATCAGGGACATCGGCATCGGTGGCTTCTTGATGTCTTCTGCCATTGCACGGCAAAGTGGCGGCATGTTTTGCGCGACCTGCTGGATGAGGTCGGGGTCCGGGCGTGGTTCCCAGTAAGCGCAGTAGTTCTTGTCCTCCTGCGCAAGTGCTGGGATATAACGCCCCTCGACCAGACAGTTGAGTGCTAACAGTGCAACCTGCTGCCAGAAACGCAGATCATCGCCTAAACGTATCCCACGTTCTCCCTTATCGGGAAGCTGTACGAGGAAATCAAGCGCGTCCCATGTATCCAGAAGTGCGGTATCGACTCGCCACAGCAGCAGCTCGGTGTCATCTTCCAGCGGGGCCGCACCACTCGCCTGCGCCTGAGGCGACGGCTGAACCTTTTTCCCTTTGCCGGGCAGCCATATGGTGATTACATCAGGAATCGGTTGTGCTTCAGTTATCCACTGGTTCACATAGCCAAGCAGTGTTTCCTGATGAACCGCAAACGGGTGGGGCGCACTTATCCCTCGTCGCCCTTTGAGATATTGGGGTTCAACTGCTGCGTCTTCAGCCCAGATCGCAAGCTGTTCAAGGTCGGGTATCCATGTGCCATGCAGGATGTGCATATAGTGTGCTCCGTGTAACGATGCAACCTTATTTTACGCTATTGCATTGTTGGGTTCAAAGATTAGGCAGCGTTGACATTTGCAAAAAATGGCTCATTTGTAGGGGCGATGCTGTGTCATCGCC
>CAYNDH010000074.1:0-19785 GCA_964395665.1 uncultured Anaerolineaceae bacterium
TGCGATGGGTGAAGTGTGGCCGCTGTGGCCTCAGCATGGATCGAGACCACAACGCTGCAATCAACATTTTAAAACGATCCTATGGATCGACACGAACCGGCTGGGACACAGCCGTGCTGCCTAACGTGGGTGCAATTCAGGCCGAGCGTGCAGCAGAAGCTACGCGAATTTATTCGCTGTAGAGTGTCACAAGCAAGGGAAATGCAGAAAACCGCCAATGGGAATAAATTCTCTCCTGTATGCTGCGTGATTCGTTTTCCGATTAGGCCCACGATGTGTATAATGATGAACGATTGACTTGAAACGCAAGGGTGAGCAGAGCATGGCACGTTTTCGCACTCATGGCCGGGGTTTTGCGCTGTCGCTGGCACTGCTGGCAATACTGGCGGTCTTTTCACTATCGGCCCTGATGTCCGGCCATACCACGATCAATGCAAGTCCGCCGGCACAGGCAAATCTCGTTCAGTTATTTCTGCTCAACACACAGGCTGATGTCGAACTACTGGCCGATGAGGTGTTTGGCGTCGATACCCGCCCTGCGGGCTGGACGCAGAACGAAGACCTCGACTCGCCGGTGTTTGTGGTCGATCTGTGGCTGAATAATGAACTGCTGGCGGATGAGCTTTATGGGGATGGTGGCCGCCCGGATCAATGGTTTGGTGCCACTTCATCCGATCCTGAAGTCCTTGGCCGCAATATCCGGCATGACCTGGAAGTAATGGCGGATCAGGTCTATGGATCAGCCTTTGAACGCCCGGAAGCGTGGTCTGGCGCAGGTTCGATCTATCGCTGCGACCGCACGACTCAGAATCTGGTGCGTATCCTGAATGCTTCATACAATGTGCGGCCCTCAACACCTGAGAGCGTCATCGACTACTGCGGCACGGTGGCGAATGAACTGCTGGATAACATCCTGCCGCCGGTGTTTGACAATTCCGAAATCGGCACAGGATCATCCGGGCTGCTGTCCGGCGTGCGTGGTGATCTCGAACGGTTGGCAGATGAACGACAGGGCCTGGGCAATCGTCCGGTCGGTTGGTATGGCAACCGTGATGCGAACACGCCAACCTTCCTTGATGACCTGCTGCGCGATCTGGAGAATTTCGCCAATGTCGAACTAGGGACCGGGACCCGTCCGGCCAACTGGCGCGGCATCGTGCTTGATTCCGGTGCGCTGACTTATCTCAATCTGCGCTATAACATAGAGGCGCTGGCGGATCAGACGCTTGGTGAAGGTGCTCGTCCGACCGGATGGGAAGGGACAAGCCCACAGCAGCGCTGCGCGATCATCCCACAGGCGCTGGTACTGGTTGTCGGGGAACAGATCGCACCGGTTCCGCCGCCCGCTGATACCTCGAACCGTGAGGCCCTGTGCAGGCAGATCGAAGCCGCCGCAAACGATTATGCTGAAAACCCGCCGACACTACAGGAAGATGTCGTTCAGGGTGATGGGAACACCTACCTCTCACGTTATGCTTTCTCGTATCTGGATGTTGCCGCCCTTCAGTACATGGGGATCATGCCGCAGGATGTTGAATTCCGGCCATGGTATCGCAATTTTCAGGAATCCAATATGATGTTCGTCAGCGGAGAGAATTTCGCCGTTTATATCGACCGGCGCTTTACCACCATGCCGGATGAGGCTTTCCGCATCCTGCCCTCACTGGAAGGGCGTAAGCCGCTGACCTTCTGCGATGCCAACTGGTGTAATGGCCCCGGCCCGACGCCGACTCCGACCGGTGACAGCCCGCTGGTCCAGCTTCTGCAGCAGACCACACCGGAGCCGACGCGCGATCCGCTGATTCTGGAGCAGGAAGGCAAGATCCTTGTCTCGTGGAACAATATCCGCGTCAATTATCTGCTGGATCGTCCGGATGTTGGCACGGTACAGGTGACGCTGGAGATCTGCGCTGATCCGTCTCAGGTGGCCTGTGAGCCGGTGATCAGCGTGTTTGATAACACGACTTCCACCATGAAGCCGGTGCTGTCGCAGTTTAACGGCCTGAATGTTTACGAGTTCAACTACGGGTACAGCACCAATTTCATTATCGAAGGCGCAACCCGCTTCTCACGGGATATCTGGATCAGCGATCCGACCATTCGCGGCTAACCGGATTTCCTGTCCGCTGGTATCTGAATCAAAAGAGCGCGACCACAGCAGGCCGCGCTCTTTTCTGTTGATCTGTTCCAGACGGCTATGGTTTAACCGAACCGTCCGGAGATGTAATCCGCTGTTTCTTCATAGGCCGGATTGCTGAACAGGTGGTCGGTGGCATCGAATTCGACCAGTTCGCCCCAGCGGTTTTCCTTACCGATTTCTGCTTCATGTTTGCGGATATTGAAAAACGCCGTGTAATCGGAGACGCGCTGTGCCTGCTGCATGTTGTGGGTCACGATGATGATGGTGAAATCCTTCTGCAGATCGCGCATCAGCTCTTCGATGCGCTGGGTGGCAATCGGATCCAGCGCAGAACATGGTTCGTCCATCAGAATTACATCCGGTTTGACAGCAATTGTCCGGGCGATGCACAGACGCTGCTGCTGTCCGCCGGAGAGGGCGGTGCCGGATTTCCGCAGGTCATTTTTGACCTCATCCCACAGGGCGGCACCCTTCAGGCTGTTTTCCACGATCTGATCAAGTTCGCTGCGATTGCGGATGCCAAGCAGGCGCGGGCCGTAAGCCACATTATCATAAATGCTCTTGGGGAAGGGATTCGGCTTCTGGAACACCATCCCAATGCGGCGGCGGACTTCTACCGGATCGACGCTGCGTTCGTACAGGTTCTTCCCACGGTAGATGATCTCCCCTTCAACCCGTGCACCGGGGATCAGATCGTTCATGCGATTGAAGGCGCGCAGGACGGTGCTTTTTCCGCAGCCTGACGGGCCGATAAAGGCGGTGATCCGGTTCGATGCGATCCCCATCGTCACGTTCTGCACTGCGAGGAAATTACCGTAGTAGATGGAGATATTATTGGCAGAGACGATGTAGTTCTCGTCAAATTTCCTGATGGCTTCCTGTGTCATTGGCGTGGCATTCATAGATATGGCAGTCATTGATCGGTTATATCTCTTTACTCAGGCGATTACGCAGGACGATAGCAGTCAGATTCAGCAGGATCATCACGGCCAGCAGCACGATAATGGCGGCTGCCGCGGCACTACGCCAGGTCGGATCGGGATCTGCGGTCCACTGGTAGATCTGGATCGGAATGACGGTAAATTTTGAGAAAGGCCCATTCGGGTCAACGGCGATAAAGGTTGAGGCCCCAACAACCAGCAGTGGAGCCGTCTCGCCAACCGCACGTGATACAGAGAGGATGACACCGGTCAGAATGCCGGGTGTTGCGGCGGGCAGCACCTGACGGGCGACGGTCTGCCAGCGTGTCGCGCCCAGACCATAGCTTGCTTCCCGGATGCTGCGTGGGACGGCGCGCAGGGCTTCCTGTGAGGTCACAATCAGATTTGGCAGGATCAGCAGGGCGAGTGTAAAACCGGCGGCCAGTACGGTGCGGCTGTTGGTACTGTCCATCCCGATCATCCGGCCACTGGTGAGTTCCGCCAGAGCACGTACAAAGATCGCAAGGCCGAGCATCCCGTAAATCACGGACGGAATCGCGGCGAGATTACGGATATTGATCTCAAGGAAGCGGCCAATCGCGTTATCCTGCGCGTATTCCTCAAGGTAGATTGCAGCGCCGACACCCAGTATCAGCGAAGCGGCAATCGTGATCGTCATGATCCATGCCGTACCGAGCAGCGCAGTCCGCAGTCCGGTCGTGGTCACGCGGCTTGATGCCGAGCTGGTCAGGAAATCCATATTGACCCATGAGCGAAACTCAAGCCGTCCATCTGCATATTTTGTGGCCGCTTCTTCTTCGATCTGCTGGCGGTTGAACAGCGAAGGCAGGAACTGCCAGCTCTTAATGACGGTCGGCTGGACGATCTGCCCCATGACCACATCCGTTAACTGCCCGGCATCCAGATTATGAGTCAGGATATAGGCGATCTGCTCATCCGACAGATCGTTGATGGTTTCATCCGTCAGACCTTCCGGCAGTTGAGTGCCTGCCAGCGCATCGGTCACCGGCACGGTTGTAAACAGCGAGGGATCAACCTGGCTCAGATTATCACGGATCACAACCCTGGTGCGATTGCCAAGGTTTTCCTGAATGATGCTGGCAAGCTGTGTCTCGGTGAGTGCTTCAAGCGGCTGATCTGCCAGTGTGCTGGGTTCAACCTTGTTGGTGACGACCACCAGCCCGAATACGCTGTTGAGGATATGGCCGCACAGGATCACGATAATCAGCAGGCCCACAAGATTGGAGATCAGGAAGAATGTCTCGGCGACTTTGCCCCGCCGGTTACGCTTTCCCATCCGTGATCTGTAATTTTCCTCACTGACCAATTCAGTGCTGTGTGTAACTTCCTGCCGAAGCATTAGTAAATCTCCCGGAAACGACGTGTGATCAGGGTGCTGAGCAGATTCAGCAGCAGGGTCATCACAAATAATGTGAGGCCAACCGCGAACACGCTGTTATAGTCAATCGAACCGTAGCTGATGTCACCGGTGCTGATGCGTGCAATATGACCGGCCATCGTTTCGGCGCTCTCGAAGGTGTTGAAGGTGAAGCGCGGCCCTGCACCAGCGGCCAGCAGCACGATCATGGTTTCGCCGACGGCACGTGAAATCCCCAGAATGATCGCCGCCGAAATACCGGAAAGGGCAGCCGGAAGCAGGACTTTGATAATAGTCTCCAGCCGTGTGGCACCCAGTCCGTAGGATGCTTCGCGCAGCGCCCGTGGGACAGAGCTGATGGCGTCTTCGCTGATGGAACTGATTGTCGGGATAATCAGGATGCCGACAACGATTCCGGCGGACAGCACGTTATAGACCTGCACCTGATGGCCGAAAATCGTCTGAAGCAGTGGTGTCATGAATGTCAGGGCGAAGTAGCCGTAAACGACGGTCGGGATACCGGCCAGAATTTCCAGAATGGGCTTCAGCGTGTTACGGACACGGCGGCTGGCATATTCACTCAGATAAATGGCTGAACCTAATCCAAACGGGATGGCGACCAGCATCGCGATGGCAGAAGTCGTCAGGGTGGAGTTGAGCAGCGGCAGGATGCCAAATCGTCCGATCTGGGGCGCCCATTCCGTGCTGGTGAGGAATTCGACCAGTGTTACTTCTGCGCCGATATAGAGCGCTGTGTTCGCTGTATGGGCAGCCGCTGCCGTGCCTTCTATGCCGCGTTCGACTTCAATAGCGCTGTCACTGACCGACACCACCCGCATGATTTCGCCCGCAGTCTGGCCGATGCGCACGATGTCACCAGCTTCGATTTTCGAACCCCCGGAAGAAAGTGGAATGGTGGTCTGGTCGGCGGTGATCACTTCAGAGACCGACTTGTTGCTGCTCAGCCATTCTGTTGACGCGAAGAATTTAGAGGCTTCAGTGCCGAGAACAATGGTAAAACCGATAGTCGTGATGACAGAGACGAATGCACAGAGAAACAAAAATCCCCGGATGACATTTTCACCGATGCGGAACCGGTAGTTCAGGTCAAGTTCGGGGAGCAGATGAATATCTGCCTGTGTATTTGCTGCTGCATCGGTCTGCATATCCTGCAAAAATGGTACTTGTCGGGCAGTGTCGAATGATTCAACCATGTGCTGAATTTTGATCCCTTTATTGTTGACTGCGACCTTTTAATAAGCTGGAAATTATTCTTTTCATGGAGAGTGCTGTGACCGTTCACCTTTCCGGCCCTAGCAGCACAATAGGGAAGAGTGGTGTACTCTTCCCTATTGTAACTGTCCGTTACATTAATGGTAGTTGAGGTTACTCACCTGCACCAGACAGAGCTGCCTGCAGGTAGAGTGCGTTGGCGTTGCTGACATAATCTTCAACCGGGATGTAACCAATCTGGTCAGCGCCACCGCCGAGCTGGGCATTGGCGTACTGCACGTAGTAGATGATGAAGCTGGCAGTCTGGGCCTTCGCAGTCAGAACGCTCGGCGCGGTGTAGATAAACAGCGGGCGGCTCAGCGGGTACTCGCCAGTGGCGCCGGTTTCTTCGTTGGGTTCCACGCCTTCGATCGTGACCGGGCGCAGGTTCCCCTGATTTTCCTGGAAGTAGGCGAAGCCGAAGTAACCAATTGCATACGGGCTGCCTTCGACGCCAGCCACCAGCACGTTGTCATCTTCGCTGAAGTTGACATTGGCGCTCTGGATCGGTTCCTGGTTGCTGTCGAATACGGCTTCCACAAAGTAGTCGTAGGTACCGCTGTCGGTGCCTGGGCTGTAGAGCTGGATGGCTTCAGCCGGAAAACTCGGATCAACCTGATCCCAGGTGGCGGCTTCGCCGGAGTAGATCAGCGCAAGCTGTTCGAAGGTCAGGTTTTTAACGAAGTCGTTTGCACTGCTGACAACCACGGCCAGCGCGTCAGTCGCAACCGCGAATTCGACCAGTTCAAGGCCGTTGGAAGCGCATGATTCGGCTTCTTCATCCTTGGCCGGGCGGCTGGCATTCCACAGGTCGGTTTCAACGTTCACGCAGAAGCGCTCGCCACCGCCACCGGTGCCGATGCTCTCGACAGTGATATTACCGCTGTAACCTTCAGCGATGAATTCGTCAGCCATACGCTGGGTCAGGGGATAGACAGTCGAGCTGCCAGCGGTCACGATGTCGCCAGTCACGGCCAGAGCGTCAACTTCGGGCAGTTCCGCAACTGCCGGGACCACGATGGAGTCGATGACGTGGATCACGCCGTTCGAAGCCTGTACGTCCGCCGTGATAACATTGGCGGCGTCAACCTTCAGGCCGCCGCTGGTGACGGTCACGGTCAGTTCGCTGCCTTCATCCAACGAGGCAAGGGTGGTGCTTTCGGTCACATCTGCTGAAGCTACAACACCATCAACAATGTGGTAGTTCACAACACGGGTCAGCAGTTCGGGATTAGCAGCAAGATAGTTGAGGACGAACTGGGGAACAGTGGCGAGCGCTTCATTGTTAGGGACGAACACCGTATACTGCGCTTCGGTATCGCTCAGCACATCGGTCAGCCCGGCAGCTTCCACCAGGTCGGCCAGTGTCGAGAAGTCAGGGTTATTTGCCAGGATTTCTGCAAGAGTGCCTTCGGCATCCTGCGCCAGCACGCCGCTGAAGGCTGCCAGCACAAACACGAGAATAAGAGCGATATTTCTGAGCTTAAGCATATGTAGAACCTCTCCTTGGCAGGAATTAGTGGTTACAACTTAACTGCGACGTGAATAGTAGTGGAGCGCTTTTAACGAAACAGGATGAACCTGTTAAAGGATGGGTAAACAATGTTTAAGTGAGGGTTATTGCGCTCACGCGGGGATTTTCAAAGATCCTTAACATTTATCCGCTGAATTGTTAAATCCATGCCCGGTTGAGCAGGTTTGGTTCGTAAAATCTGCTGTTCCTTAAGTTTCAGAACAGGCGAAACCGATCTCCTGCTTCCCAAACAGGAGAAAATATTGTAATCTTTACGGTGCAGATATGGATAAAAAAGGTTTCTGTGGTTCATATCGGCTCATTAGGTCCATTAAGATGCTGTACGTTTAAATTTATTGAAATGGACACTAAAATGGTGAAGATGTTATGTTGAGGTTCGTTTCACTCCACCATGAAGTTCTTCCCATATTCTATCGTCCCGTCCATTATCCGACTGTAACGGAGTTATTCCATTGACAACATTTGCTATCCGTACTCCTGAAGTACAGCAGGCGGATTATGATCTGAAAAAGGTCGTCAGCGATAACCGCGCCGTCGGTGTGTGGCGGCTGATGCATGGTTACCGCCTGCACTATGTCCTTGCCAATGCCAGCCTCGGTATCTCGGCTGTTTCCAAGACGGCCACGCTGCTGCTGCTGAGCTATTTCGTCGATCATGTTCTGATGCGCCCGAATCCGATTCTGCTGTATGCCCTGCCGGGAACCCAACAGTTAAACACCAGCCCGGTGTTAGCTGATATCGCAGCGCCGATACTGCCGGTCACAACGATCTCGATGGTGTCTGTTCTGCTGGTTGCACTGGGATTTGTCGTGCTGGCGGCGCTGGAAGGTGGTTTCACTTTCCTGAGCGGTCGTCTGGCGGCGATGACTTCTGAAGGCATCGCTTTACGCCTGCGGAATTACATGTTCGATCATATCCAGCGCCTGTCGTTCCGCTATCACGACAAGAATCAGACCGGCGATCTGCTCCAGCGCTCGACCTCTGACGTCGATGCGGTGCGCCGCTTCTTCGTGGAGCAGGGCGTCGGTGTCGGTCGCATCGGGCTGCTGTTTCTGGTGAATTTCATCGGTATCAGCACGATCAGCTTTCCGCTGGCGCTTTTCTCATCACTCGTAATCCCGATTGTGATTTTGGTATCACTGTGGTTCTTTAAGAAGGTCTCGGAGCGTTACGAAAACTACCAGAATCAGGAAGCTGTCGTTTCGACTCGCCTTCAGGAGAACCTGACCGGTGTGCGCGTGGTCAAAGCCTTTGCACGCCAGCAGTTTGAGGTCGATAAGTTTGAAGAAGCGAACTTCCAGTTGTTCAAGCGTGGCCGCGAAGAACTGATCATGCATTCGTTCTACTGGCCGGTGACTGACTTCATCACAGGTATTCAGCTTCTGGCCGGGTACTTTCTGGCGGCGACGATGGTCGTTGACGGTCAGCTTACCATCGGGAATTATCTGGCATATGCCGGTATGCTGGTTTATATCATCTTCCCGATGCGTAACATGGGCCGCATTATCGTGCAGATGTCCGCCGGTCTGGTGTCTTATGACCGTATCCGGGAAGTGATTCAGGAAGAGCGCGAACCCCTGCGTGAAGGTGAGGCTGCGCCCGTGGCTGAACTTAAGGGCGAAGTGGTCTTTGAACATGTCAACTTCGAATATGAAGACGATGCGCCGGTGCTGCGCGATGTCAGCTTTGTGGCAGAACCCGGCAAGGTTATCGCCCTGATGGGTGCGACCGGGTCCGGCAAGACCAGTGTCGTGAATCTGCTGCTGCGCTTTTATGACTATCAGAGCGGCAGTATCCGGCTGGACGGCGTGGAGGTGACGGAATATCCGCGTGATTTCCTGCGCCGCAGCATCGGTATTGTAGAGCAGGAGCCGTTCCTGTTTTCGCGCAGCATCCGTGAGAATATCACCTATGGTGTTGGGCGTGCGGTCTCGGATGAGGAAGTGGAAGCGGCAGCTAAAGCGGCAGCTATTCACCATGTCATCCTGACATTCCCGGAAGGTTACAGCACCATGGTTGGAGAGCGTGGCGTGACACTCTCCGGCGGTCAGAAGCAGCGTCTGGCCGTGGCCCGTACCCTGCTCAAGAATCCGCGCATCCTGATTATGGATGATGCGACATCCTCCGTCGATGTCGAAACTGAAGCGGCCATTCGTACCGCACTGCTCCAGCTTATGCCGGGACGTACGACGTTTATCATCGCCCATCGCATTCAATCGGTGATGAGCGCTGATCTGATCCTGGTGTTTGAAGATGGTGAAATCGTCCAGCGGGGCACACATCGGGAGCTGGTGCAGCAGGAAGGTGGCTTTTATCAGCAGATCTTCGATATGCAGTCACGTATTGACGCTGAATTAGAAAAGGAACTAGACCTTGAGTGACATGCACTTCGAGGAAGAGGAATTTAGCTCGAATGTCAACACCCGCACACTGCGGCGGGTGCTTGGCCTGCTGCGTCCGCACTGGAAATGGGCGCTGGGCTTTCTGATTGCTGTTGGCGCCGTCTCAACGCTGGAATCGTACTTCACCTTCCTTAGCAAGCGGATCGTGGATGAGGGGATTCTGGCGGGCAATCGTGACGCGCTGATCAGCATTCTGACACAGTATGGCGTCATGATGCTGTTCCAGATCGGCTTTGTCTTCACGTTCATCTATCTGGCCGGTATTCTGGGGCATCGCGTGCAGTACGATATGCGTAAGCAGTTGTTCGAGCATCTGCAGACGCTGTCGTTCTCATACTATGACCGCACGCCGGTGGGCTGGATCATGTCGCGTCTGACCTCCGATCCCAACCGTATCTCCGAACTGGTGACATGGGGCATTCTCGATGTCACGTGGGGCGTGCTGAATATCATGACAGCGCTGTTCTTCATGTTCACGATTAACTGGCAGCTTGCGCTGATCGTCATGTTCACGATCCCGATCCTGCTGGCGGTCGCGATCTGGTTCAAGCAGAAGATCCTTGTGGAATATCGTCTGGTCCGCAAGCTGAACTCCAAGATCACCGGTGCGCTGAATGAGAATATCACCGGTGTGCGCGTGGTGAAGGCGCTGCGCCGTGAAAATGCCAATCTGGAAGAATTCGGCGAGCTGACGCATGACATGTACCGGTCATCGTATCGCGCCGCCTACCTCTCCGCATTGTTCCTGCCCACGGTCCAGATCATCAGTGCCTTTGCGGTGGGGGCGGTTGTATTGTTCGGCGGAATTCAGGTGCCAACCGGTGCGATGACGATCGGCAGCATTCAGGCCTTTGTCTCGTATATCACCTTTATGCTGTGGCCGGTACAGGATATGGCGCGGGTTTATGCCAGTATGCAGCAGGCAGTCGCCTCGGCAGAACGTGTTTTCTCGCTGGCAGATGCCCAGCCTGACATCGTGGACGATCCCAACGCCGATGATCCCGGTTCGATCCGTGGAGACATCATCTTTGAGAATGTGGACTTCTACTACGATCCGAAGAAGCCGGTGCTGGCGGACTTCAATCTGCACGTTAAACAGGGCGAGACTATCGCGCTGGTCGGGGCGACGGGCGGCGGTAAGAGTACGATTGTCAATCTCGTATGCCGCTTCTATGAACCAAAGGCCGGTCGCATCACGATCAGCGGTCGTGATTACACCACGCTTCCGCTGCATGCGATCCACAGCCGCATCGGTATGGTGCTTCAGACGCCGCATCTGTTCTCCGGCACGATCCGCGATAATATCCGCTACGGTCGTCTGTCAGCCACGGACGAAGAGGTTGAGGAAGCTGCAAAGCTCACTGGCGCGCATGAGTTCATCATACGGTTGGATGATGGCTATGACGAACAGGTGGGTGAGGGTGGTATCCTGCTCTCCGTCGGTCAGAAGCAGCTTCTGAGCCTGGCGCGGGCGGTGCTGGCCGATCCTGAAATCTTCATCATGGACGAAGCCACCAGCTCGGTCGATACGCTGACCGAAGCCCTGATCCAGCGCGGTATGGAAACGCTGATGCAGGATCGTACCAGCTTTATCATCGCGCACCGCCTGTCCACGATCAAGCGTGCGGACCGGATCATCGTGATCGCCAACGGCCAGATTCAGGAAATGGGATCACATGCCGAACTGCTGAAGCTGCGCGGCTACTACTATTCGCTGTATACGCAGCAGTTCCGTCAGGAACTGGAACGCGAATACGAGGAGATGATCCGCACGCATACGGAAAAGCGCCCGGAAACGGCTTAATCGTGTTTAACCCGGCCTGAAACCAGTTTCAAAACCTACCTCTGATAAACCCTCTTATAAGCCATTTCTATCCGTTTTTACGAGCGGATAGCGATGGCTTATTTAGCTCAAAAAGGCTATAATTGACCTTCAATTCCCTGTTGATCTGAAGGTTCCTACAGTGCCTGATCTCAAGCGTGATCTTAGAACCATGCTGCGCGAGTCCGACCCGTGGTTGCTGCCATTGTTCGCGAAGACATGGGGCGTTTCCGTCACAAAACTGACGGGTGACAAGCTCATCAATACGCTGGCAGAGGCCATGCTGGAGCCTGCCAGAGCGGAAAAGGTCTATAACGCACTCGACGATAAACAGCGTGACGCGCTTAAAGTTCTTCACGGGTATAAAGGCCGTATGATGAGCGCACCCATGTTTGAGATGATCTACCAGCCGGTTCGTCCGTTGAGTAAGACTGAAGTAGCGGATCAGAATCCGCACGAGCATCCAACCGGCCCGACGGAAGGGCTTTATTATCGCGGCTTTATTGGCCGGGCGAATGACAAGGTCGGCAAGGGAATCGGCCCGGTCTTTTACATCCCCGAAGATCTGGCACAGGTTCTGCCCCTCAATCGCACCGGCTACGATGCCGCCGCGCTGGAAGATTATGAAGATGATGACGAAGAACTCGATGCTCTCGGCGCGGGTGATGAGCATGACGATGACGACATTGATGACGATCACGTTGAAGCTGAAGAAGACGAAAGCGACGGTGTATCGGAATTTGCACCGCCGGTAACGCGCACGCCCCGTGCCTATGAAGCGCCGTCGGAGCCATCTGCGATCCCGTCGCGCCCTTCAACGCCGACATCGCCCACATCACGCAGGCAGTCCGCCAGTAAGTCTGCCCAGGCAGAGCCGGAGACGACAGCCGCCCCGACACGTGAAGCGGTAGGACGGTCTGCATCTGTGCAGGAACCGGCGCTGACGACACAGGTGCTTCCGGTGGAGCAGGTAGATGATATTCTGCGCACCAATACCAGCGTCGTGGATGATCTGATCACACTGCTGGCCTTCCTGAAGCTGGAAAACCCGGAGATTGAGATCGGTTATCAACTGCATGATGAGGCGCTTCAGCAGCGGCTTCTGTCATATATGATGGTCGATGATCCGGGCCGGTTGCAGTTTATGATCGGCATCGGGATTACCAGTGATCTGATTACCGTACAGTCCGGCAGGCTGTACCCGCACAGCACGGAGATCAGTCACTGGCTGAAGAGTAATCGTTCGGGACAGCTCAAGCGGCTGGTGGATGCATGGCTGGATTCGGAGTCGTTTCAGGAAGTCTGGCACACGCCCGGCCTGTATGCTGAAACCGGCTGGTCCTACGATGCAGCAGATGCGCGTCAGGTGGTGATGGGCCTGTTACAGCAAAATGTGCCGCGTCAGGACTGGTGGCGGGTTGATGATTTTATCGATTTCGTCAAGGTGACGAATCCCAACTTTCAGCGGCCCGGCGGCGATTACGATAGCTGGTATATCAAAGGTCAGGATGGCAAATACCTGAAAGGGCTGAATAGCTGGGATGCGGTCGAAGGCGCGGTCCTGAGCTTTTATCTCACCGGCCCAATGTACTGGCTCGGCCTGATGGATACGGCAGAAGATGGGATGGCGGTACACTTCTCCGGCTATGGACGGGCATTTATCGAACGCTCCGGCTGGCCGACGTCAAGTGAACCTGAAGAGCGCATTACCGTTCAGCCGGATGGCAGTTTTCTGGTTTCACGCCGCGCATCAAGTGTGGATCGCTTCCAGCTTGCGCGCTTTACCACGTGGAATCGCCCGGGGACACTGGCCGGTGATCCGTATGTCTATCAGCTAGATGCACAGGGCATTCGTCAGGCGGACCAGCAGGGCATCAGTGTTTCGCAGATTGTCAGCTTTATCAACCGCCTGCTGGATGGCAGCCCGGCCCCGGCGGTGATTGCATCACTACTGGAAAACTGGCGCACCGGCCCGGTGGCATCCGCGAGTATGGAACGTCTGCAGGTGCTGCGGACGACTTCGCCCGAAGTGATGGACTCGATCTGTAATGCACCAGCGCTGCGCCGTCATCTGGGGGCGCGTCTGGGTGAGATGGCGGTCATCGTACGGGAAGGTCACGGGGAAGACCTGCGGGATGCGCTTGGCGGACAAGGGATTGATGTTTCGGTCACTTTTTAGGCCGCCAGCAGGTTAAACAGGGCTTCCTTCTGCATGGTGTATGGGCGATAGGCGTGGCTGTGCTGCCTCGCACACAGGGAATATACGAATTTCATCATGTTGTGTTAAAAATCGCGTAAAAGTCGGTTATCATAGGAAATATGTCCGCCGCTTCTATGATAAGACATGCTGTATCTCTTCTGATGGTGCTGTAACTGGATACCTGATCTGTTTATGAATGATGATAGAAAGCCATTTCTGGCGAAGAACGATTCCAACAACCAGCCTGATCAGCCGAAATCTCAGAATCCTTCGGATGATGCTTCACTCGATGACAGTGATTATCTTCAGTCTCTGATCCGTAAGCCTGATACAGCTATTCTGCCGAGCAAGAATATCCTGCGCCGCTTCTCGGCCCCGATTCAGATCCCCGGTGATACCTCATCGCTGACTGAAAAGCATGAAGTGATCCTTGTGATCCGGGGGATGGTTGAGCGGGTGGAGATCAATGCAGAGAAGCAGATTATTCTGGGTCGCAGTGATATGCGTACCCGTTTTGTCCCCGATATTGACCTTACCCCATATGGCGCACTGGAACGCGGTGTCTCGCGTGAACACGCGCAGTTACACCTTGAAGGTGATTACCTTTATATCACGGATCTGGAAAGCACTAACGGTACGTTTATTGCCGATAAGCGACTTGAGCCGCGTGTCCCTACTCAGATCCATAAAGGTGATGATCTGGTTTTTGGGCGGCTTGCCGTTCAGATCCTCTTTCGCTAGCCTTTCATGAAGTGCGCTTCTGCTGACGGCACAAAACTGACTATGTCTCTGTTATAATCCCTGCCTGAACTCATTTTTTGAAAGGCATGCAGTCAGATGGAAGCGGCTTACCAGCATTTTCTGAAAGAAATCCTGATCGACGAAGCGACTCTGCAAGCACGGATTGCAGAGCTTGGACAGCAGATTACCGAGCGTTATGCCGATACTGATAATCTGCTGTTGGTCTGTATCCTCAAGGGCGGTGTGATGTTCCTCTGCGATCTCTGCCGTCACATTCAGGTCCCACACGAGTTCGATTTTATGGCAGTTTCCAGCTACGGCAGCGGCAAGCGCAAATCCAGCGGTGATGTCCGGATCGTGATGGACCTCAATACCCGTCTGATCGGTAAGCACGTCCTGATTGTTGAAGATATCATCGACAGCGGCCACACCCTGCGGGCGGTGATCGATCTGCTGTGGTCACGTCAGCCGGCCAGCATCAGCCTGTGCACCCTGCTGGATAAGTCATCACGCCGTGAAGTCGAGATCCCGGTCGATTATATCGGGTTCGAAATCCCGGATAAATTCGTCTTCGGTTATGGGCTGGACCTGGACGAGAAGTTCCGCAACCTGCCTTTTATCGGCGTGGTCGATCCGTCACAGCTTTAGTATGGACGCTATCCCTGATCTCACACCAAAAGCCCCCCAGCGCCCCCTGACATGGCCGGATCTGGTGCATGACCTGCATGAGCGTCTGGCAGGTGATCAGACGCCGGTCTGGATCGTGGGCGGTGCGGTGCGTGATGCCTATCTGCATCGTCCGCTGCATGATCTTGATCTGGTTACACCCGATCAGGCGGTACAGCTTGCCCGTAAAATCGCCAGACTGTTACACGGTGATCTCTTCGTACTGGATGCCGAACGTGATGTCGCCCGGGTGATCCTCTCGCTGCCAGATGCTGATCCTTTTCTGCAATCACCTTCGGCGGTGCCGGTTGAGCGTAAATTCGTGATCGATGTGGCGGCCTTCCGTGGGGAAAGTCTGGCTGAAGACCTGCGCGACCGCGATTTCACCTTTAACGCGATGGCAGTGGATTTCAGGGGTGACCTGGGCCTGCTGATTGATCCGATGGGCGGAGAACAGGACCTCTTGCAGAAGCGCGTCCGGCAGTGTAAAGACGGTTCACTGACGGATGATCCGATCCGGATGCTGCGCGCCGTCCGGTTGAGCGCACAATTTGGCTGCTCGATTGAAGCCGAGACGCTGGCCGCTGTGCGTGCCAACGCCGCCAACCTGACACAGACTTCAGCCGAGCGTGTCCGCGATGAGTTCTTCAAAATTCTGGGGGTGGCGAAACCCACACAGCCCCTGCGTATCGCGGCCCGGCTTGGGCTTCTTCAGACGTTTATCCCCGAAATCGATGTGCTGATCAGTACCGCACCGGACAGTCCACCGTTTGCCAATCGCTGGGATCAACTGCTGGTGACGATCGAAAAGCTGCACACCCTGCAGGCGTCGATCATCCAGCGTACGGAAAGCTCCCCGGCCAGTTTTGAAGTGGGCATGGTGGTGATGCAGTTCGACCGCTATCGCCAGCCCCTGCGTCATTATCTCCGCAGGCCGGGGCCGGAAGAACGCTCGAATGTCATGCTGCTGATTCTGGCGGTGATGCTGCGTGCTGTCGAGATGGCAGCGCCGGGAATGGATGCTGCGGCATTTGCCGAGCTGATGCGCCTTAGCAACGGCGAAAAGCAGTTCCTTGTGGCTAGTGTTGCCCACTTACAGCCGATTGCCCTTGACCGACGCCCGAACCGGCTGATGATGCACCGCTACTGGTATCAGTATGGCGAAAATGGTATCGGCCTGCTGCTGCTGCTGCTGTCCGAGATGCTTGGCGCACAGGCACACTATATCGAGCAGGATGTGTGGCTGAAAGTCGTGGACAGTGCCAATACGCTGATGGATGCCTATTTCAATCACTACGATGAGATCGTCTCACCGCCGATGGTGCTGGACGGCACGCAGCTTAAAGAGGCACTGCGGCTTCGGCCTGGGCCGATCATCGGCCAACTGCTGACGCTGATCCGCGAAGGGCAGGTGACAGGCGTGATTACCAGTGCGGAAGAGGCACTGGAACAGGCCCGCGAGTACGTCAGCCAGCAGAAGTAGGGCGTTGTACCCGGCGGCGGTGGTTGCAGAACTATGGTGCTTGCTTGCAGCGCTTTAGCGCTGCAAAATGCTGCAATCAGGGCCATGTCATCCGACTTTCAGGTTCAAATCTTCTTGCAGCAGCGGCGGCGGCGGCGCACAAAAAAAGTGCCGCTGCAATGGTGTGCTCTTTTGTGCGGCTTATACGGCGACGTGATGTTAAGGTGCAGGAGTTTACAGTATAGCACGGATGTTCTGATTGTGCGGTTAGAGTTTTCAAATAGACTCTTCCCTGACCCTCTCGGATTTTGTAGGCGGGGATAGGATTTTCAAAGGCAGGTATTCGATGGATGCAGGATCGCTAAGAATCCTGACCATGTGTACAACCGACGGACGCCCCGTCGGCGTCCCTACTATCGGCGTGTTTTGTAGGGCGAGGGCCTGTGTTGTCCGCTATTTCCGTAAGATTCAGAGCCGTTTTCTGATTATTCAGATACGCTCCAAGTTGGCGTGAAGGCGGCGCACCGGGTGAGCGTAAATGGGCCGGAAGATCCGGCCCTGCGAGGTTGCGGGTGATCGGTCAGATGTCACGACAGAAAAGCGGGTTAAGCCTGCGTCGTGCGGTGGTTACGTCTCATAGCCTGCGACTTCGATCAGCCGCTTCTGGGCATCCTCTTCGGGGATTTCGAAGTTCATGCTGATCGCTACAGCGGTGCGTGCGCCTGTATTCAACCCACGGATCATCTCCACCGGCATGACCAGCATGCGGGCAAAGGCGCGCACATCCTGCTCGCTCTGGATCAGCTCTGGCAGATTCTTTTCTTCTCCCCACGGGCTGTTGACCAGATGGCGGGCCAGCAGACGCGCTATCGACATGCGGGGGGCGTAGGTGTCCCTGATGCTCCAGAAGTTGGCCGTGAGCTGGCTGAGGTCTACCCGTTCCCACAGGTCACCGGGTGGCTGCTGAAGCATATTTTCGAGCGGCACGGGAGGGGCTTTTACATGGAATAACCGCATCACTTCGGCTGCAATCACTTCAAGGCGCTGGGTCTTCTCGTCCATCATCGCTCGACTCTATGACTCATGTTCGTCCATGTCTGATGCGACTATATCACTGTTCGTTTCAAAAAAGCAGAGCAATGTATTGCCATATTTACGCTCGTCCACTTTTTCCAGATACTGGAATGGGTAATCCTGATATTCCTTCGGGTCAATCTGGACGATGACCAGCGGTTCGAACGAGCGCCATGCGGCCTGCTGATCCAGTGTTTTGAGCGTGTCGAGCCAGAGTGACTTGTACTGGGGCGGGGCAATATAGAGATAGTCGTAGGGGCGCGGTGGCGGCTGTGTGAGGAAGCTCAAGGCATTGGTGCGCCGGACGACGGCATTTGCCTCTAACTGCGTGCTTTTTAAATTCTCATAGATCGTCTGGATGGCGAGTCGTTCCATATCGACGAATGTCACATGTGCTGCGCCACGGCTTAATGCTTCGATTCCGACGCTGCCGGTCCCGGCGAAGAGATCGAGAAATGCGGTGCCATGAATCGATGGGCCAAGGATGCTGAACAGCGCTTCCTTGACCTTATCCATGATTGGCCGGGTGGTATCGCCCGGAACTGTCTTGAGCTTGCGTCCTTTGGCCTTGCCTGCGATGATGCGCAGTGGCATGTTATAGTCCCCCACCTTCAACCGATGAGCGTACTGCCCGCAGATTCGACAGCGGTGTTGTGGTCAGGGCGCTGCCGCCTGCGGTCAGGATGTAGCGGCGGCCCATGTGCAGGATAAGTTCGCGGGCAGTGCCGCGTACTGCTGCTGGCGTCCCCTGCAGCAGATGGTCCTCAACGTGCAGCCCGCCCGCCAGCGCCCCGCCGAACAGCCCACGCAGATCGGGCATCGGCTGGCTGGTATCCGTCAGCCGTGCTGCCTGTACGGGGAACTGATCCAGAAAACGCGTCATCGGTGCAGTGCCGTCCAGTTCCACCATATTGAACCACCAGGTCGGCGGCAGCGCTTCCAGAATGCGGTGATCGTATGGAATGCCGAAGAAGTTGTACTCTGCTTCCGAGAGGCGGTCATGATCGGCATGTTCGATCGTATAGACGATCCCGCTGATTTCCAGTTCGGCAAGCTGTTCGATAAAGCGCAGTGTGCTGTCCAGAATAATGTTCAGGCCAGTGCGGACACGGTTGCTCTGCTGGCGCAGGTAACGCACGAAGGCCGCATCACCAACCAGCCGCCGGGCCTGTGCCATGGGGCTGGGGATGGTGACCAGAATCGGCGTGTCGGCGCCAAACCGCCGCTGCACCACGCGCACGCATTCGATCTGTTTCGCCAGTTCGCCCCGGAGCGGGTCCAGCGGACGAAGCTCCGTCCAGTCCAGAGAGCGCCTGATCGGTGAACGGACGAGGGTCCGTGTGCCGTCTGGCGCGCCCTGCCACTCATCCTGCAAGCCATAATCGATCACGAGCGCGTTGTCTGCCGGGATGATCTGAATAAAATCCCAGTCAAATTGAAGCTGATACTCAATGATACACTGTGCCAGATCAGCCGAACGCTGATCGTCACCGGGGAAAGGCCGCCATACTGCTGTGGGAACCCGGTCGGCTGCATCTCCAGCGAGTGTAGCTTCCAGGCGTTCGCGTTTCTCCATAAGTTGAGTCAGTACCTGTCTCGCTCGGTCGGCGCAGACAGATCAGACATTCATCAGTGACCGGACCTCTGCGATGCGCTGGTCGAGCATGCGGAGCAGCATCATATAGCGGTCGATGTCCGGCAGTTCGCCTGCATCACTGCCCGACGGGGTTGACATTTCGATTTTGGCACGGGTGAGCTGAAGGGCCTGTTCGAATGCCGCAATCGCTTCGTTATGCTGTCTGAGGTCGCGTCTGGCGAGTCCGATACCATAGTAGGCGTCGATGTTTTCGTTATCGACTGCCAGTGAAGCTTCGAAGCGGCGAAGGGCCTCTTCGTTATTGCCGCTGCGATGTGCTGCCCAGCCTTCGCTGATCTGTGTGTTTATATTCTGCATTCCCGATTGTCTCCGGTGAGTCGATCATCTAGACGGCGCATTTTATCCGCAGCAGGGCTAAATTACAAACCTGATCAGGCCGCGCTAAACGTTACCCATAAGTTAAGGGTAAGGATATTGTGGTGTAAGTCGAGCCACTGCCCCTTATCCCCGACCCTATCCCTGCATTGCTAGCAATGCCAGTCATTTCCGCGCCGAA
>CAYNDH010000075.1:0-3817 GCA_964395665.1 uncultured Anaerolineaceae bacterium
GAGATCGGCGCTGCAAAAACCTCACTCTTGACCCCCATGCCACCAGCCTATAAAATTCACCCTATTAGCTTTGCCGCAGACAGCAGGTGGGGAACTCACAATCCCCTTAATCTCCTGCCGAGGTGAAGGTCAGCGACATCTCCAAAAGACATTGAGATGGCGACCTTTGCATCTGTGCGGGTCGCTTTTTGTTTTGCTTGTGACAAGACAAACGTTCAATCTTTCAAGAAAGGAGGCAAGCGCTTGGCTCTCACAAAGGAACGCAAGGACGAACTGGTACAGTCCTACGTGGAGACACTCAACAACTCCAACGGCTTTATCATCATCCAGTTTGCGGGCATGCCAACGCCAGTCATTAACGGACTGCGTGCAAAAATCCGTGAGTCAAACGGTCAGTATGCAGTAACCAAGAACACACTGCTGACCAAGGCGCTTCAGGAAGCAGGCTGGCCGGTGCCAGATGATTACCTGAAGGGGCCGACGGCAATCGCTTTCGGTATGGATAACCTGCCGGGTGTCGCCAAGGCCGTGCTGGAGTACATCGGTACCCAGGACGCCACACGGATCAGCGTCAAGGGCGGCGTGATGGGGACGGATATCTTCGACGCAAAACGCGCCGATGCGATCTCCAAACTGCCGACGCTGGACGAACTCCGGGCGCAGATTGCCGGGCTGGTGGTGTCACCGGCGACCGGTCTCGTCAGCGTGTTGCAGGCCGCCAACAGTCAGTTGGTCAACGTGCTGCAGGCTTACGAAGACAAACTCAAAGAGGGCGACGCTGCTTAAGTCGCTGGGCCTTCTGGTCCAACGTATGGCACGCAGTATCGTGGAAGTCGATAGGGCGCTGGTCAGCGACTGCTGCCGCTCTCTACCTGAAACATCACCAATCTGACTGCACTTTAGAACTCAAGAAGGGAATACAAAATCATGGCTGATCTCGCAAAGATCGTAGAAGACCTGAGCGCGCTGACCATTCTGGAAGCCGCTGAACTCAAGACACTGCTGGAAGAGAAGTGGGGCGTTACCGCTGCGACCGGCGGCGGTATGATGATGATGCCGGCTGCTGGTGGCGCTGCTGCTGCTGCCGAACCGGAAGAAGAGCAGACCGAATTCAACGTCATCCTGAAGGAAGGCGGCCCCAAGAAGATCAACGTCATCAAGGTCGTCCGCACCCTGACCAGCCTGGGCCTCAAGGAAGCCAAGGAAGCGGTCGAAAGCGCTCCGCAGACCCTGCTCGAAGCGGTCACCAAGGAAGCCGCTCAGGACGCCAAGAAGAAGCTGGAAGAAGAAGGCGCAGTCGTCGAGATCCAGTAATCTCGGCATATCCTGCTGCTTGATGCGATGCAACCCGAACAGCGCCGTCACTGATCTGATGGCGCTGTTTTAATTTGTGTTTTTACTGACAAACCCGTAATATTCTTACTGATTTCCAACCCTATGCCCGCAACGTCCTCACGTTCTGTGCGTATAGTATGGTAATGTACGTCATATTCAGAAAGAAATCAGACGATCATGGATTATCAGGACCCAACCCAGAACCACGACACCTTACCGGAGTCAGACCCACGGACGCCGTTCGAAGAATTCCTCTATCATCAGCGCCGTGCGCTGGAAGAAACCAGCCGTGCGCTCGAAGCACTGCTGCCGGAAGGCTTCCGCGTTCACAGCGGTGAAGCGACCAAGGAATTCACCAAGGGCTTCCGCGTGCTGTTTGATGCTGCGCTCGACGAGATCAAGAAGGCCAGCGAGCAGATGGAAGAAGAAGGCAGCGACGACGATAATCGCTCCAACACCGGGCCGACCAAGGTCAAGGTGCAGGTGGATTAGGCGCGGCTGTACCTTCACCGGCGTAATATTCCAAAACAGACTGTGATCAGGCACAATGGTCGCAGTCTGTTTTATTTTCATTTCCGTACCTTCTGGTACCTTCCGATCAACCTGATGACAAAAATACTACCGTCTGTTTATGCTGAAGATCATGCCGTCAGTGCTGATGACCCGGCTCGAGTCGCCGTCATCACCTTTAACCGTCCGCAGGCACGTAATGCGCTTGATCTGGCCGCGATGCGCCAGTTCGCGGATCTCGTCCATGACCTGACCGGGCAGTGCGCGGTGTCAACGGACCTGCGCTGTTTGATCCTCACCGGGGCCGGGGATGCGGCCTTTTGCAGCGGCGGTGATCTGGCCGAATTGAGCCAGTATCCGACCGAAGCCGACGCGCTCGACTTCATCACGCTGATGGGGGATGCACTGCTGGCGCTGGAACATCTGCCTGTGCCGGTGATCGCCGCGATCAATGGCTATGCGCTCGGCGGTGGCAGCGAGATCGCCACGGCCTGCGACCTGCGGATTGTCGATCAGGCGGCGCGTATGGGCTTTGTGCAGATCGGGCTGGCGCTGACGCCGGGATGGGGCGCTGGTCAGCGTCTGCTGCGTCTGGTCGGATATGCCAGCGCACTGGATATCCTGCTGCGTGGTGAGCCGATGTCTGGCGAAGCACTGCTCGAACGCGGCCTTGTCAGTCAGGTGGTGGATCAGGGGCAGGCGCTGCCCGCCGCACTGGAATACGCCCAGCGGATTGCCGCCCACCCGCCGGATGTCGTCCGTGCGATCAAGGCGCTGCTTCAGGCCGGTTTACATCAGCCATATGAGCAGGCACTGCAAGCCGAGCGCGATCTTTTCCCGTCGCTGTGGGCTGCGGAACCGCATCTGGACGCCGTGCGCCAGTTTCTGGAACGCAAACGTCGGTAGAGGGGATTTAAATCTTCAGAAATAAGGCGGCATTCTTTCTGCCCCTGCAAGGTACGCATAGGGCCGGACTCGTCCGGCGCATAGATGATTAATTTCCCGATATAACCGAACCGGCTCGACTTCAGGTTCAGGCCGAACAATGCTACAATACGTTGAAATCACACAAGAGTAAAAATCGAATGAAAGAACGTGTACAGAAATTAATGGCGCAGGCCAATGTCGCTTCGCGCCGTGGTGCTGAAGAACTGATCCGACAGGGCCGCGTGACCGTCAACGGTAAAATCGTCCAGCTTGGCGATCAGGCCGACCCGCTAGTGGATGTGATCGAAGTCGATGGCACGCGCCTGATGGTGGATGACGACAAGCACTACTATGCGATCAATAAACCGCTGAACGTCGTCTCCAGCAATGTCAGTCAGGATGAGCGTGAGAATGTCCGCGAGCTGATCCCGTTTAAGGGGCATCTGTTCACCGTTGGCCGGTTGGACGCTGAAAGCGACGGCCTGATGGTGCTGACCAACGACGGCGAACTGGCGAATCAGCTTTCGCATCCGCGTTATGAACACACCAAGACCTATAAGGTCGTCGTCTATGGTGTTGTCCCCCAGGAGACGCTGGACCGCTGGGAAAAAGGCGTCTATCTGGAAGAAGGACTGACCGCGCCGTGTTCGATCCGCGTTCAGCAGCGTGATGCGGATGTCACCGTCCTGCGGATCGTGATGATCGAAGGCAAAAAGCGTCAGATCCGGCGGGTGGCGGCCATGCTCGGCTATCCGGTCAAACGGCTGACGCGCAGCCACATCGGCAAGCTGGAACTGGGCAGGATGCGGGCTGGCGAGTGGCGAGAACTCGGCAGGGAAGATCTGGAGCTGCTGACCACACCTGCCAGCGATTTGAGTTACATCCGCCGACTGCGCCGTGAACAGCGTGCCATCAAACGCCGTGATTATCACAGTCAGCAGCTCGGTGAGCAGAAGCTGGCATCACGGCAGGCATTGTCCGAACTGGAACGCGCATTGAAGCAGGCACGCCCAGGCGGAAAGCTGCGTATCAGCCGTATCACAGA
>CAYNDH010000075.1:3917-19609 GCA_964395665.1 uncultured Anaerolineaceae bacterium
GCGGGCGCGATGGCGGGCGCGATGGCGGCAAACGCCGTTCGTCCGACTGATGCTGGCAAGACAGGACAGAGCGGACACTGATTAACTGACTCCATGACTTCAGAGACAACCATTCAACAGTATATTGACCGTCAGCCTTCACTGGGCTGGCGGCGCTTTCTGCTGCGCGGGCTGATTCACACACTCGGCTTTCGGGTCCTGTGGAATGTGGCTGTTCATGGGGCGGAAAATATCCCGGCCAGCGGCCCGACTATCCTGATGATGAATCATATTTCAGCGACTGATCCGGTGCTTTCTATGGGGGCGGTGCGTCACCGCTATGTCATCCCCATGACCAAGGTTGAAAACGCCAGACATCCGATTTTTGGCAGTGTTGTCTGGTGGTATGGCGCTTATACGGTCAATCGTGATGAAGTGGACCGCAGCGCCCTGATGAACTCGATTGAACTGCTGAAAAGCGGCCAGCTTATCCTGATTGCGCCGGAAGGCACGCGAAATCCGCAGGGTTTACAGCAGCCCAAAGACGGCCTGACCTATATCGCTACCAAAGCGGATGCCGTGATCGTCCCGACGGCGGTCAGTGGGGCGGTCGGCTGGCTGGAACGTCTCAAGCGGCTGGATCGCGGCCAGATGCGCGTCGATTTCGGGCGTCCGTTCCGCTTTAATACCACCGGACGGTCACGCATCCCCCGCGACGAACTGTCCCTGATGACGCAGGAAGCGATGTATCAGCTTGCGCTCGCGCTGCCAGATGCCAGCCTGCGCGGGGAATATCGCGACATCGAGCGCGCCACCACACAGACGCTGACATTCATTGATCCTGACGAGACGGACCCAAAGGCGTAGGGGCAGGATTCTTCCCGCCCAGCCCAATAATCCCGCCCCTGGAATACACGCGCTATCCCCTCAATCTAAATTTGCATCACCTGTAAGAGTCTGTTAAGATCCGGCGCTGTTAAACGAAGAGCGAAAGGAGTAATCGACCCCTACGGGGAAAATCCAAGCGCATGAGCCTCACCTGATGATCTTGATGTTGTGAGATCCATCGGGCGGCTGACGAGGCGGCGGTTGATCGAGTTTTCAGCGGATACCGCCAGGGTGCTGTTCACCACCCTAACCCTTTCCCCCGCGTATTTTTCAAGTGAATGGTGAAAACCGGCACGAAAGTGTCGCCACAAGCCAACCACTGTGAACATTTCCACATCCCATATCCTTATCTGCTGCTGGCATGGCAGACAGACCGCGTGTATTCATCTGCGCTGACATGGTTTGACACGTGTCGCGCATGGTTTTCCGCAGATGCGGACGGCATGTGATGCTGTCTGTACGCTGTATGCATATTCTGTATGCCTGCCATACCCTGTATGCCTGCCATGCAGCCATCACACACTGGAAGGAGATCTCTCATGTGTGGAATTGTTGGCTATGTCGGCCCGACGGGCCATGCTGATGCCACGCCGCTGATTCTCGAAGGCTTACAGCGGCTTGAATATCGCGGCTATGACTCCGCTGGAATTGCGGTGATCGATGCCGAAAATCAGATTGTCATTCGACGCGATGTCGGCAAGCTGGCGAACCTCAATCAGCGTGTCAGTCAGCAGCCGCTTTCCGGCGCCATCGGGATCGGCCACACCCGCTGGGCGACGCATGGTATCCCTGCGGAGTACAACGCGCACCCGCATCTCAGTATGAACGGTGATTTTGTGCTGGTCCACAACGGTATTGTGGAAAATTATCTCGAACTGCGGGCGGAACTGCTGGCGCAGGGTGTTGAATTCCGGTCGGAGACCGATACCGAAGTCATCGTTCAGTTGATCGAATATTACGCCCGTCAGGGTGATGATGTGGTGGAGGCAGCGCGTCAGACAGTGCAGCAGCTGCGCGGCGCTCATGCCATCGTCATCATGTGTCGGGCACTGCCGGATCGTCTGGTTGCGGTGCGGATCGGGAATGCAGGCGGGCTGGCGGTAGGGATCGGCCCGGAGTCGCATTTCGTCGCATCGGATATTCCCGCTATCCTTGATCACACCCGCGAGATGGTCTTTCTCGAAGACCGTCAGCTTGCCGTTGTCTGTGCGGATAGCTTCACGCTTCAGACGCTGGCCGGTGAACCGGTCACGCCGACCGTCCACCAGATCGCCTATGATCCGGTCAGCGCTGCCAAAGGCCCATATCGTCACTTCATGCAGAAAGAGATCTTCGAACAGCCGCGCAGCATTACCGATACGCTCGGCGGACGTATTGACTTTGATCGAATGGAAGTCGTGCTGCCCGATCTCCATCTGACGGCGGATCGGGCACGCAGCCTGAAGCGGCTGGTGATCGTCGCCTGCGGGACCAGTTATTACAGCGCCCTGATCGGCAGGTTCTTTATCGAACGGCTGGCGCGGCTGCATGTCGAAGTCGATTATGGCAGCGAGTACCGCTATCGTGATCCCCTGCTGGACGCAGACACCGCCGTGCTTGCCATCACCCAGAGCGGCGAGACCGTCGATACACTGGCCGCCATCGAAGCCGCACGCGACAAAGGCGCACTGGTCTGGAGTATTGTCAACGCCATCGGCAGTCAGGCCATGCGACTCGCGGACGGCCATATCGCCATGAACGCCGGGCCGGAGATCGGTGTCGCCTCAACCAAAGCCTTTACCAGCAGCGTGGTCGATCAGTATCTGCTGGCGATCTATCTCGGCCAACTGCGCGGCACGCTGACGGACACTGACCGCCAGTGTTATCTTCAGGATGCGGCGCACCTGCCGGAGATCATCGGTGAGGTCTTGCAGCAGGCCGGGATGATCGACACGCTGGCACAGGCCCTGATGCACTATCGCAGTTTTCTGTATCTCGGCAGGGGCATCAATTATCCGGTGGCGCTGGAAGGGGCGCTCAAGCTGAAGGAGATCAGCTACATTCATGCTGAAGGCTATCCGGCGGGGGAGATGAAACACGGCCCGATTGCTTTGATCGATGCCGATGTGCCGGTGCTGGCGATTGCCCTGCGTGATCCGCTTTACGAGAAGATGATCAGCCAGATTGAACAGGCCAAAGCACGCGGCGGGATCGTGATCGCTGTGGCGACCGAAGGTGATACCGTGATTGCATCCAAGGCCGACCATGTGATTTATATCCCGCCCGTACCGGAACTGTTGAGTCCGGTGGTATCGGTCATCCCACTTCAGCTTCTGGCCTATTCGATTGCCGTACATCGCGGCGCAGATGTCGATCAGCCGCGCAATCTGGCGAAGTCTGTGACGGTTGAGTGATGCGGCGAATATCAAAACAGGGTGGAGAGTATCTCCGCCCTGTTTTGTCGTCCATACAGGCATGTAAGGGCCGGATTCTTCCGGCCCACAGGGTGCGAATTTTGACTACTGCCCTGGTATCCCCTCAATCGTCAGGGCAGGGCTGGCGTCACGGCCTGCACTCGGACCGCTATCGATGTCAGTCACACCATCGAGCGCGGGCAGCGGCAGCGGTTCCGCACTGCGGAGGGCAATCATCGGAGACAGTCCCAAATCATCGACCAGTACCTTGCCAGAGGGCGCGATCAGCTTAACTACAACCTTGAAAGCAACGATATCCGTTGTCACCAGTGTCGATTGCCAGAGATCCAGCTCATAGGTGCCGCTGTTGAGCTGTGTCGGGTCCAGCTTCAGTTTGGCTTTTGTCCCATCATTCAGCGTCAGCTTTGCCACTGCTTTCAGGCCGCCGTTGACATTCTTACCGGTGAAGCGACCGTAGAAGCTCGCGCTGTAGCCGCTCATCACACCGCTCTGCTTGATTTTTGAGGCGAGGCCGGGTTTACCCTTGATCATCATGGCACATTCGCCGGTGTGGCTGAAATTCTTGCCGGTTACAAGGTTATTGCATTTGCGCTTGGCCTTATCCTTTGCCGTCCAGTCGATCGCCTCTTTAGGAGACTCGCCAGGGACTTCGAAGCCGCCGTTGATCACCACATTAGGATCTCTCCGGTTGCTGGTGGTCACATGGACGTTGAATTTGGTCCCGTTGGGGATATTTATAAGCTTTTCATTGTAGATATACCATCTGCCGTCGGATGGGCGATACCACACGCCGACTTCGCTGTTGTTATAGGCGCCGTACTGCTGTGTGACGATCACCTGCGCGTATGGATTGTTGTTCAGATAGGGGTTATTCAGTGGGGTATAAGTATTATCGGGATCGTCCCCCGTGACCTTCGTATGGACGAATGTCGTATCGCTCGGCTCTTTTACGATCACATTGAAGGTGACATTCGGCTGCATTGGGTCCTTCTCCTGATTAAAAATCACCCATTTGCGCAGCGGCGCAATGTAGTACACGCCAAGCGAATGATTGTGGTAGGTGCTGCTGGCAGTCCAGTTCGCCGCGACAAACAGGATGGCGTTTGGCTTGTCGTTCGTCAGCGGATTGTTGATGACTGTGGCATCGCCGCTGATGTTACTGGCTGCGCTGGTGTGATGGAAGACGTTGCCGCCCAATCCCTGTGCCATAATATTGAAATGCGTGTTCGGCTCAAACGGTATGCTCTGGTCCTGATTGAACAGCGACCACTGCCCGCTGTTGCTGTACCAGACTCCAAGTGGGTACGGCACGACTTCTGTTCCCGATAGATCATCGGTCGCGTTCCAGTTATGGGTATAGAACACCACGGCATTCAGGTTATTGTCGGTCAATGGAGAGCTGAAGTTCGTCCAGTTTGAGAGGTTTGTTGCCGGTGCGGAGAAGTGAAGAATGCTGTTAGTGTTGGGGAGCGGCTCGTCAGTGAAGCGTCCTTCCTGAGCGGTGACAAGGCTAAAACCCATGCATATAAATCCGATCATGAGTCCGATGCGAAGCAGAGGCTTTGCGGGGCGAAGTAAAACATTCATTGAGGCCTGCCTTCGAAGTGCTCTTTTAACGGTAACTTCAGTGTAGAGGCTGCGGCATCTTCATCAACACTTTGTAAATGGTTTTTTATGTTTTTTATGTTTTTTTATGATTGTTTTATAGTGCAGATCTTCACAATCGCCTGATCGGTATCAGGGAGATGAATTCACGCAGTGGTTTTTATCGATGTGCGGCGTGTGCTATACTCCGTTTATTCCTGATTTATCTCACCCTGTGTCAATACCACGTCTCTGTGCCCCGACCGCCAGAAGACAGTCATGACCCTAAAGACCCTAGAAGGACGTTATGCGCCATTTTATTGACCTTATTGACTGGTCCACTGTCGAACTCCATGACCTGCTGCGTCTTGCCATTGATCTGAAGCGGCAGCATAAGGCGGGAAACGATCAGCATCTTCTGCGCGGTAAAACCCTCGGTATGATCTTCCAGAAGCCGTCGCTGCGAACCCGTGTCTCGTTTGAGGTGGGGATGTTTCAGCTTGGGGGACATGCCGTTTACCTGAGTCCTAATGAAATCGGGTTGGGCAAGCGCGAAAGCATCCCGGATGTGGCGCGGGTGCTGTCCGGTTATGTCGATGCGATTATGGCGCGGGTGTTCGATCATCAGCATCTGACCGGGCTGGCGCAGTGGGCGACCGTACCGGTGATTAACGGGCTAAGCGACGACTCGCATCCCTGTCAGGCGATGGCCGATATCCTGACCATCCATGAGCATTTTGGCCGCACCGAAGGGCTGAAGTGGGCCTATATCGGGGATGGAAACAATGTCGCCGCCTCTGCACTGATGGCTGCCGCTAACTTCGGGATCGACTTTGTGACGGCCACGCCGCCGCAGTATCGCATCCCGCAGGCTGCTATCGATGCCGCTCGCCCGCTGATGATGCGGAATGAGATCGAGTTCACGCAGGTCGAATCGCCGGAAGAAGCTGCCCACGATGCGGATATTCTCTATACTGATACCTGGATCAGTATGGGGCAGGAAGATGAAGCCGCCGAACGTGAGGCGATCTTCCGCGATTATCAGATCAATCAGGCGCTGTTAAAAGCGGCCAAACCGGGGGCGATTGTCATGCATTGTCTGCCTGCGCATCGTGGTCAGGAAATTGTCGATGAGGTCGCAGATGGGCCGCAGTCCCGGATTTTTGAGCAGGCCGAGAACCGTCTTCATGCCCAGAAGGCGATTCTCGTCAAGTTACTGGGTTCGTAAAACCGGTAGTAAAACCAGCGGTTAAAACTGGCGGATAACCGTCAGCAGGTGATTTGCCGGAACTTCAGGTGATTCTATTAAAACAAAAGTGATGCTCGGCTGTACAATAGTAGGTGTGTCAATTTGAACATCACTGTAATGGATGCGCAGGCTGAGCGCTGCCCCGAATGAGAGAGCACGAGGCTATGGCTGGAAATCAAGAAGCCTATCAAATCTATATGGAAGGCGGACATAACGCCGTTTGGGAACAGAACTGGCCGCAGGCCATCCGCGCCTATATGGCCGCTGTTCGTGAATTTCCAGAAGATCCCGAAGCCCATATCGGGCTGGGTTTTGCGCTGCTGCGTTCCAATCGGCTGGAAGAAGGGCTGAAAGTCTATAACCGTGCTCATCAGCTTTCACCCGATGATCCCGTCCCGCTGGAAAAGAGCGCCGACATCCTTGAGCGGATGGGCCGCCTGAAAGAAGCGGCGCAGCAGTATGTCAAGGTCTCCGATATTTATCTGGGCCTGCGCGATCTGGATAAGGCGATTGGCAACTGGGAACGCGCTACCCAGCTTACACCGGGGCTGGTGAGTATCCACGCCAAACTGGCGCAGGCCTATGAGCGCATCGGCAACAAGCGCCGCGCGATCCGCGAATATCTGACGCTGGCCTTCAACTTCCGTCGTATGAACGATCTTGACAAGGCGATCAAAGCGGTGGAGCGGGCGCTGCGTCTGGACCGTAATAATCCGCAGGCCCTGAACATCATGCGTTCGCTGCGGTCCGGCGGGGATGTGATCCTGCCCGAAGATGACGATAAGCCGACCATCAAGCCGCGCCAGCGCATCGAAGATGATTTCCAGTTTGAGATCAGCGAACGGGAAAATGTCGGTGAGGCCAATCCGCTGGGGCCGATGGGTGAAGCGATGGAAACCGCACTGGGGGCGCTGGCTTCTTATGTGGTCGAGGGTGGCAGCCTGGATGCTTCCAGCGCCAATGCATTACAGGCGCTGGAGAGCCAGCGTCAGGGCCTGTATGATGAAGCGGTCGCCGCCTATCAGCGGGCCGAAAGCACGCTTCGGCATCCCGCACTCAAACTGAACCTGGGTGTGCTGCTGGTGCTGCAAGGCAATCCGGGGGATGCGATCAGGCATCTCGGTGAAGCGATGCTCGATCCAGCGCTGGCATTCGGCGCGATGCATGCGCTCGGACAGGCTTATCATCAGACTGACCGCCAGAAGCAGGCGTCGCGCTACCTGATACAGAGTTTGCAGGCGGTGGACTCCAGTCTGGCGATGGATGCTGAAGAAGAGGCCGAGCTTCAATCGGTCTATGATCGGCTGTATACCGCGCTTGAGGAAACCACCGACGAAGCCATGAGCGCGATCAATGCCCGTTTCCTCAATCTGCTGAACGGCAGGGACTGGAAACAGCGCGTGGCCGAAACCCGCCGTCACCTTGACGAAGTGATGCGCTCCAGCGGCGCAGGCGGCGCACGCGACTTCCTGACGGCCAGCGGCTCTGATGAACTGACCGAAACCGTCACCCGCATCGACCGCTATATCCGTCAGGGCTTCTATACGCTGGCGATGGATGAAGCTCACCGCGCCGTTGAGGTATCCGCGTTTTATCTGCCGGTGCATATCCGTATGGCCGAAGTCATGATGCGCGAAGGCCGCGTCCGTCAGGCGATCAACAAGTACAACACCGTCGCCCGTGCCTATCTGGTGCGCGACGAGAAGGAACGCGCCGCTTCGATCCTGACTGAAGTGCTCGAAATGGCCCCGCTGGACATCAGTGTCCGCCAAAACCTGATCGAACTGCTGGAAATGGAAAATCGTCAGGAAGAAGTGCTGGATCAGTACATCCAACTGGCGCGGAATTACAATCAGCTTGGCAATTTTGAACTTGGGCGTGAGACATTCGCGACTGCCGAGCGGTTAGGAAAGAAGATCAACGCATCGACTGACAAAATGGTGGTGATCAAGCATCAGATCGCCGAAATGGATCGGATGCGGGCCGATACGCGCCGCGCTCAGCGTGTTTATGAAGAAATCGTCGATATTTCGCCCAATGACGAACGCGCTTACCGCGCACTGGTCGATATTTACTTCGGACAGGGGAACGGCGTAGAAGGTATTCGCCGGCTCGACCAACTGCTGGAGATTTATGCGCGGGGCCGCCAGGTCAATAAGATCCTTCAGGTGCTGCAGGAACTGGTCAGGCAGTATCCCAAGGATATGGGCCTGCGTTCTCGTCTGGCCGGGATCTTCGTCCGGTTGGGGCGCGGCACAGATGCGATTGAAAATCTCGATGCACTGGGCGAACTTCAGCTTGAAGCCGGGTTACATCGCGATGCGGTGACTACTATCCGGCAGATCATCCGACTGAAGCCCAGCAACATTAACGATTATAAACGGCTGTTAGTGCAGCTTGGTGGAGGAGCCTAGAAAGTCTGATGAGGCGGCGCTTACATCTGCTGTGAGGTGTGAGCAGCCGCAAGGCTTGAGGTCAATAAAACCGTGTGGAACTGATTTGGTCGCTTGAGAGTTTTGATTTACGTGCGCTGATCGATGTCCTGATCGTTGCCCTGTTCTTCTTCGGGGTCAGCTTTCTCTTTCGCGGAACTCAGGCACTGGCGTTGCTGCGCGGGACCATCCTGACGGTCGTCGGCCTGATTTTGCTGTCGAGCATTCTACAGCTTCAGGCGCTTGGATGGGTGCTGCAAAATCTGCTGACCGTGCTGATCGTCGCGATCCCGGTGATCTTTCAGCCGGAACTGCGGCGTGCGCTCGAACAGTTGGGCCGGGGCAATATTCTCGCCAACCGCAGAACGCCGGAGACGATGCGCACCAGGGTGATTGACGAGATCTGTCAGGCGGCAGAACGTCTGGCGGAGCGGCGGCACGGGGCGCTGATTGTCCTGGCACGTAACAGCTCTCTTCAGGAATATATCCGCACCGGCATTGCGATGGACAGCGAACTCAACGCGCCCATTCTGCTTACGATTTTTTGGCCCCGTACCGAACTGCACGATGGTGCGGCGATTATCGATAATCGCGGACGGATCTCCTCTGCCGCGTCGGTGCTGCCACTGACCGCCAGCCGTAATCTTCCCAGCCGCAAGATGGGGACACGTCACCGCGCCGCGCTCGGCATCAGCGAAGTGACCGATGCGTTGTGCGTCGTCATCTCGGAAGAAACCGGCAAGATCGCTGTCACCAATGGCGGCAGGATGGTCTCGCGTCTGGATACCGAGCGCCTTCGCACGCTGTTAAATGCCTTTTATGGCTCGGATCAACCTAAAGCGGAGTCCCCAATCGGGCGGGCGTGGGAATGGGTGCAGGCGCACGTCAACCGCTTACAGAGCCGGATTGAGCCGTCATGATGCAAAGACCCACAGATCTCACGAATAATGCGTCGTGGTTTATGGCGTCGCTTGGGCTGGCCTTCATCGTCTGGCTGATCGCCACCTCACAGACCGATCCGATCGTGCAGGACAGCTTTACAGGCATCCCTGTACAGGTCATACAGGCCCCCGGGATGCTGGTGACGAATACCGCTTCCATCCGCCGCACGGTGACGGTCAATGTGCGGGCGCGCCAGTCGGTTATGACGCTGCTGACCAATGAGGATATCGTCGTTCAGGCGGACCTGACCGGATACGGCCCCGGAACGCAGTTTGTCCAGTTGGTAGCGAATGTCTCCCAGTCGCGGCAGGCGACCGCTGATACCAAGCCCTCACAGCTCACCTTTGTGCTGGAACGTGAAAGCCGCGAACAGAAGCCAGTGGAGATCAGTATTCTGGGCGATCCCCCGGCTGGTTTCATCGCGGGGACCCGTACCACAAGCGAAACACAGGTGCTGGTGACGGGCGTTGCGTCGAAGGTGCTGCAGGTGGATCGTCTCGAAGCGCAGGTGGATCTTAGTGACCGGCGCACGACCTTCAGCGAAGAGGTCGAACTGATCCCGGTCGATGCCGATGGCATCCGTATCACCGATGTGACGGTTGCCCAGCCGGTGCGCGTGACGATCGAGATCGCGCAGGATGATGCGGTCGAAGTCGTGTTTGTGACACCGAATATTGACCGTGCCTCACTGCCGCCGGGATACATCTATCAGGGTGTGATCGACTATAACCCGAAGACCGTTTCCGTCACGGGTTCGGAATCCAGCCTCGCCGCACTGCCGGAGACGTTACAGACGCAGCAGATCGACCTTTCCAACTTTACGGCTTCAGGCGCGGTCAATGTAGATGTTATCCTGCCGGACGGTATCTCTCTGGTCGAGCCGGGGCAGTGGATTGAAGTGCAGATCGGCATTGAACCGCGTGAGGAAATCCGCCAGATCAATGAGGTGTCGGTTCAGGTGGTTGGCCGCAATCCGGATACCCGCGTGCGGATTGTCCCCAGCGTGGTCACGGTGCTGGTTCGCGGGCCACAGCCGCTGGTGCAGGATCTGACGGTGAATAACGTCAGCGTCACGATCGATGTGCATGGGCTGGAAGTCGGCGATGATTACGATCTGATCCCCATCACGACCGTTAGCGGCGTTGCCCTGAACGGAGACGCCATCCCGCCAGAAAATATCTCCGTGCTGCCGGTCAGCATCGCGGTTGCAATTGATCCGTTAGTCGAAGGAAACTGAACCACCGGATGCGGCCTGCGCCCGTTCGCCGTGCTGCTGAATCAGCTCTGCATACAGGTCAACGACTGCGTCCATTGCCGCATCCCATGTCTGCGTCTCCGCGAAAGCGCGTGCTGCTGCCCGTGCCTGTGATCGGTGATCGGCATCCGTCACGAGACAGCGCACACCTTCCACCAGCGCGGCGGTATCCCCCACATCGAAGCTGTAACCATTGACGCCTTCCGTGACGACATCAGTCACACCGCCGACCCGCGCCGCCACCACTGGCAGACCCGCCGCCATCGCCTCTGTGACCACCAGTCCAAAGGTTTCGAGCGCCGACGGAAAGACGAAAATATCAGCGCTGGCATACGCTTCAGACAGTGCATCACCGCGCAGGTATCCCATAAAGCACACCGGCAGACCGGCGAAGTGCTGTTCCAGCCTGGCACGGTCCGGCCCATCCCCGATCAGCGCCAGCCGTGTGCCGGGGACCTGTTCCAGCACATCCCGAAGCTGCTGAAGCTGTTTTTCGGCTGAAAGCCGTCCGACATACAGCAGGATCACCGCATCCGGATGCCCATCCGACAGCGCATCACGCATCGCCTCTGCCCGGAAGCGGGGATGAAAACGCTCGCTGTCCACACCGCGCCCCCACAGCCTCACATTGCGGATGCCAAGCTGCTGCATTTCGCGCTGCATCAGCCGGGATGGGGCAAGTGCGGTATCAGCGGCATTAAAGACCATGCGTGCCGCTCGATTGACCACCGGTTCAAGCACGCCAATCCCGTAATGGTGGGTGATTCGTGGCAGGTCGAGATGGAGCGATGCCACCGCCGGAAGCCGCATCTGTCTGGCGATCAGCAGACCGGCATTCCCGGCGACCATCGGCTGAAAGACATGCACAATCTCCGGCTGAAAGGCCCGAATCTCACGGTATCCACGGATCAGCGGCAGGCCGAGTTTCATTTCCTTATAAAACGGAAAGGCCACGGATGCCACACTTAGCACCCGTGTGTCCGCATACTGGGTGAGGCTGTCTGGTCCCATGTGCGGCACAACGAGCACGGACTCCACGCCGCGCTTTGCCAGACAATCCAGCAAAAGGCAGATGACCGTGACCAGGCCATCTACCTTGGGCAGAAAGGTATCGGTGAAAAGTACAGCACGCATCAGGGAGTGAGTACCGCCTTTGCTTTGGGGCTGATGCGGTGGCCGACGGTTTCGCGGCGCTGTGCATCCAGTGCGGCAAAGGTCGAGAGCGCCACAATTGAGCGCACATCGTCACCAGCCTGAAGCGCCTGCACCGGCGCACCAAGTCCGAGCAGAATCGGACCGACGACTTCTGCATCACTCAACCGCGACAGCAGCTTATAGCTGATATTGGCCGATCCCAGATCGGGGAAGACCAGTACATTCGCGCCTTTTACTTCGCTGAAGGGGAAACGCTGCTCGATCAGCGCCGGTACAACCGCTGCATCGGCCTGCATTTCACCGTCGATCTTCAGATCAGGCCGCTGCTGCCTGACCAGTGCCAGCGCATCCCGCACCTTATCCGACAGCGGATGACGTGCGCTGCCGAAGTTCGAGAACGACAGCATAGCGATGCGCGGCTCGATCTCCAGCGACTGCACGAAATCGGCGGCCAGAATCGCGATCTGTGCCAGTGTGGGCGGGTCCGGGTCGATGTTCACGGTGGTATCAGTGAAGAAGTATACCCGCCCCTGCGCGATGATAATGTACACGCCGCTGGTAGCCGTGATCCCTTCTTCGGTCCCGCATAACTGAAGCGCTGGCCGGATCACATCCGGGTATTCACGGGTGATCCCGTTGACGACCGCATCAGCATCCCCGTTGATGACCATCAGCGGCGCGAAGTAATTACGGCTGCGAAGCATGGATTTCGCGACTGCTGGTGTGACGCCCTTGCGCTTGCGCAGCCCGTAGATCAGTTCCTGATAGCGCTGCTGGCGCGGGTCCTGATCCGGGTTGATGATCTGCGGCTGGAATTTCATCCCGATCTCTTCGATGATCTGACGGATGCGCTGTTCATCACCCAGCAGGATCGGGATGCCGATGCCTTCTTCATAGACCTGGGCCGCTGCACGGATCACCTTGGCCTCTTCGCCTTCAGGGAATACGATGCGCTGCTTCGGCCCCTTGCGCACCTTGTTCGCGACGCGGTTGCGGAACTGGTTGGCGAAACCCTGACGCCGGATCAGATCTTCCCGATAGGCGTCGATGTCGATCTGTCGGCGGGCGACGCCGCTGTCCATGGCGGCTTTGGCAACGGCTGGCGCTACCCACAGCAGCACACGCGGGTCCAGCGGCTTGGGGATCAGATAATCCGCCCCAAAACGCAGTGCCTCAACGCCGTAGGCATCGAGAATCGTATCCGGCACTTCCTGATGTGCCAGTTCTGCCAGCGCCCTGGCCGCTGCCAGCTTCATCTCTTCGTTGATCTGCGTCGCATAGACATCCAGTGCGCCACGGAAGATGAATGGAAAGCCCAGCACGTTATTGATCTGGTTGGGGAAATCGCTGCGGCCTGTGCCGATCAGCACATCCGGGCGGACTTCACGGGCGGCGGTTGGCATAATCTCTGGCGTAGGGTTCGCCATCGCGAAGATGATCGGCTGCGGGGCCATCGTCTGGACCATCTCCGGAGTCAGCACGCCACCAGCAGACAATCCCAGCACCATATCTGCACCGACAACAGCATCGGCGACCGTCCGTGCGTCGGTTGGCTGTGCGAACTGCGCCTTGTATTCATCCATCTCGATTTCGCGGCCTGCATACACCACACCGTGAATATCGCACATCATGATATGCTCGCGCCGCACGCCGAGCTTGATATAAAACTCGCCGGTCGCGATGCCAGCAGCACCCGCGCCGATAATCACGACGCGCATCTGGTCGATCGGTTTGCCGGTGACTTCCAACGCATTCAGCAGCGCCGCGCCGGAGATAATCGCCGTGCCATGCTGATCGTCATGGAATACCGGGATGTCGAGTTCTTCCCGCAGCCGCCGCTCGACCTCAAAACATTCCGGCGCTTTGATGTCCTCAAGGTTGATACCGCCGAAGGTCGGCGCGATAGCCTTGCAGAAGGCGACGATTTCATCCGCAGACGTCGAGTTGATCTCGATGTCGAACACATCGATGTCTGCAAAGCGCTTGAACAGCACCCCTTTGCCTTCCATCACTGGCTTGGAAGGCCCCGGCCCAAGATTGCCCAGTCCAAGGATGGCGGAGCCGTTCGAAATCACCCCGACAAGGTTAGCTTTAGCAGTAAGTTCATAAATGGAGAGGTCATCACGTGCAATTTCCAGCACAGCTTCCGCGACTCCGGGGGAGTAGGCCAGGGTGAGATCGCGCTGTGTGGAGAGGGGCTTCGTGGCGCGGACTTCGATCTTGCCGGGGCGTCCCAGCCGATGATAATCCAGCGCGTCCTGTTTCATTCCCATCTGTGTTGTCCTAAAATCTATTTGGTGGGTGTTTCGTTAATTTTAACCCCATATACAGCGAAATGGGACGGGATCGGGGCGATCAGCGTGGGAATGAGAGTGTTTGATATGCAAAGACGGATGTGAAAACGTGGATGTGCCAGCTATCGGTAGTGGCCGGACTTATCCGGCCCATTTGCTGCAAATTCGCACAGATACGCTGGATGCCAGAAGAGACAGTGATTACAGCAGCGGCGCCAGAGCGGTTTCTATATCCTGAAGCGACTCTGCCCGGACAATGCGGGATCGCGCCTCAGTATTTTCCGGGATGCGTTCGATGTACTTCACAAGCTGACCGCGCAGTTCCAGCAGCGCCACTTCGGGCCGCTGTTTCGTCGTCTCCAGCGTGAGCTGTGCATGGCGCAGGCAGACTGCCGCCCGCTCCTGCACGCTGACTTCGGGCAGGTCGGTCCCGGTACGGATGCGGTGTTCGATCTGACGGAAAATCCACGGGTTGCCGAGCGCCCCGCGCCCGATCATCACACCATCACAGCCGGTCGTTTCCAGCATCCGCACGGCATCATCCGGCGTGAAGACATCCCCATTGCCGAGTACCGGGATATGCTGCACGGCTTCTTTCACCTGCCGGATCACATCCCAGTCCGGCTGGCCGCCGAAGCCCTGTCTGGCGAAACGGGCGTGAACAGCAATCGCCTGTGCGCCGACGCTTTCCGCTGCCTTGGCAAATGGGACGGCTGTGATCACGCCGTCATCGAAGCCGCTGCGGACCTTGACCGTCACCGGCACATCGACCGCCTTCACCACCGCTTCGACGACTGCCGTCGCCGTGCAGATATCCTGAAGCAGGGCCGCGCCGCCGCCGCGCTTGACGACCTTCGGCACCCAGCATCCCATATTGATGTCCACGATTTGTGCGCCATGATCGACCACCATTCGCGCCGCATCTGCCATCGCCTTCAGGTCATGCCCGAAAAGCTGCACGGCAAACGGAGCTTCGTCCGGCGTCCAGTCGAACATCCGCAGTGTGCGGTTCAGATTGGTCTTGAACTGCATGGCATGACTGCTCATCAGCTCGGTGCAGACCAGCCCGCAGCTTCCGACTTCGCGGCACAGCACGCGCATCGGATGATTGCTCTGTCCGGCCATCGGCGCCAGTGTCAGCGGTGTATCAATGGTGATACCGCCAATGGACATGGGCCTAAGCAGGGTGGAGGGTTCTGAAGGAGTATTGGTTGCAATCATCAGGTATATGATTTCCTGTATACAGGCACAATCCGCATAACGGATGAGAACATTATAGTGGCAGTCTCTTTGAACACAGAGGGTTGGTCGCGGCTTATACACATCACACGCAGAATTTTAAGCGGCTGACCGGCAGGCTGATTTCTCCGTTTGCCGGGTTCCGCGTTTTGATCAGACAGTATTTACCTTAACAGCATCCCTTTCTATAATCACCAATCTTCCGTGATTGCTGACGATGGACCGGTGCTGGTGTTTGACTGCTGGAGCGTTAAATGTTTC
>CAYNDH010000076.1:0-11003 GCA_964395665.1 uncultured Anaerolineaceae bacterium
CGGAGAGGGGACGCATCTCTCTTTCTCCATGCAAAACAGGTTTTGCCGGAGAAGAGGCGGGGGAATGAGGTACAACTGACTATCAAGACTGATTTTTGAACTGTTAAAAGGATAATGCGATGGAAGCGCCTGAAATTAATGTATCGCCCCGTATTCTGATGGGGCCGGGGCCGAGTATGGCTGATCCGCGTGTGCTGAAGGCGATGGCAACCGGTCTGATCGGCCATCTGGACCCGGAATTCCTGCAATTGATGGATGTCACGCAGGATCTTTTGCGCTACGTGTTCGAGACCGAGAACCAGTTGACCATCCCGGTCTCTGGCACGGGTTCGGCAGCGATGGAAGCGGCGATCTGCAATCTGGTCGAGCCGGGGGATGCCTTTCTGGTGTGTTCGAACGGCTACTTCGGTTTACGCATGCAGGATATGGCCGAGCGCTACGGCGCAGACGTCACCCGCATCAATCGCCCGTGGGGGCAGGTGTTTGACCCGTCCGAGATCGAAGCGGCGCTGAAAGCGAAATCCTACGCGCTGGTTGGCATCGTCCATGCGGAGACATCGACCGGCGCACGTCAGCCGCTGGAAGACATCGCCCGCATGGTGCATGAACATGGCGCACTGCTGATCGTCGATGCCGTGACATCACTCGGCGGCCTCTCGGTGGGTGTGGACCGGATCGGGATCGATGCCTGTTACAGCGGCGGCCAGAAGTGTTTGAGCGTCCCGCCGGGGGCCAGCCCACTGACCTTCAATCAGCGTGCGGTGGATAAGCTGGTCAACCGCAAAACCCGCGTGCCGAACTGGTATCTGGACCTGACCACGATTCAGAAATACTGGGGCGGAGAGCGCACGTATCATCACACCGCGCCGATCTCGTCGATCTATGCGCTGTATGAAGGGCTGCGCCTGATCGCGGTAGAAGGATTAGAGGCACGCTGGCAGCGCCATCAGGAGAATATCGAATACCTGTGGGGCGAGATGGAGAGCCTTGGCTTCAGGATGCTGGTTGAAAAACCGTACCGTCTGGCATCGCTGGCGACGGTCGTCGTGCCGGAACATCTGGACGAAGCGTCGGTCCGCAAACAGCTTCTGGATGATTACAACATCGAAGTCGGCGGCGGACTGGGCGAACTCAAGGGCAGGGTGTGGCGCGTCGGCCTGATGGGATACACCTCACGCAAGGAAAATGTCAACGCGCTGACCGCCGCGCTGCGGAGCATCATGCTAAAGGAGTGAGGCTTTCCATGCTCTAATTGATCATATAACACAGCGAGAGTGCCTGTGCGCCTCTCGCTTTTGGTTTTTCATGCTGACGGTGTGGCGGCTTATTTAACCGTGAATTCATCTGCGGGACAGTCTCCATCCTCGTGCCGCGCCATGTCACTGCGTGAGTATCACGTATACTGCGGGTGATACGTCCATTAAAAGCACGCCGCAAACCACTTTTCCCCTGAGAAATTCCGCTACAATTTAGCTGTATCACCCATTATCAAAGGCATCGATTATGTTTATCTGGTTTTCTTCTGGCAGTGGCCGACCGGGGATAGGGTGCTGCGGCGGGACACTGCTCCTGCTGCCGCTGAGCCTGTTCTTCATGTCTACCTCTAACAACGGGATGTTCTTCCTGATCGTGTTCTTCGCGCTGATGGCGGCCATGTTCATCCTGCCGCAGATGAACCGGACCGGCGTACCCGATGACGAAGTGAAGCGGAAGAATGACGATCTGTTCGATAAGCCCAAGCGTGGGGAATATATCCTGAGCGATGATGGCGAGATCGTCCCATCCGACGAAGATATTGCCCGCTTCGGTAATTACGACAGCGGGGCGTGATCCGCAATATTGATGTGACGATTGAGGGGCGATGTGTGTATCGCCCCTCACATGCTGCCGGCTAATTCGCGTCGGGTGTATAGATGCGGAATTCTCCGCCGAGATTCATCAGTGCCATCAGATATAACAGCCCGTTATAGTAGCGCCACTGCCCGGATGGGATACGCATCTCCCATAACTCCTCTACAAATTCCCATGTTTGGGGTGTGGTCGCGGCGAGTGCGGCCACAGCATTCATCGCCACCAGCCCTTCGGAGTGATAGGGTGACAGGCGCTCGCTGCCATCGATCGTGTATTTATCCACATACGTCCTGATGCCTTCATTATAGAAGAATTCAAGCAGGCGGTTGCTCTGCTCAATCTGCCACGGGTCGGCGGCAAACCACGCATAATCGACGGCGACGTTCATCGCATTGCGCCACGAGTCCGCGCCGAAGAATTCGCCATAATCACCTGAAGGCTGCGGTTCCCCGGTGAATTTGGCGTAGTTCGGCATCAGTCCGGTTTCGGGATGGGCAGTGGTGGGCCAGAACTCGCGGCTGATGGCGGCGGCTTCGGTCCAGAAGTCGTTATCCTTTTCTGCCCAGCGCGCCCACAGTTCGTAGAAGTGCGGCAGATGATAGGACGGGTCGGTGAAATTGCTGTTGCGTCCGATGGTGGGGACGAAGACGATCATTTTGGTTTCGGAGTGGAACATGTTGGTGGCGATGCCGCCACCACCGCCATCGTCTTCGGTATGGAGCATGGTGTGCAGGATGGCATTGGCCTCTGCTTCATAGTCGAAGATGCCTTCGCCATTGCCCCAGCGTGCAGCGGCGAAAAACAGCGCGGTCACGAACCACTCTTCGCCATCAGAAGCCGGATTTCTATCGATAGGTTTACCCTCTGGTGTGGTATGCCAGGCGAAGTAACCGGCATAAGGCGCTTCGCTGTTATACATGTGGGTTTTGGTCCACTTCCACAGACGGTCAAATTCCTCTTGCTTGTCGAGCTGCACGGCGATCATCATGCCGTAGGACATGCCCTCACTGCGGACGTCATTGTTGCCGGTGTCGAGCATGTACGCCATATCGTCCCCGACCGGATAGTAGACGCGCTGGGTGTCGTCATCGCCATAGAAAAGCTGTTCCCATGCCGCGTCAATTTTGGCCCGGATCTCTTCTTCGGAGCGGCCCCACTCGATGAAGACATTGCGATAACTGCCGCTCTCAAATGCGCCGACGTCTGGCGGTTCCAGCGGGGGCAGCGCGTCGTCCTGTGCTGCGGAGACACTGATCAGCAGCGTAAATAAGCCTGTCAGAAATAAAAATCGTAATAAAAGCCGTGACATCATGCAAAAACCCTTCGATCTGAATACGATGTGCGTGCGGGATGACATAAAACCCAGTTGCCATAAGACAGATTGTAATACATCGATGGGTGGAGACGCTACAAGACGGATGATCTGGACCGGGACAACGACATGCAAGGGTGTTCGGACAAGGGTGTTCGGACAGGCACGTTCAGGCAGGCATATTCAGGCAGGAATATTCAGGCAGTCATATTCAGGCAGGCATGTTCAGTCGTCGTCCGCTGGCTGTTGGACTGATTGCAAACACCTGCCGCACGGACTAACATCTGCATACTTGAATCAGGAAAGGGTGTGCGATGTTTGTTGTTGGGCTGATGTCCGGCACGTCAGCAGATGGAATTGATGCGGCGCTGTGCGAGATCACCGGCACACCGCCGAATTTACAGGCAAGGATTATCCACGGCATCACCGCCGATTATCCCGAAGGCTTTCAGGCGCGGATTCTCGCGGCCAGCCAGCCGGACACCGGACGGGTTGACGAACTCTGTCAACTGAATTTCGCGCAGGCGGAACTGTTCGCTGATGCGACGCTGCGCGTGATCGCGGAAAGCGGGCTGACGGCGGCAGAGGTGGACCTGATCGGCTCGCATGGGCAGACCTTCTGGCACGCTGTCGAACCGGATGGCCGTGTCTCCGCGACGCTTCAGCTCACCGAAGGCGCGATACTGGCCGAACGCACCGGCCTTACGACGGTCAGCAACTTTCGCCCACGTGATATTGCCGTCGGCGGACAGGGCGCACCGCTGACCGCGTATGTGGACTGGCTGCTGCTGCGGCATCCGACCCAATGGCGGGCGGTGCAGAATATCGGCGGCATCGGCAATGTGACCTTTCTGCCGCCGCTGTCGGACAGCGTCAGCACGCCGCTGGCGTTCGATACCGGCCCCGGTAATGCCCTGATGGACTCGATGATCGTCCAGCTTACGGACGGCGTGCAGTCCTTTGATCGTGATGGTGCGCTGGCGCGGGGTGGCCGCATCGATGAAGAATGGCTGCATGAACTGCTGGTGCATCCGTACTATGACCTCAAACCACCGAAGACCACCGGACGCGAATTGTTCAGTAAGGGGATGGCCGCCGAACTGATCACGGAAGGTCAGCGGCGCGGGAATGATGCCGCGACCCTGCTGGCGACCGTCACGACGCTGACTGCGCAGAGCATCGCGGATGCCTATACCCGTTTCGCACCGGCGCCGATTGGAGAAGTGATCCTTGGCGGGGGCGGACGTCATAACCCGGTGATGCTCGACCTGCTGCGCGGGCTGCTGCATCCGGCAAAGGTGCTGACGCATGAGGACATCGGTATGGACAGCGACAATAAAGAGGCGCTGGTGTTCGCGGTGCTGGCCTATGAGACATGGCATGGCCGTGCGGGGACGTTACCGGCGCTGACCGGGGGCAGTCATCCGGTGGTACTGGGGCAGATCACACCCGGAAGCCGCTATATCGACCTGATCCGCCGGACGTGGGCATGACCTGATGCAGAATAAAAAGTGCAAAATCGGATCGGATATGCCTTATAATCAGGAAAACAGAACATAGATGCAAGAATTCGAGGCGGCTATGCCTGATACAACGCTTGTCCTTGCACTTGAAGGCGATGTAACGCTGAATCAGTTCTCTGACGCGGTCAATCACTTTCATAAACTCCTGTTACATCTGACACAGGAAGTTGCAGCGGATGCACGAATCGAATGGGATCTGGAAGACTTACAGTACGGCAGTGCGATCATGGCTGTGGCTGGACGTGCAGACAATCATGAGCCTTTGCTGCGTGTCGTTTCCGCATTTGAGGAGGTGGGACAGTCTTTACAGCAGCATGAGCCAATTCGTTTTTCGCAGCATGTCGCCAGAGAAGCCGAGGCGCTCACGAGGCTTATCAACCGGGACATTAAATCTGTACGCCTGGGTACTGCTCGCCGGGAAGCGATCATTTACCGACGGTTTGATGCGAAAAAGCTTAGCAGTACAAAACCATTGATGTCCTTCGGAACCGTGAAAGGCCGTGTTCAGTCGATCAGCAATCGCGGTAAATTAAGATTCACACTTTACGACACAATTTTCGATAAACCCGTGAGTTGTTTCATCACCGACGAGCAGCAGGCTGTATTATCGGATGTATGGGATAAGACCGTTTTCGTCACGGGGCGGGTGACTCGTCAACCCGATACCGGACAGCCGGTAAGTGTTCGTGAGATCACGTCGATTGAATTCGTGCCGTTAATTGAACCCGGCAGCTATCGTCTGGCAAGGGGCGTGCTGGCAGGCATTGGAGATGATGAGCCAGCAGAGATCAGCATAAGGCGGCTGCGTGATGCCGAAAACTGATTATCTTTACTGTGATGCCAACATCTTTCTGGCCTATTTTAATGCTGAATCTGGACGAGTAGCTGTGCTTGATCAGCTATTCGAGGAAGTTCAAAAGAATAACCACCGCAAGATTGTGACTTCAGTGGTCAGTATCACTGAAGTTTCACATGTGGCGGCTGAAAAAGTCAGAAATCAGGTGGATAAAAAAATCCACGATGTGCTGGATAACTTCTGGGCGGATACTTCACTCATCGAATTTGTGGACTTCAATGAGCTTATTGCACGTCAGGCACGGGATCTGATTCGTCAGGCGATCAACATGAAGTTTACACTTCGAACCAATGATGCAATCCATCTGATGTCGGCCAGATATGTCGGTGTGAGTGAATGCTTTACCTATGATCAGAAACTGCATAAATTCAGCAGTCTTGTAAATTATAGTATTCGAGAGCCTTATGTTTAATCCCTCTGACCGCCGATGATGTCTCCTGATGAATCCGCCAGTTTATAAAAAGTTTCTCGATGACCGCAATCACCATCCGTGAGATGACATCGGACGACATCCCGATCATCGCGGCGTGGATGGTCAGCGTCCCGCTGTGGCAGCGCTATGGACTGACGGCTGAACGGGCGGCGGTGAGTTTTTCCGCCGGTTTGCAGCGCGGTGAGTGGCTGCTGGTGGGGGATGCCGATCGGCCCGCCTGCGGCTTCGCGTGGATCATGCCGCAGGGGGTATTCGGTCGCAGCCCGTACCTGAAGCAGATCGGTGTGCAGCCTGATGTGACGAATAGCGGGCTTGGCGGCCTGCTGCTGGCGGAAGCCGAACGGCGTGCGGCACAGGTGGCCGATGATCTGTTTCTGCTGACCTCTGATTTCAACGATGCCGCACAGCGCTTTTACATCCGGCATGGGTATACGCAGGTCGGGGCCGTGGCAGATTATGTGATACCAAATGTAACCGAATTGATGTTCCGTAAACGATTGAGATGATATACTCTGACCTCTCGGATACAGCATGAAAATACAGCGCTGTATTTTTTTTGCAGCTTAAGGAGCTGAAAATGCGTAAAATAATGGTCTTCTTTTTAGTCTGCCTGTGTTGTTTCGGATTGGTTTCCGCGCAGGATGAGGGCGGTAATGTGCTGATCATGGCGCGGGCGGCGGATACGACCGGCCTTGATCCTCATACCCAGACGGCGTTTGCCTCTTTCCGCCTGTTGGAACTGATTTACGAACCGCTGGTGAATCTGGACGAAAACCTTGACCTTGTGCCTGCGCTGGCGGAAAGCTGGGAATTCTCTGACGATGCACAGACGCTGACGCTGTATCTGCGTAAGGGTGTGACCTTCCACAATGGCGCAGAGTTCACCGCTGAAGATGTGGTCGCCAGCTTCAACCGCATTCTGGATGAGGCGACCGCAGCGGCGGCCCGTGCCAATTACCTGTCCATCGAGTCGATTGACTCACCGGATGATTTCACGGTGGTGTTCAACCTGTCCGAACCGGATGTGCCGCTGCTGGCAGCGCTGGCGACCACCAACGCCGCGATTGTCGACTCGGCTGATATTGAGAGTGGGGATGTCTCGACCATCGCCAATGGCACCGGCCCATTTGTGCTGGATAACTGGACGCCGGAAGAAACCACCACCTTGAGTGCCTATGCAAACTGGTGGGGCGAAGGCCCGAATATCGACGGGATCGATATTCGCATCATCCCGGATGAGACATCGATTCTGGCCGCGCTGCGCGCCGGGACGATTGATTTCGCGCTGCTGAATGATCCGCTGGTGGCAACCCTGCTGATCGGTGATGAGACGATTGAACTGAACCGTGCTCCGTCGATCAGCTATCACGTGCTTCAGCTTCATGCCGGTGTTGAACCGCTGGACAAGCTGGAAGTGCGTCAGGCGATCTCATGCGCCATTGACCGTCAGGAAGTGCTGGATGTTGCGTCGTTGGGTGAGGGTGCTGTCACCGGCCCGCTGACGATGGCCGCTTTTGCCCTGCCGACGGATGAATTATTCTGCTACGAAAAGGATCTTGACCGCGCCCGTGAACTGATGGCGGCGGCAGGTGAAGAAGAAGGCTTTACGCTGAATGTGATCGCCGCCAATGCCGAACCGCCGACCGCGCTGTCTGAAGCGCAGAGCATTCAGGCGCAGTTGGCCGAGATCAATATCGATGTCGAGATCGAATCGATGGAATTGAGCGTGTATGTGGATCGCTGGCTGGCCGGGGACTTCGAAGCGGCGGTCGCGCTCAACGGTGGGCGCCCTGATCCATATACGATGTATGCCCGCTACTGGCAGTCCACCGGCAACCTGAATGCTGTCGCCGGGTATAGTGATGATACACTGGATGAACTGATGGCACAGGGCCGCGTCGAGACGGACGAAGAAGCGCGTTATGAGATCTTCGCCCAGTTCCAGCGCCACCTGGCAGAGCAGGCGCCGTGGGTGTGGCTGTATGTCGGCTATGAGTACACCGCACAGCAGCCGTATGTCAGCGGCTTTGTCCCATCACCGACCGACTCGCTGCTGTCGCTGGCACAGGTCACCATTGAGCGCTAAACGCGTCCCTTGTTAAATTCAACCTTAAGGCTGTGGTGGGTGGCTGAACAGGCCATCCACCCTGATTAATCGATGCTTCGTTACCTTACTCAACGCGCTGTTGCCTTTCTGCCGACGCTGCTCGGCGTTTCGATTCTGATCTTCGGGGCGATCCGCCTGGTGCCGGGGGATACGATTGTCGCCATGCTCGGCACCGAAGCCGGGATGCTGACCGAGACACAGCGGGCGTCGCTGGAAGCGTACTTCGGGCTGGACAGGCCGGTGGTGGAGCAGTATTTCCGCTGGCTGGGGAATGCGGTTCGCGGCGATCTGGGTTTGTCGGTGCGCCATGGCGAGCCGGTGCTGGGTGTGATCCTGGCCCGCTTCCCGGTGACACTGCAACTGGCGCTGATGTCGCTGATCATCGCGCTGTGCGTGGGGATTCCGGTCGGGATTTTATCAGCGGTGCGGCATAACTCGCTGATTGACCTCATCGGACGCCTGATCGCGCTGCTTGGGCTGGCGATGCCGGGATTTCTGCTCGGCACGCTGGTGATCTATGTGCTGTCGGTCTATTTTAAGATCCTGCCGACGTCGGGGAATTATATCCCGCTGTTTCAGGACCCGGCGCGCAATTTCAGCCAGATGATCTTCCCGGCGCTGACACTCGGATTCTCGTTTTCGGCGTCACTGATGCGCACCACCCGTTCAGCCATGCTCGAAGTGCTGGGGCAGGACTATATGCGGACGGCCCGCAGCAAGGGCCTGCACGAAGGGACGATCGTGCGGCGCCATGCGCTGCGTAATGCGCTGATCCCGATTATCACGATCATCGGCGTCGAGCTGGGCTATCTGCTCGGCGGGACGGTGATCATTGAGGAGATCTTCGCGCTGCCGGGGATCGGACGGCTGGTGTTTAACGCGATCTCGCAGCGCGATTATGCGCTGGTGCAGGGGATTGCGCTGTTTGTCGCTTTTAATTTCGTCGTGATCAATCTGATCACCGACCTGATTTATGCCATGCTTGATCCACGTATTTCATTTGCGGATGCTTCCTGATATGTCAATACCACCGACTCGCCCTCTGCCTGCGACGGCGTCTGAACCGCCTTCTGACCTGACCGACGGCGTGACTGCCGGACGAGTGAAAGAGTCACAGCCGTCGCTGTTTATACGCCTGCTGCGGAATCCGAGTGGTGCATTCGGCCTGCTGATCGTGACGGCCTATATCGTGATTGGCCTGCTGGGGGCGCTGGCGATCACACCGTATCCGACACTGGAACAGCACCGGATGGATCGCCTCAAGAAGCCGAGCGAGCAGTATATCATGGGGACGGACCTCTACGGGCGTGATGTTGCCAGCCGACTGATGGAAGGCGCGGCGAATTCGCTTCAGGTCGCGCTGCTGTCGGTGGGCGTGGCGATGACACTTGGCACCCTGCTTGGCACGCTGGCCGGTTATATTGGCGGCCTGCTGGATAATTTCGTGATGCGGACGATGGATGTCTTCTTCGCGCTGCCTGCACTGCTGCTGGCGCTGGTGGTGGTATCGGTCTTCGGACGGGGTATCAACACGACGGTGCTGGCGATTGCCATTGTCTATACGCCGATCTTCGCACGGGTGGCACGCGCTCCGGTGCTGGCGGTGAAGGAGATGGAATTCGTCACCGCAGCGCGTTGTCTGGGGATGCGTGATGGTGGTATTATCTGGCGGCATATCCTGCCGAATACGCTGGCACCGCTGATCGTACAGGTCAGCCTTGCGCTCTCGTGGTCACTGCTCACTGAGGCGGCGCTGAGCTTTCTCGGTCTCGGCATCCAGGTTCCGACGCCGTCATGGGGTATGATGCTGAATGAGAGCCGTGGTCTGGCGGAGATGGCCCCGTGGCTGATGATTTATCCCGGTCTGGCGATCATGCTCGGTGTGCTGGGATTTAATCTGCTGGGGGACGGCCTGCGTGATGTGCTGGACCCACGTCTGCGCGGCGTCCGATAAAAAATTCTGAATTCTGAATATATTCAATAAACTTCATCAAACTTCATCTGCTTTACCCTCTTTAAGGCACAAAGGGATGATGTTATGCTGGATTTTCAGACGCTGAATGCCCGTTTCGAAACCGCCGCACCACAGGATATTCTGTGTTGGGCTGCTGAACACTTCGGCAGTCAACTGGCGGTCGTGACGAGTTTTCAGCCGAGCGGGATCGTGATGCTGCACATGCTTCAGGAGATCATGCCGGATGTCGCAGTGATGACGCTGGACACTGGCCTGCTGTTCCCTGAATCCTATGCGCTGATGGACGAGTACGAAGCACGGCTGAAGCTGAACCTGATCCGCGTGCAGCCCGAGCAGACGGTCGGGCAGCAGGCGGCGGCTTATGGCGATCAGCTCTGGAAAACCGATCCTGACCGCTGCTGCCGACTCCGTAAGACGATTCCCCTCAAAAATGTGCTGCACGGTTATGGTGCGTGGATTACCGGCCTGCGCCGCGATCAGTCCGAAGCGCGCAAAACCATACCCATCATCTCATGGGACAAGCGCAATGATCTGGTGAAGCTGTCGCCGCTTGCCAACTGGACCGAGCGCATGGTCTGGACCTATCTTGATGCTTACGAGCTGCCGTATAACCCGCTGCACGATCAGAATTACCTCAGCATCGGGTGTGCGCCCTGCACGCAGCCGGTTGCACCGGGGGATGATGCGCGGGCGGGTCGGTGGGCTGGTCAGCGTAAGAATGAATGCGGTATCCACCTGCAAACGCAGACACAGCCTGTCGTGGTGGCTGACCCTGAAGACTCCACCTCACAGAATTATTAGATTCTGTTGACATTTTGCAAAAATCGCTCATTTGCAGGGGCGATGCCGTGATCCGTCGCTGTGTCCGCCCCTGCACAAACGCGATTGCAGAGTCACATCCGGGTTTCGGGTGTCACCAATCAGGCGGTCAGGCCGGTTCTGCGAC
>CAYNDH010000076.1:11103-19232 GCA_964395665.1 uncultured Anaerolineaceae bacterium
TCGCGGGTTTCGATTTCACGGCCACGGACGACGCGCCGGTCGCGCAGCGGGCCGCGTGTCTCGGTGACGACGGTGTTCTGGCGTTCGCGGCTATCACGCTCATAGTAGATCACTACCCAGTCATCGATCTTTTCAAGCTGATGGGCCTGCGCGGTGTTGGAGAACATCGCCGTGAACTGCCAGTCATCGCGGTCCGTCCGCAGGATCGGCAGCCACGCTTCATTCGTTGGATTAAAGCGGCGCGGCGCGATCTTCTGCAGATCATCGTTCGCAGCCCGTTCGCGGTATTCGGCGTCGATTTCCAGCAGCAGTTCGACCGGCGGGCGTGTCTCGGCATGAGTGCTGCCGCCGTCTGCGCTGCGGATCTGGGCATTACGGGCGGCGTTCAGGCGGGCACGCTGGCTGCGCTGTGCGGAGCGGCTGAGCATCCCGGCGAGTGCTGCGCGGATACCTTCCAGACGGCGTTCGCCAAAGCCGCCAAGCGATCCCAGACGGCCATCATGGGCGGCCTGTTCCAGTTCTTCCAGCGTGCGAATGTTGAGCTGCTCCACAGCACGCTTTGCCAGTTCCTTGCCAATGCCGGGGACGCGTTCCAGCGTTTCTTCTGGCGAGATGTGCGATTCCAGATCATCCAGCAGGGCAGAGCGGCCCGTTGTCACCAGTTCCCCGATCAGGCCAGCGATCCGGTCCCCGATATTCGGCAGGTCGGTCAGGTCATCAATGCGATCCTGACGGACATATGCGGCCAGCTTTTCATTTGTGCGGCGGATCGTCTGCGCGGCCTCACGATAGGCACGCACCCGAAACGGATTTGCGTCCTGCGCTTCCAGCAAATCGGCCAGTCGTTCCAGAACCGCAGCGATCTTCCTGTTACTGAGTTCTTCGGCCATTTTCTCGTCTCCCAGGAGTCCTATAAACTACCTTCTATTATAGAACAAAAGTGTTAGAAAAAGATCAATTTAAGATGTGAAATCTCATGTTTTTGAGCGTAATTTATGCAATTTTGACATCCTGTGATCAACCACTACACTATGCCCAGGAAGTTTATAAAATCGAATTCATAAATAGAAAATCAACAGGATCTTGAAAATGAGAGAAAAGGTCAGCCGTCGTCAGTTTTTGAATACCAGCCTCGCGCTGGGTACCGGAATAGGGGCGGGTTTGCTGGGGCTTCAGGGTGTATCCGCCCAGCAGACCGAAGAGCCGACTGAAGAGGCAGGAGTTGCTGAAGATGCCAGCGGACTGGTGATCCCGCCCCATCTGGCGCTGACCGGCAACCGCAGGCCGGTACATGATCCAGCCATCATCAAGGAAGGTGATTACTATTATCTGTACTGCACCGGGCCGGGTATCTCGATGCGGCGTTCGGCGGATCTGCTGGACTGGAAAGTGCTGTCCCCCAATAAAGTGCTGACCCCAACCCCAGAATGGGTGCGCGAGTCGATCCCGAATCAGAACGACTTCTGGGCACCGGACATCATCCATTTCAACGACAAATTCCACCTGTACTATTCGGTTTCGACCTTCGGCTCGAACCGGTCGGTGATCGGGCTGGCAACTAACAGGACGCTTGATCCGAAATCCGATGATTACAAATGGGTTGATGAAGGGCTGGTGATCGAATCGCAGCGCTCGAATCATTACAACTGCATCGACGCCAACATCGTGCTGGATGAAGAAGGCCAACCGTGGATGTCGTTTGGCAGCTTCTGGACCGGCATCAAGATGCATAAGCTGGATTATGATACCGGCAAGCTCTCGACCGAAGACGATACGCTGTACTCAATTGCGCAGCGGCATATCAACCCGTATGCGATTGAAGCACCGTTCATCATCCGCAAGGACGGCTTCTACTATCAGTTTGTCTCGTTTGATTCGTGCTGCCGTGGGGCAGACAGCACCTATCATGTGCGTGTCGGGCGGTCGGAGTCCGTCACCGGGCCATATGTGGACCGTGATGGCGTCGCGCTGCTGGATGGCGGCGGGACACAGGTCACCTTCCCGACGGATCAGTGGCGTGGGCCGGGTCATAACGCCATTCTTCAGGAAGACGGCGTCGAGTACATGGTCTATCATGCCTACGACGCCGAGCATCTGGGCCGCCCGACGCTGCGAATCACACCGCTGGCATGGGATTCCGAGGGCTGGCCGCACGCAGAAGAGGGATAAACAGGATCAACTATCCCACGTTGCGTTTACAGAAGGGACGCCGATTGACTGGAACCCGCCCCTTCACAGAGCCTATCGGGTCTATCCGCAATCTACGCGCTGGTGCTGTCTTCCTGTACGAAAGACGCTGCGGCGCGGATGGCGTCGCTGGTCATTTCGGATTCAGCAAGCAGCGTCAGGCTGTCATCGCGCTGGCCGATAAACTGACCGGGCCGGGCATAGGCCTCCAGCGAGATGGCCTGCGGGTGGGCGGCGCTGGTGAGGCCGGGGCGCATCCACCAGGTGGCGCTGGCCTGTGACTCGTCTGTGCCAGCATCACCGACCAGTTGAATGATCCCGTCCTGCTGGCCGAGATAGTAACCGGGGGCGTTGATCGACTCCAGTGAGACGGCGTTAGGATCAGCCAGCCCCGGCAGCATGACAAACTGCGTCTCCTCAATCGCACTGACATCGGTATCCAGCCGCGCTGCTGATGATCCGGCGTGGCGCAGACAGGCGTTCTCGATGCCGACCGAGCGCAGGCGGATACGGTCGCGCTTCTGGATCTCCGGCAGGGGATCGATGCCGTGATCGCCGGAGGGTGCGTCGATCACGGTGTCAGTCGAAACGGGAACCCCGAAATTCGGCGTGCCGTCGGCGTTCCATGTAAATTTCTGGACGCGGGTGGTGCGGAACTGCGTGCATCCGGCGTCGGCATCGTTGTTTGCGTGATAAACGATCCAGTCTTCGGTCCCGTCCGGCGATTTGAAGAAGCCGTTGTGTCCCGGCCCGAAGACGCTGTTTTCGTCGGAGCGCTGAAAGACCGGTTCCGGCTGTTTGCGCCATGAGGCCGGATTCAACGGATCACCGCCCAGATAGGTCAGCATCCCCAGCTTATAATCCGGCGTGGCACAGAAGCTGCCAGAGTAGAGGATGAATACATCGTCGTAATGATAGAGCGCGACCGGCCCTTCAGTCACATTCAGGCCGCTGCGTTCCCATTCGTACTCCGAGCGGATGAGTTCCACCCGTGGGCCGCTGATCGTCCATGGATCGCTCATGGGGGCGATGAAGATCACCTGATAATCGGCCACCCAGACGGAATAGAGGAAGTACAGCGCGTCGTTCAGCTTCAGCAGGCTGCCGTCGATGGCCCAGCCGTCGCTGCTGGCGTCGAAGAGGCGCGCCTTGTAGTGATACGGCCCCATCGGATCAGTACCCTCACTCTCCAGCACATGGGCGCGCTGATTATCGAGTGTGTCGCAGGTCCCGGCGCTGTAGTAGTAATACCAGCGCGGCCCGTTGGGGCCATCCAGCAGGTAAAATTCCGGCGCCCACATATGGCAGTTACGGGACGGATCGGTTTCGGCGTAGATCATCCTGGCCGGGGCCGTCTTTAAGCCTGCCAGCGTCGGCGATTTCCGCATCAGCAGTGATGATCCGCCGGTCGTGGCGGAAAGGTAGTAATGGCCTTCGTGATAGACAATCCACGGGTCCGCCCCCGCAAAGGCGTTCAGTGGATTACGCAGCTTTCCCGGTTCAGGTGTGACTTCAGGCATGATTTCTCCGTTACCATTTTATCTGTCAGCGGCGGATTTGCAGCGGCTTCTGTCCCGGCTTCGGACCGTCGTAATTGGTGGTCAGCACCGGCTGGCAGTCATCAGAGGTCAGATAATCGACCAGATCATGGAACATGGCGACGGCGGTCGGATCGGCGTTAGGCTGGTTGAGTGCCGGGGCAAATGCCATCGTGGTCATGATGACGATCCCCGCGCCATAACGGAACTGCACGGTATTGACCGCCGGGTGATTCACCCAGCCCGTGACCTGACCGCTTAGGAAATCACCCTGTACGGCGGGATCTTCGAACGGCAGACCGGCAAAAACACCGGTGGGCATCACGGCGGCAAAGGGCAGAGACAGCGGATTGGAAACGGCCACCCGCCGGAAGATATGCTCGCGCACCCATGTGAAACTGGTGATCCAGCTTCCGCCGTAGATACCGCCGCGAGACTGATACCAGAAGAACGGCCCGATGCCGCTGCTCAGATACAGCATCCGGCCCCCCTGACGCACGTGATCGAGTTCGGCGTCGGTCGGGTGGGTGGTGACGATCAGGCTGTCGGGTGTGATGTTTCCGGCGACATTGTATCCCAGCCCGGCCAGCGGGGCAGCCAGTGGTGACTGCGCCACCTGACCGGCGCTGCTGAAACCGGCGAAGGGATCTTCAGGCGTGGTGATGGCGATCTGCCCGGTGTAGGCGGCGGCGCGTGACGATGCAGGCAGCACCATGACGCGGACTTCGTTCTGCGCCAGTACCTCCGGCCCGCTGCTGAGTGCCAGTTGAACCGGCTGCAATGCCGGCGACTGGGTGGAGTCAAACCGCAGGCTGTGAACGCCCCAATCAACCACTTCGCCGCGCTCTGCTGTCGAGACGCCCACCGTCTCCGCCTTGCCATTGACGCTGATCGTCAGTTCGGGATCGGTCCATTCGGCGTCGCTGAAATGCGAACCCATGACCTGAAGCGGCAGCGGCTGATCGTCCCATGTGGTATAGCGCGGCAGGCGCGGCAGCACCACATCCGGCGCATTGATCGCCGAGAACAGCTTATGATAGACCTTGGTCCCCCGGTTGAAGTCCAGCAGGCCGTTGCTTTCCCAGTAAATGTCGCTCAATTCGGTGATGACGTAGCCCATCAGCGCGGGCTGGCGGCGCATGACCTCAATCTCGTATTTCATGGCGTTGTACTGATGCCACTGCGTCGCCTCTGCGAAGGCGTCGTAATCCTTCCAGATGTGGCCCAGCCCCAGATGCTGGAAACGCGCCTCTGCATCCTTCGGCCAGCCAGGTTCACCATCCCAGCCCGACCACCACGGGCCAAGCCTGAACCAGTCCGGCAGACTGCCGTCCTTTTCGCGCAGCGCCTTGAGCGTTGGCAGGCCCCAGTTACCGAATTCGGACAGGATCAGTGCTTCCTGACCGGTGCGCTGGGCGTCGCCGTGGCTGGTGTAGGACCAGTTGGCGCGGCGGCTGAAATTCTCGATAAAGGCTTCGAAGAAACCGGCCTGATCGGGGATATTGGCGTAGACGTGATAATCGTCGATGTCGCTTTTCACGTGGACATTGATCAGACAGGCGGAGTTATCGACCACCAGCCGCGTCGGGTCAAGCTGGCGGCAGGTGTCGTACATCTCCGCCAGCCATGCACGGTCATCCGGGCTGAGGTTGACCGTCGTCCCCCAGTCCTCATTGACAATCGTCCAGATGACGAGCGACGGGTGATTGAAATCGCGGTCGATCATCTCTTCAAGCGTCTGACGGACACGGGCCTTGATGTCTGGCGTGACGTTGTAGCGTGCGTGCTGGAGACGCGTCCTGACGTAGAACGTGCGCCATGACGGGATCTCGGCCCACACCAGCAGGCCCATTTCGTCGGCCAGATCGAGATAAAGCGGATCGGGCGGCTTGATATGCGAGCGCAGGCAGTTCAGGCCAAGTTCTTTCGCCTTGCGGAATTCGTCGCGCAGATAGTCTTCGGACGGAACGGTGTAAATCGTCTCCGCATACATATCCTGATCGAGCGCCGACAGCAGATAGATCGGCTGGCCGTTCAGCAGAAGCTGCCCGTCCTGCACGATGAACTCACGGAAGCCGAAGCGGATGCGCTGCTGATCCTGATGATCTGCACCGTCGAGGGTGATCACTGCCGTGTAAAGCTGCGGCGTCTCCGGTGTCCACCAGATGGCATCCGGCACGGAGATGCTGAAGGTGTACTCCTGCTGTCCGGCGGTGAGATCAAGCGCCGCATTTATGCCGTCGATCCCCTCTACCGCAACTTGCAGGCTGCCGGTGGCCGTTGGGTCAATGGCTGCTGCGGTATCCCCTGCCAGCCGGATGCTGACTGTGGCGGTGTTGGTGTGAATATCGGTGATGATCCGTACCTGATCGAGATAGAGGGCCGGAAGCGCGGTCAGCGTGACATCCTGCCAGATGCCGCCGACTTCGAGATACCATGACTGCTTGCCGTGGGGCAGGTGCAGCGGATCGAAGGGCGGATTGCCCGGCGTCGGGCCGTCCTCATACCAGCGCGGGATGGTCAGATTCGGGTAGGCGGCGTCATACACACGCACCGCGATCTGATTAGCCCCGGCGCGGACGAAGGGGCGAATATCGAAGCTGAAACGGGTATAACCGCCTTCGTGTTCGCCCACGCGCTGGCCGTTGACATAGACTTCGCACCAGTAATCCACCGCGCCGAAGGTCAGCAGCAGATGCGGTGTGAGCCAGTTCTCGTCCAGTTCGATTTCGCGCAGATACCACGCATAGCCGCTGTATTTTTCCAGTTCCGGGAAGGCGGCCTGCCATGGCATCGGCACCACGATGCTGCGGTCTGGGGCGAGATCCTGAACCTGAAGTGATCCTTCAGGATCAGGCTGGAACTGCCATGACCCTGCTAGTGACTGCTCATTCCGCATCACGCAAAACTCCTCAACTCTTCTGATGACCGTTCAGTTTAATTCAGGTGATAACATGTAAGAATTCGTAATAATGTGCTGGCGTGGTGACACCGGAAGCGCCCAGGTGCAGCCTGCTTATCGCATGAAGGTCACGCATCGTCTGCTGACTGATGTATTCGTATGCATGACGGCGGATGCTAGCATTTCGCCACAGACTTGTCAAGCGGCTGGCGCGGCCCTGCGTGACAGCGGCGCATGATCAAACGGCAGATGTCAGACGCGGCAACTATAAATTGTATCCTTGTGCAGCGCAGGGGTATAATGAAAGCGCATTAACGTTACCCATGTGATTGATAAGCTGCTTTCAAGAGATAGAGTGCCGCGTGTCCAGGATAATCGAAAACAAAAAACGCCCGACGATGTATGATGTGGCACGGATGGCGGGTGTTTCGCAGCCTACGGTTTCCCGTGTGCTGAACCCAACAGCGACCACACCGCCGATCAGTGAGGATACGACGCAGCGGGTTCTGGAAGCCGTCGAGAAGCTGGGTTATCGGCCTAATGTCGTGGCCCGCAGCCTGCGCACCCAACGCACACAGACCGTCGCGCTGCTGATCGCTGATCTGGCGAACCCGTTTTATCATGTGCTGGCGCGCACGGTGCAGGATATTGCACGCAGGCAGGACTACGAAGTCCTGATCTCCAACAGTGATCATGTGTATGAAAATGAGAAGCACTTCTGCGAGATCGTGCTGCGCCGGGGTGTGGATGGCGCGATTATGGTGCCCGTTCACCTGACAGACGATGATCTGCGCCCTTATGTCGCGCAGACCAACATCCCGTTTGCGGTGCTGGGCAAGCAGATTTTGCACGACACGATTGATGTCGTCTTTGCCGATGACCGTGGCGCCACCTGTGAGATGACGAAGTGGCTGATTCGTGAGCGTGGGTATCGTGAGATCGGGTTTATCGGCGTGCCGGATTATCATCCGCCCGGCCCGCGCCGTTATGAGGGATACCTGACGGCGATGCACGAAGAAGGGCTGACGCCTGATCCGCGCCACCGCTATACGGGGGATTTCTCGCTGGACGGCGGTAAACAGCTTGCCCGACAGATCATCGCCAGCGGTCATCTGCCCAGAGCGTTTATCGTGCTGAATGACCTGATGGCGATTGGCATGATTCTGGAATTTCAGGAGGCGGGGCTGCGCGTCCCCGATGATGTGGCGGTGGTCGGTTTCGATGACATCCCCGAAGCGACCATTATCCGCCCGGCGCTGACCACGATTGCACAGGATGCACGCGACATCGGCCAGAAGCTGGCAATGGCGCTGTTCGAGCGGATCAATGACCCTTCGATCACGGGGAAACGCATTTTCGAAAGCCAGCTTCGGCTCGTCCCACGCGAGTCGGCGTAGGCACAGAAATGGGCAGGATTCTTCCGGCCCTTTCGCTAACCTGCTGCAAACAGGGACGATGCAGCATTATTTCGGCAGAGGTTCACACGCGAATCCAAAATATTC
>CAYNDH010000077.1:0-19157 GCA_964395665.1 uncultured Anaerolineaceae bacterium
TACTGCCGAGACTCGCTGAATACAAAGTTCCACGGCAGCAGGACGATCATCGCCAACCTGACTGCTCACACGTTGTTGCACAGCATCTAGTAACTTTACTGTAGTTGTTGCAACGCGTAAGTAAGCATGGCTCACGGGTCTTTCATGAGTAAACAAGAAAGGCTCGACAGGTGGGCCGCCTCACGTTTAGACAGAGTTGTGTGGGGGGAAAGTTTGCGTAGGTGAAGGTATCTATCCTTATAAGCCTCAAGTAAAAGTAAAACTATTCGACAACTTATGATGGACCCAATAACCACACTACAAACCTTGCGAGATCATCGTGATGTCGCTGAATTACTTGGTGTTTCTCCTAAGTTTTTGACCTATCACCTATACGTACTGCCGGAGCGAGAACGGTATATACAGTTTTTTATCGAAAAAAAATCCGGTGGTGTACGCGAGATCAATACTCCTATTGCACCTGTAAAGCAGATGCAGCAGACGCTTGGACAAATTCTGGGATCTATCTACTATCCTCGAGTAGCTGCCCATGGTTATTTAAAGAACAAAAGTATCGTTACCAATGCAAATCATCATGTAAATCGTGCCAACCTACTGAACCTTGATCTGAAAGACTTTTTTTCCTTCTTGCATTTTGGTCGAGTTCGAGGTGTTTTAATCAATGGTCCTTTTTATATCCCAGAGAATATTGCGACCATTTTTGCACAGCTTTGCTGCTTTAATAACAGCTTGCCGCAGGGAGCGCCAGCTTCTCCTGTCCTCTCTAATATGATTTGTATTCGCCTGGATCAGGATCTGGTCCGAATTGCAAAAAAACATGGGTGTTTCTACACGCGTTATGCCGATGATATTACATTCTCTACAAATAGACCGGAATTTCCTCTTGAAGTTGCCACAAGATTGGGTGAGGACAAACATCATATTGAAGTAGGACATGAAATACGAGCTTGTATCGAAGCCAATGGCTTTGTGGTCAATGAAAAGAAAGTCAGACTGCAAACCAACAAGGATAGGCAGGAAGTAACTGGTCTGATTGTGAATGAACGAGTTAATGTTCCAAGATCATTTGTGCGGCAGGTACGGGCAATGTTGCACGCATGGGAAAAATACGGTCTGGTCTGTGCAGAAAATGAATATCATCTGAAGTATCAAAAAAAGCAGCGCAAGTCAAATAGTACTACAACCTCATTTAAGGATGTTTTGAGAGGAAAGATTGAATACATCGGAATGGTGCGTAGTCATGATGATCTTATTTATCAGAACTTTCTAAGGCAGTTTCACGAACTAGAAGCCAAATCCTAGTGTCTTTTATGAGAGGTTTTACTCTTGACCGGCTGATGGGGCTGTGATAGCATATGACCTACAACGGAATGTGCCTGTAGCTCAGTGGATTAGAGCGATTGTCTACGGAACAATAGGTCGGGGGTTCGAATCCCTCCAGGCACGCAGATAAAAACGACCCGCATACGCCGGTCGTTTTTTGTTTATACGAGAAAGCAAAAGGCAGAACCGGATCGGTTCCGCCTTTTTGTTACTGCGATAAGATTGAGACTAACCGCCGCCCAATGAGCGGCAGGCTGGGCAGTCTCCACCCGGACGGATCATGGCAAAGCCTGCCATTGGGTCCGCCCCGTAGTTGGTGAAGTCCACATTCCAGATGATCAGCAGCCGGACACGTCCGCTGTTACGCGCCATCTGTGCGACTGAAGCCAGCCAGCTCGCCTGCTGTCCAACCGTCACATTGTGCGCCCAGTCAAAGCCTGCGGGCAGCGACCCGTAGCCTTCCGGCGTCAGGTAACCGAGTTCGGTAAAGCACAGCGGACGGCGTCCACCAAAGGCGTTGACATAGGTGCTGACCATCGTCCCGTAATAGCGCGAATAGTGGGTGCTGTTCCCACGCGGGTCGCCACTGGTCCACGACGGCGGGACGATGCCTTCGTTGTAATGCAGGCCGATACAGTCCATGTAATTGGCTGCACCCGCTGCCGCCATCCCACGGATGAAGTGATTGTCATCACAACCTGCGCCGCTGCATCCACCGAAGAAGCCGGTCGGGGCAGGTGCGCCGCTGACGACCATCGTATTCGGGTTGGTCGCCTTGATCGCATAGTAGGACTGGCGCAGCATTTCGGTATAGCGGCCCGGATCAATCGACCCGTGTGCCCATTCGCGGTCGATGTTCGGCTCATTCCAGACTTCGATCGCATCTGCACCGTATCCGGCGACACCGCCCACGAACTTCGCGTAATCCTCAAAATAACCCGGTTCATTGACCTGACTGCCATGACCGACGACGCCGAGCAGGATACGGAAGCCGTTGGCATGGGCTTCATTGATCATCCCGGCGGCGTTGGACGGGTCCTGACCACGTTCCCACCGCCACTGACGCTTCACCCATGTCATGCCGGCGGTACGCATCCAGCCAACGGTGGAGTCGCCCATCGTGTGAACATGTCCACCGAGATTGAAACCGGTCACCGATGTCGTACTGGTGACGGGCGGGGCCGGTGGCGTATCCGGGGTGGTGGGCTGGTCCGGTGTCTGCGCGGCAGGTGCGCCGCCCGTCGGAGCGCCCAGGCCGAACGGTGTATCGACCGTGACAATCGGCAGGCCCATCGTGCTGCCCGAAACATAGGCGGTCGAAACCCATCCGACTACGCCGCCGCTGGTAATCCCGCGTGCCCAGTTGCCGCCGTAGCTGCGTCCGTCCATGTTGAGCGGTTCACCCGCATTGACTCGTCCCAGAATACGCCACTCGGTCCCTGGGCCGGAACGCAGATTCACAGTGGTCGTCACGGTGAAAGTCTGGCTGGCCGCGTTGGGATCGCCGCCCTGCTGGGCTGGTGCGCTGAGTGTGAAAGGTTCTTCCACCCAGATGCTGCGCAGGCCGCGAGTCTGGTCAGGGTTGGCGCTGATGCCGGTGGAATAGATCCAGCCGATAATGCCGGTGGAGGTAATCCCACGCACCCACGTCCCTTCGAAGGCCATTCCGTCGAGGCGCACGGTGGTCCCAGCGTTGGCCGTCCCCAGAATGCGCCACTCGGTCCCTGGGCCGGAGCGGATATTCACCGCCGTATTGGTCGATGTGATCAGGTCGCTGGACTGCGCGCCGACCACCGCCACTGCCCCCAGCATGACGATTAAAAGTGAAAAAAGGATCGCAAAACGGAATCTCATTAGTTCAACGTTCTCCCACACAAACAGAAAGCAGATGGGTGTTACCGTCGTCAACGGGCGCTGAAGTGCCAATGGGCGCTGAAGTGCCGACGGGCGCTCAAGCATCCTGCAAGGCAGCATACATAATAATGGCGCATATTCAGATCAGACAGGTGACACCGGTCACCGGCCCGCCGACTGCGCCCCACGCCTCTGTATTTCATTGACGATTAAGCCGCATTCTAACAAACCACCACAGCTTTGACAACCAGTACCGAGATGCGGGTGCGGCGTTTAACGCCTGTTTTCGGAACCTTTCATTTTCGTGCAGCGGCAAAATCAGTACAATCGGCCTATGGCTGTTATGTCATCTATCAGAGGAACTTATAGTTCTCCGGCGCGGGAAAACCCTCACTTTTAAGTGAGGGATGAAAGCGCACGTTTGTTCTTGCTTTTTGTGTGACATAAGCTATATGCTGTGCATGACCGCGACCTGAACGCGGCGGTCAACATCCACCAGGAAGGGTTGCGGTACGTCGCGGCAGGTCAAACCGAGACGCAAAACGCTTGTGGAGAGCCTGTAAGACCCGCAATAGCGGGCACGGCTCGCTGAAGCAAGAATTTCCCGCCTCTAGACGGGAAAGTGTCAACCCAGTATCTATTGCGCCGGTGGCTCCACGCTCGATGTATACCCTTTCACGCTTTTTCTGTGCGATTGATGATAGTCCTGAAATTATGAGCCTGAACTCACCCGCACTTAATCTTACTTACTAGCATTAGAGGTAAAACACAGGTTAACATGGTGGGGAACAGCAGTTCTACTGTCAGACACGCCATTGATCGCCACGTCTCATCCGGGATGAAGTCACCTGGCACCGCTGTCAGCACGCCATTTCCATACTCCAACCCGCCTGACCTGCCCAGTTTGCTGGCATAGAATAGAATATGGTAATCATGAACGACCAAAGTCATATCCGTCGGTTTGAACAACTGCGTAAACTGGCAGAAAGCCATCTCGCTGTAAAGGCGGAAGCACCCGCCGCACTCCCTCATGATATTAGCGAATTGATCCATGAGCTTGAGGTTCACCAGATCGAGCTTGAAATCCAGAATGCCGAGTTACAGCAGGCTTACGTAAGCCTTGAGAAATCCAGAGCACAGTACACGGATCTGTTTGACTTCGCGCCGGTCGGCTATCTGATTACCGACCGCGACGGCGTCATCCTGAATGTAAATCTGACGGCTGCTGCCATGCTAAGTGTGGGACGTCAGGAGCTGATCCAAAGCCGCTTTGCATCATTTCTCGATAAGGATGACAAGGACACGTACTATATCCATCGGCGTGCGGCGCTTCGCAGCCGCCAGTCACAAAGCTGTGAAGTCTGCATCGTCCGCCGCAACCGTTCCACCTTCTACGCCCTGCTTAATATCGACATCCTGACGCAGGATGAAGACCTGTGTCGCATGTCGATTACCAATATCGCACAGATCAAACATGCCGAAGATGTGCTGCGTCAGAATCTGTTTCGCGAAAAAGAACTGAATGAACTCAAGACGCGGCTGATCAATATGATCTCGCACGAATTCCGCACGCCGCTTAGTACGATTCTGTCATCCATCGAACTGCTGGAACGCTACAGCGATGATAGTGACGAACGCCAGCGGAATCTGCAAACCATCCGGAACACGGTCTGGCATCTGAACGATGTCGTCAACGATGTGCTGCTGGCGCATCAGGTCGGGGACGATCCGCTGATGCTGCGTCCGGAGACATTCGATATTGTGGCCTTCGTCAGGCAGCTTATCGAGGATCTTCAGGTGCCGGATGCCGACGGACGGATTGTGTTTATCTCCAATAAGGAAGCGGGTACAAGCGCCATGACCATGGATCAGCACATGCTGCGGCGCATCGTCAATAATCTGCTTCAGAACGCGCTGCGCTACTCTGATGACACGGTGGAAGTGCACCTGCAACTGGAGAGTAATTCACTTACCTTTCAGGTGACAGATCATGGGCCGGGGATCGCCGAAGAAGACCAGCCATATATCTACACGATGTTTTATCGTGGTAATGCGGGTGAAAAGATCCCTGGGACCGGCGTTGGGCTGGCGATCGTCAAACGCGCCGTCGAGACTCTGGGTGGTGTCATCAGCTTCACCACCCGCGCCAGACAGGGGACGACGTTCGTTGTCCGGCTGCCCTATACCGCCCTTTGAGGGAAGGAAATTAATCTGCGGCGGCCTGTTTCCCTGCCCTGTCCTCCATTTGCCAATAAAGTAAAAAACCCGGCGGACTGCGGTCTTTCAATGGAGTCCGTAAGATTTCTTAATTTTCGAAGCAGCACGTCAGTGCTATTGTAGACTTATATGCATTGTTACAGAGGTACACATGGATCATTCGCCAGCAGAACCCCTTACCGTACCAACTCCACATCCGGACACCGGCGACCGCATCAATGAGATGGCGCTTGCGCAGAAGCTGCTGGATCTCAGCCAGCGGCTTATGAACGTGGATAATGAACAAACCTTCATCCAGATTATGCATGGTATTACGAACGTACCGGCTGATAATCTGACACTGCTTTATATCGACAATGATGCGCAGGGAAAGCCTGAATCACTGACCGTTCAGGCCGGAATTCAACTCACGACCGGCCTTAGCCGCGACCGTTACCCTATCTCGCAGTATCCGATTGCCCAGTTGTGGCTCTCCAATCCCATAAGCGCCACGCTGATCCCGGATATTATGCTCGAAGAGCAGTTTGATGAAGGTGCGCGGGGCTTAATGGTGCGCGCTGGTCAGCGGGCGATGGCATTTGTCCCGCTGTTTCAGGCCGGACGCTGGATCGGTGTTCTGGCTTATCTGTGGAACACACCGCACAGCTTTACGGCGGACGAAAAAGCGATTTTCGACCGTGTCACGTCCCTCATTACGCCAACTGTGGCCCACTATCGCACGATTGATGAGCTGGAAAACAGTCTGGTCGAGCGCACATCGCTGCTGGACCGCACGCAGCGGATGTTCGTCCTTAGTCATCTGCTCACCACGGTGATCGACAAGCAGTCGTTGATCGACATCATGTCAGGCATCACCGAGATCCCGGCGGCGGGTATTACGCTGCACTATATCGAGACCGACGCGGACGGTAAAGCTGAAGCCATGCGGCTGGTGGCGGATAATCTGAACGTCGAGAGTGAAGAGGTGGCTGCGTCCTTCCGCAGATATATCCCGCTGGACACGCTGCCCGATTCGCACATTACCGCGCTCAATACACAGGAGCCGGCCATTATCCGCGATGTGGCCGCCTCATCCGTACTGAATGCCTCCAGTCGTGACATGATGTTGAATCGTGGTCAGAAATCGGTGGTCGCGATCCCGTTACATCAGGCCGGACAGCCTATTGGCGTCCTCACCTATCACTGGTCGGAGCCGTGTGAATTCTCTGAAAGCGAGCAGGAGCTGTTCCATCAGTTACCCTCCCTGCTGACACCGGTGGTCGCGAACCTGCGTTCAAAAGAGCAGTTGGGGGAAAGCCTTGATGATCGCGCCGCCCTGCTGGAGCGCACGCAGAAGCTGCTGGATCAGACCGAGAAGCTGCTGACCGTCAGCCAGATGCTCACCACCGTGGGCGATGTCTCAACGCTGCTGACCATCATGCACGGCGTCACCGATCCACAGGCGAATATCGTTACGCTGAACTATATCGACTATGACGAGCAGGCCGAACCCCATCTGCTGACGGTGGTCGCGGGCACTGAACCAAATGCCGAGTATGGAATGCAGATTCCGTTAGCGATGATGCCCGGTAGAGAAGCATGGATTGACCATCCGGCGACGGCGCGGCTGATCCCGAATATCGCTGAAGAACCGGTACTGGATGAGCTGTCCCGCGAGCTTCTGGCACAGAGCCAACATCGGGCGATGGCTGTGGTCCCACTGTATCAGGCGAACCGCTGGGTCGGTACTATTACCTACCTCTGGGGGCAGCCGCAAGAGTTCAGCCGTATTGAGCGTGAGTTGTTCGATCAGCTCCCGTCGCTGGTGACACCGGTCGTCGCGAACCTGCGTGCAATTGATGAACGCACCACACTGCTGGATCGGACCGAGCGGCTGTTCGATGTCAGTCAGAAGCTGACGACTGTCGCCAATGTCCGCTCTTTTGTGGATATTATGTACAGCATCACCGATGAACCGGCTTCGTTCATGGCGCTGCACTATATCGACTATGATGAGCATGGACAGCCAGACCTGTACCGCCTGATGTCAGGCAGCGATCCTACACTGGATTATCGCAGTCTGGGGATGGATATGCACTTGCAGACGCTGCCTGCCGCACAGATGTGGCTCAGCAGACCGACTCAGACCACGCTGGTCTCCGACATTGAGACTGAAGAACAGTATGATGAGGTTTCGCGCCAGATTCTGCTGGAAGGTGGTCACCGCGCAACAGCCACTGTGCCGCTCTTCCAGGCGGATCGCTGGATCGGTGCGATCACCTATCTGTGGTACACGCCGCACGAGTTCACCAGCAATGAGCGCGAACTGTTCGCCCAGCTTCCGGCACTGGCAACGCCAGTCGTCGCGAACCTGCGTGCGATTGAGGATCTGGAAAGCAGCCTTGATGAGCGTGCGGCGCTGCTCAGCCGGACGGAGCGCCTGTTGACTGTCAGCCAGATGCTTACCACGGTCACTGACAAGCAGGAACTGATCTACATCATGTATGGCATCACTGAAAAGCCTGCCGCACAGATGAACCTGTCCTATCTGGATTACAACGCACAGGATGAGCTGGAAATACTCCGAATCGTGGCCGGGATTGACCCTAATCCGTATGTCCCGTATGGCAAGCCACTGCCCATCACGGACATGGCCGACTGGCAGCGCGAGCAGATCGACAATCCGGCTGCCATCATGGTCGGTGATGTCAATGAGATGCCGAATATCAGCGATACTGCACGGCAAATGCTGGAGATGATTGACTGCCGTGCACTGATGATCATCCCGCTGGTCCATGCCAACCGCCCGATCGGGATGCTGAACTACTTCTGGCGCGAGCCGGTCGAGTTCAGTGATGAGGAACTCGAATTGTTCTCGCAGCTTGCATCGCTGGTGACACCGGTGGTTGCCAATCTGCGCTCAAGGGAACAGCTTCAGGAAAGCCTTGCAGAACTGGAAATCGCCAGTGCGCTGGCCCGCGAGAGCAACCGCCTGAAGTCGGAATTCCTTGCGACGATGTCGCACGAACTGCGGACGCCGATGAACGCGATCGAAGGGTTCACCAGCATCATGCTCTCCGGCATGGGGGGGACACAGTTCAACGATGCATCACGCCGCTATCTGGAGCGTATCAATGCCAACAGCAAACGTCTGCTGGGGCTGATCAACGACTTCCTTGACCTGTCCCGTATCGAGTCTGGCCGTCTGAAGCTGGTCAGCATTCCGGTGACGCCGCGTGAGATCGCCCTGCGCTGGCGCGATCAGGTCAGCGTGCTGGCACAGAGCAAGGGCCTGACGCTGAACGTCCACGTTGACGACAACCTGCCAGAAACGCTGTATGGTGATGAGGAAAATATCTCGCGCATTGCGATCAATCTGCTGGGGAATGCGATCAAGTTCACCGAAGAGGGGACGATTGAACTGCGGCTTTACCCACAGCAGGATGATATGTGGGCGCTCGAAGTTCGGGATTCGGGTATTGGTATCCCGCCACATGCGCGTGAGTTCATCTTCGACGAATTCCGCCAGGTGGATAATTCGTCAAAACGTCAGTATGGCGGCAGCGGTCTGGGGCTGGCAATTGTGCAGAAGCTGACCCGCGCCATGAGAGGTAATATTGTGTTGAAAAGCGAAGTTGGAGAAGGCAGCACGTTCACAATCAGCCTTCCGACTCAGTTAGATGCGGAGATTTCGCGATGACCCAGATTAATCAACAGCTGCTTTACGGTTGGGACATTGTCATCATTGATGATGAACCTGACAGTCTACTGGTTGCAGAAATCATCCTGCTGGAATTCGGTGCAAATGTATATACTGCGGAAAATGGCAAGGATGGTCTGGAACTGATCCGCCAGGTCCGCCCGAATCTGGTGATCTCTGACCTGTCCATGCCAGTGATGGATGGCTGGGGCGTGATCTTCCATATGAAGGATGATCCGGCCTTAATGGAAATTCCGGCCATTGCGCTGACCGCCCATGCCATGACGGGCGACCGCGAACGGGCCATCGCCGCCGGTTTCCATAATTACATGACGAAACCGCTGACGGCCACGACTTTTCTCGGTGATCTGCTCAAACTGCTGATCGATCTGCCGCAGTTCAATCATCTGGTTATCCCTGCTTCTCAGTAGAAGGAAAGTAAAGACAAATGGCAAATAATATGCGTATCCTGTGTGTTGAGGACGATCCGGATGGACAGGAACTGGTCTCGACCATTCTGGCGCACATGAAGATCCCGGTCGATCTCGCAGGGACTGCGGAACATGCTGAAGAATTACTGTTCGAAGAAGGCATTGAGTACAATGCCGTCGTGATCGACCTTGCGCTGCCGGGTAAGGACGGGTGGGGGCTGCTTGCTGAAATCCGCGCCAATCCGCGCACGGCCAAGCTGCCCTGCATCGCGGTGACTGCCTATCACACCAGCAGCCTGCGCGAAGAAGCACTGATGGCCGGTTTCACGGCATATCAGCCCAAGCCGCTGGACTCGATGGCATTCGTCCGGCAGGTGGAAAGCATTCTTTAGACGCGTCTCTGCAATACATACAAAAAGACAGCCGGGATCATCCCGGCTGTCTTTTTGTTTACGGAGATTGAGGTAACCCTATTGCGCCATCGAATTGGATTTCGAGATCTCTTCGACGACATCGGCGGTCTTGTTGGGGCGCTCAATCCGGGTCGCAATATCCGCCTGGGCGATGATCCCGACGATCTCGCTGCGGTCATTGACAATCGGAATGCGGCGCACCTGATGCTGTGACATCGCTTCCATTGCCCGGTCGATGCTGTCATTTTCGCGGCAGGTGATCGGGTTGAGCGACATAACATCCTGAACCTTCATCTCCTGCGGATTACGGCCTTCGGCCAGCACCTTGAGGACAAGGTCACGGTCGGTGACGATGCCCACCAGTTTCTTCGAATCGTGGCTTTCGACCACCGGAATCGGGCCGACGTTCTCATTTTTCATCAGATTCGCCACATGCTGCACACTCTCGCTGGGCGTCGCACAAATCGGATTCGTGGTCATCACATCTCGACAGGTCGTCATGATTGATTCACTCCTCACTAAAAGTCTCTACTTGCAGAAAGGGTACAGCGCACAGCAGACGCGGTTCGCATCTGTGCCGCCTGTCACCTGGCTTCATTCTGTCACCGGTCTGCCACAGGAACATGCCCCATCTGGGCTATTCTGGTCTGGGTGAAGCGTACAGGCCAGGCAGACGCCGAATGCCATATAACCAGAAAAGCAAACAGCCGACGGTGTCGTCGGCTGTGGGTGGTGTGTTTCCTATATGGGCGCAGAAGGACTCGAACCTACAACTTCATTCTTGTAAGGAATGCACTCTGCCAATTGAGTTATGCGCCCGCTGTGGTGCATGTGAGTAGTCGCATTATAGGGGACACAGGCCGCAAACGTCAAGCCGTGACACCGCATCACGCCATCAGCAGTGACCGATCAGTTCATAGAGCGTGATCGGATCAGAACGGCCCTTAAGCTGACGCTCCCCAATCAGCCGTGCTTCGAATTCATCCTGCACCTGTGCATAGACCGCTTCGCTGATGATGATCTGCCCGTCATGCCCCTGTCCCTGAAGCCGCGCCGCGATATTGACCGTGTCCCCGACAGCGGTGTAATCCATCAACTGCGGCGAGCCGACATTCCCCACAATGGCCTGCCCGGTGTGAATGCCGATATTGACCTGCATGTGAAATAACGGCTCCAACTGGCGGTGAAAATCAGGCAGCAGATCACGGACCATCAGCGCAGCCCGCATCGCCCGCTTCACATGATCTTCCTGTTCCAGTGGGGCATTAAACAGCGCCATGACCGCATCCCCCATGAATTTGTCAATCGTGCCGCTCATCCCCTGAATCACCTGCACCAGTAATTCATGATAGCCGTTGAGGATGGTCAGCAGTTGTTCTGGCGCGGTCCTTTCAGAAATGGTGGTGAAGTTCTGAAGATCGGCGAACATGACAGTGACCGTCTGAAGTGAGCCGCCCAGTTTGACGCGTGTCGGGTCCATCAGCATCGCCTCAACGATGGACGGCGCGACAAAGCGCGAAAACGTCTCGCGAAGCTGCTGCTGCATATTCCGCATGTAATCGCTTTCACCCTTGGCCCGCAGCCGCCGGTCGATGCGCGCCAGCAGTTCATTGGTGCTGAACGGTTTGGTCATATAATCATCAGCCCCGGCGTCTAACCCTTCAACCTTTGCATTTACCTCAAACAGCGCCGTCAGCATGATGATCGGGATGCTGTTCGTCCGGGTATTGCCCTTCAGAACGCGGCAGACCTCATACCCGCTCATCCTTGGCATATTGACATCAAGGATGATGAGATCGGGGGCTTCGGTTTCCGCCGCGATCAGCGCATCCGGGCCATTGTCGGCACGCACCACCTCATAGCCAGCCGATTCGGCCACTTCCTGAATCAGATCAAGGTTGACGTGGTTGTCGTCCACCACAAGGATACGCCTGATGTGAAGGGGTTTTGTGCTCATGAGTTCAGATACGTGTTCAGCTTACTCAGCAGTTGTGACAGGTTCAGCGGTTTGGAGAGATAATCATCACAGCCCGCCTCCAGTGCCCGTTCCCTGTCGCCGATCATGGCATGAGCCGTCAGCGCGATAATCGGGATATCCTTCTGATCAGGATTGGCCTTGATCGCCCTGGCCGCCGCCCAGCCATCCATACGCGGCAGTGATAAATCCATCAGGATCAGATCCGGCGTCTCCTTTTCAGCCATGGCAACCCCGGCTTCACCATCGAATGCCTGAAAGACTTCGTAATCGAATTCCGACAGAATATCCACAATCAGCGTCATATTATCCCGGTTATCTTCAATCACCAGAACACGCTTACCCATACCAGCCCCCATAACCACTTTCGTAATGCCTCAAGAGTCTTAAAATGTTTGAAACCAGATCAGTGTACTGATGCTGGCTCAATTCAGCCTGTCACAGGCGCTGACTATGGATCACTTATGCGCCTGTCCGCCTGTTTGTTGATCTGCCAGTCCGTTTAACCTGTATCCCCATGAACTTCGGCACAGTTCATCACGGATAGACAGTCTGCCTGCCCGGTGTGCGCCGCCGGACCTTCTGGGTATCGGTCGGCAGTGCGATAAAGAACGAGCTTCCCTCACCCACTGTACTCCGCACCCAGATCACGCCATCATGCAGCGTGACCAGCCGCTTGGTCAGCACCAGCAGCAGACCGCTGCCGCCGTATTCCCGTGTTGAAGTCCCTTCAATCTGCGCGAATTCATCGAAAATCCGCGCCTGATCTTCCAGTGCGATGCCGCTGCCCGTGTCGGTCACGGTCAGGACTACCCATGCACCATCCTGAAGCCAGCCGATCGCCGGAAGTTCAAATCCGCCCTCTGAAACCGATACGCCGCGTTCAACCTCAATGCGTGCCGCTTCAACGGTGACACGACCTTTATCTGTTAGTTTAACCGCATTTCGGATCAGATTCTGTATAATTTGCTGCACCTGCTCCGGGTCCCCGATAATGAACAGCGGCTCATCCGTCACGCTGAGTTCAAATGAGAGCGGCACTGCCTGTACCTGTGCTTCCAGTTCAGGGCGCAGCCGCATCAGCAGTTCGCGCAGGTCAAAGGTGTTCATCTGAAGCTGAAGCTTACCGGCGTCCAGCCGATTGAGGTCGAGAATGTGGCCGATCAGTTCCAGCAGATGCGTGGCGTTGCGGTAGATCTTCTGAAGTCGGTCCGCCTGTTTTTCGGTCAGCGGCCCGTACATATTCTTGCTCAACAGTTCGCTGTAGCCGATGATCGAGTTCAGCGGCGTCCGCAGCTCGTGGCTGATATTCGCCAGAAAGCCGGTCTTGTAATCGTTTGAGGCGCGCAGTTCGGCATTCAGCGATTCGGTGCGGCTTTTCTCCAGCGCCAGTTCACTGACCATCTGCTGAAGATCGCGGTTGGCGGTGCGCAGTTCGGCATTGAATTCGCTAAGCGGATTGAATGGCTGATTCCACATGATCGACCATGCCATAACGATCATGGCGGCCATCACCAGCAGCGCATCAAGTGAGGTGAGCGCCGGTGACTGGATGATATTCAGGCCGACGGCGAAGAACAGCAGCGCAGCAGGCAGCAGCCACAGCCGCGCCTGCGGATTTTCAGAACTGAAGAGCAGCCAGAAGGTCAGCCCACTGTAAGCGGTCAGCACCACGATCAGCAGGAGGCCCAGCACCGTCAGCGGGGGCGTTGCGGCGGTGGCAAGGGCGGCTGATGTGCTCCTCTCCATCCACTCGCCGCTGATGATCAGCAGCAGCGCGGCGAACATCACCAGTACGGCAACCAGCGCCGCAATCCGTACCAGACGGTTGCCAACGTTGAAATACAGGACGACGAACCCGTAAAACGCCAGCACCCATACCACCATAAACGCCATCCGCAGGTTCAGTATCAGGACCGGCGCTCCTTCCGGCGGAGTCACGGCCAGCGTCTGTAACATCACCAGAAATGAAAGGACGGCCCAGCCACCCAGCGCGACCACAAACGCAGCAAACAGATAATGCGCCGGTTTGCGGTTGGATCGGGCCATTGTCGCGAACACCAGTCCACCAGTTGTGGAAAGGGTGAGCAGGTTCGCGGTCATCATCACGGTTTGAAGCAGCGTTGGTGTATTCATGAATTTCCTTGAATCAGATCGGTATCAGCCATGGCCGCTATGCCAGCATACGACCCATTCAACCCTGACTGACGCCATCGGTCATCATCGGTGGTCGTGCGCAAGGCTTCAGCGATGCGGTGAATGAGAACATCATCCAGATCAGTATCATGCATAGAGTATAAGCCAACAACCACACTCTGCGAAATTGATGTTAGCGTTTCAGTCAATTTTCCTGCACAATCGACGCTATCGACATATCCTGCTGGCATGGGCTGATGCTTCAGCCTGTGAATCAGTCAGAGAGGAAAATGTCTGTCAGAACGTGTTTGAATATTCAGAAAACGATTCTGAAATTTATGGAAACACCGGACAATGCCTGCATTGTCCCTACAAAAGATGCTGAACGTAGGGACAGGGCCGCATTGCTTGCAATGGCGCCCTGTCCGCGCCGGAATCCAATTTCCAAACAGGTTCTCATGCAGACAGATCTCTTTGATCAAACCGGCCTGCACCAGCAGGTATTATCTGATCTGCAGGCGCTGCACCAGACTCCCGCTGTCCTGTGGATTGATCTCCAATTCCCTGCGCGGGAACAGTTTCAAGGGCTTCAACAGGTGTTCGGACTGCATCCACTCGCGATGGAGGATGCAGTAACGAAATCAGCGTCCCAGGGTGGAAGAGTATACCGATGATCTGTTTATTATCAGCAACGTTATCACCTACGATAAAACCAGCGGTGTGCTGATCTTCCATGAAATTGACATTTTTATCGGGGAAAATGATGTAATCCCCGAAGTGCGACGGCGGCTTGAGGAACCCGGCCACCGCACACGGCTGATTTCATCGGAAGTGCTGCTGTATGTGCTGGTGGTGCGGGTGGACTGGCACTGTTCAGGGGGGAGGATCTGTATATCAATGTGGGGAATAAAAAAAGGCGGCACTGTGGCCGCCCTGTATCACTTTGACCTTGCCGAAGCGTGCTGGACAACCTGCCGCTCAAGTGTCATGATCAACTGCCGGGCCTGTTCCAATGAGCACATGACGTACAGCTTCTTCATCAGGGATGATGAAAGCAGCATTGAGGCCAGTGGGCTAAGGATATCGGACTGACGCGAGACCAGAACCATGACACCGAAACGGCTGCCCAGACGCTCCTCGGCATACGATACGATGGACAGGGTTTCGGAGACGGGAGGTAATGCTGGCGGCAGAGAGACGATCAGATGGACAGTTCCGCTGATGTGCTCAAGTTCGTGCGCTATGTGATCGATAATTCTGGTGTAAACGGCCAGTCGATTGAGGTTGTCTGGCAGGTTGAGCTTCAAGGTAAGGATATTCGGGATTTCCCGATCCTTTTCAAACTGAAATAACATGATACAACTCATTTAACTGACATTAAGGTAAGGATAACCTATCCGTTCTGGTTTTCAAAGCGCCAGTGTCAATTAGTTCGTAACAGCTTCGTAAGTTAATGGTTAAATTGCCCGTTATAGCCTGATAAGGTGAAGCATTAATGCCCTCTGTTCACGCCAGCCGGTTTCAGGTCCGGCATTATGAATGCGACTATTTCGGACGACTGCGCCCCGCAACACTGCTCGGCTATCTACAGGAAGCCGCCTTCGATGCCTCTGCCGCAGTCGGTTACAGTGCCACCCGCTATGATGAGATCGGCTTCCAGTGGTTCGCGTATGAGACCCAGCTCACCATGCTGCGTCCGCTGCACTATGGCGATCAGATCGAAATCCGAACGTGGATACACGATTTCCGGCGGGTACGGTCCCTGCGCCAGTATGAAGTCTATCTGAACGGGGAACAGGTCGCCCATGCCGAAACAGACTGGGTGTTCATCAATACGCAGACGCTCTATCCCACATCGATTCCGCCGGAGATCGTCGAAGCCTATTCACGCGGGGATGATGTGCTGCCTGCTGCGCCGCGTCCGCCGTTCCCGGCCTTCCCGCAGACACCCGCACAGGTCAGCGCTGTTCAGAGGACTGTCGAACTGCGTGATCTTGATCCGGCGAAGCACGTCAATAATGCGGTCTATCTGCAAATGGCAATAGAAGCCGAACAGCAGGCCATCGCCGCCCAGGGCTGGACACTGCCGCGCCTTGATCAAGCCGGTCTCGCACTGACATTAAAACAGGCCCGTATCGAATACAAGCTGGCGGCGGTCTGGGGCGATACGCTGGAGATCGTCACATGGCCGTATGATGTGACAGCAGCGGGCGGCCTGCGTGCCTTTCTGATCAAACGGGCATCTGACGGCAAACTGCTGGCGCGTGTCCAGACAAGGTGGGGCCTGGAAGATACTGCATCCGGTCAGGCGGTGACAGCGCCGCCGGCATTTTTGCAGGCCATCCAGTCCGGCGGCGCGGGATGAGCGGACGTTCGCAGCATTTTTTCGATGATGATCACTTCATGCGGCTGGCGCTGGACGAAGCGCGTAAGGCGCTGCCATCCGGGGATGTGCCAGTCGGCGCGGTGGCGGTCCGTCATGGTGAGGTCATCGGACGCGGCTATAATCGTCGCGAAGCCGATGGCGACCCAACGGCTCATGCCGAGATGCTGGCGATCCGTGAGGCGGCGCAGGTGGTCGGGGAATGGCGGCTGGAAGCGGTCACGCTGTACTGCACGCTGGAGCCGTGCTGTATGTGCGCCGGGGCGATGGTGCTGGCACGTATCCCCCGGCTGGTGTACGCGGTCATCGAGCCGAAGACGGGCTGTGCAGGCAGCATCGCCGATGTGCTGCGCCATCCGAAACTCAATCACCGCGTGGATGTGTTCGTCGGTGTGCAGGCCGAGGCATCGGCTGCGCTGTTACGGGAATTCTTTGCGGGGCTGCGGAACGAATGAGACTCGAATCAGAGCACTGCACGGACCTGCTGAAGCAGCGGAGGATAATCCATATGTTCAGGCGTCGTGGTGTCGATTTCAATCAGCGGGCCATCCAGCGCGAGCGGCTCAAGTGTCCCCTGTAAGAGCCGTTCGCGGTTTGCTTCCAGCCACGCCAGATCCGCGTGACCGGCATGGCGTTCTTTCGTGTTCACCCGTGCAAGGAACCGTTCGACAAGCACAGCCCCATCTGCCCGGCACAGGATTTGCAGCGGCGTAAAATCGTGCAGGCGCTGAAGCTCAAGGAATTCGGCGGTACGTCGTTCAGGCCGCCCGAAGAAGCCTTCGACGATCGCGCCCTGTCCGGCGGCCAGCACCGAACCCGTGACATCATACATCAGCCTGAAAGCGGCCAGTCCCATGCGTGATGAGAGGCTGTCATCACCTTCAAGCACGTCATGCAGGATTTCGTACAGATGATCTCTGGCGAAGACCGGCAGCCGCACATCTTCCCCCAGACGTTTTGCCAGCGTGGTCTTTCCACTGCCCGGCAGACCGTTCACAATCACCAGTACCGGCTTTGACACTTCAGCATCCTTTCTGGACAGCGCGTCTGTTGCTGCAACCTGCGTTCACATAAAATGCGTATACCTGCAACATCATCAACACAGAGGATCTTCTACCCAACATGCCAAGACAATCTGCAAATCCACCGGAACTCTTCAACAGCGTTCAGTATGGCTTCTCACAGATCGCGTTCGCGGAAGGCCGCCGCATCGTCACCTTCTCCGGTCAGGTCGGCTGGAATGAGAACGGTGAGAATGTGGCCGAAGGTGACATCGGCGCACAGGCGACAAAAGCGTTCAGCAATCTGAAAACCGCCGTCGAAGCCGCAGGCGGCAGCATGGATGATATTCTCTCGCTGCGGATGTATATCGTCGGTGAGTATATCCCGAAGTGGGGACCGGCACGCGAAGCCATGAAAGCCGCCTTTCCGCAGGATAACCCGCCGACGCTGACACTGATTGGTGTCTCATGTCTGGCGACACCAGACATCCTGATCGAGATCGAGGCGATGGCGGTACTGGCGTAGTGCGATCAATCCCGCCGTGGATAGCGATCCAGCACCCAGCGGGCGAAGGTGTAATGCGCGGCGTCTCCGGCATAGGGGGCAAACTGCGCGAAGAGCGCCTCCGTCTGTGCGGGTGTGAGCTTGCTCATCACGCCGTTGAAGTAATAATTGGCGGCGGCCTGTAACGCCACATCGCCGCTGGGGACAAAGCGCATGGCCCCGGTCGCACGCGAGACGACATTGGCCGCCGTCCACGGGCCGATGCCTTTCAGCGCCAGCAGCCGCGTATAAAATTCGTCATATGGCAACGTGCGCCAGCCTTCGACATCGAGTCCGCCTGCGATCTGCTGTGCAAGGTCGATCAGCAGCGCCTTGCGCTTATGCGTCACCTTGACTTCAGCCAGATCATCGACGGTCGCAGCGGCAAGGCGCTCGACTGTCGGATAGAGGTAAAAGCGCCGTCCGTTGTCGTCAATCGAGTCCCCAAGCTGCGCGACCAGTGCCTGCTGAAAGCGCTGCGCCGATACCCACGCGATATGCTGCTCGATAATCAGGCTGATGAGCGCTTCGAAAACCGTCGGAGTCCGCAGCCAGCGCAGCCCACGCAGCGCGGCGATCACGTTCCACAGGGCAGGCTGCGTCTGTGCGTATTCGAAGAAGGTGGCGGTATCGGTATCGATATTGCAGATCCAGCCGAGCGCGGCCTGCGCTTCATCCAGGTCGGAAACATCCCCGGCCAGACAGACGGCCTGCAATGCTTCGCCGTCGGCAGCATCAGCAGTCACCTGCCACAGCGAAATCCCGCCGGAGAGCCGCAGCGCCCGCAGATAACGCGGCTGATCGTGCTGAACAGTTTCAGCATTGTCAAACTCGACCACATCGCTGACAGGGTGCGGCTGGCGGCTGATCAGGTCGCAGATCAAATCAAAGCGGTATGGCGCAGTCGGATGCAGGGTGACTGCCGGGGATTGGGATGATACTGATGACATCGGCGCTAGACGCTGGTCACTGGACGGGTGGGCAGCGGTGTCTCGGTCGGCGTCGGCTGCGGTGTGAGCGTGGCGTCAGGATTATCGGTGGGGGTCGGCGTGATCGTCGGTGTATCTGACGGCGTGAGGGTGGGCAGCGGTGTCACGGTCGGCGCGGGTGTCACCGTGTTGGAAGGCGTCATTGTCGGGTCAGCCGCCCGGATCACATCACCGCGCATATAGGCTTCATCCAGCCGACGTGTCAGCGGGTT
>CAYNDH010000078.1:0-11905 GCA_964395665.1 uncultured Anaerolineaceae bacterium
GGTGTTTCCATGAGGTGCAATAGAAATACCTACCTTTGAAAAGGAGGGCATGGGCGGCATTCTTGCCGCCCTACAATACGAATATTTCGTGGGTCGCTGCGGGCGGACACGGCGATACATCGCAGGTCCGCCCCTACACAAAACCGGCTTGCAGAGGCGCATTATGATCGAAACGTCAACAGAACCTACACAAACGAGTTTGCAGGGTCACACGATAATCGAAACATCAACAGAGCCTAGCTTTCAGGTGTTTCTTCAGGTGTGGCGTCGGCATCGACAGTCGCATCAGCTTCGGTGTCGGCTTCGGATGTGGCGTCAGCAGTCACATCAGCAGTCACGATGATGTCAGTATCAGTATCAGTATCAGTGTCAGTGTCAGTGTCGGTGGCTGCGGGTGCGGTCGCTTCAAGTGTGATGACAGTGGTGGCAGCCGGTGCATTGCTCTCGGTGTCAGTGGTGGGGCTGCTAAATGCGAACGCCAGAATCGAACCACCGACGACCAGCACCAGCAGAATCCCCACCAGCACGACGGCCAGCGCCACCGGACATCCCAGCAGCCCTAAATTCCCCTGTCCTTCATTGTCTTCTGCATCAAACATCGTTTATTTGCTCCTCTCATGATCATGACCGGTGAACGACTTCACAAAGTGAGCATTTTAGCGCAAAACCTGCCAGAAACATCGGTACAGTCGATAGGTCGAAATGGTGACTTGAAAAGATACGGGCTGTGCGGTTAGAGTTGTGCTATGGATAACTGGAATTCTCCTCACGAACCGTCGATTGATCCGGGCGACACACAGCCGGTCATCTCGCCGGGTGATACCCGCCCATTTACGACGCATGCGGCGCACCGGACGTCGCCTGTCTCCATGTTCTGGCTGATGATCGGCGGCATGGGCGGGGTGGCGATCCTTGCGCTGTGTCTGTATGTGATCTTCCGGCTTTCAGGGGCTGCGGCGGGGCCGCTTCCGGTCCATACGGTTGTCCTGCATGTTGAGGATCAGTCCACCAGCATCACCACGCAGGCCGTGACTGTACAGGATCTGCTGACACAGCAGGGAATCACGCTGCTGGCGGATCAGGTGGTGGTCCCGCCGCTGGATACCGCGCTGACCAACTCCATGCGGGTGACGGTGATGACCGAGCGCCCGGTAACGGTTGTGCTCAACGGCGAGATCACGGTATTTCGAACCGCCTTCGATCATCCGCTGGCGATTCTGGATTCACTGGCGGTCTTCCCTGACGAACAGGACGCGGTGCTGATCAACGGCAGCGCGGTTGCGATCGAAAATCTGGAGCATTATCCACTGCCTGCACAGCATATCGAAGTCCGCAGCGGTATCCGTGTGACGCTGGATATTGACGGCGAGATACGCGAATGGGTGACAACGGAAGCAACGGTGGGTGATGTGCTGGAAGATGCCGGGATCAGCCTGTTTCTGGGGGATGTAGTCGAGCCGCCGGTGGATAGTACCGTGACCGATGGCATGACCATCCGTGTGGAGCGGTCATTTCCGGTGACGATCACGGTGAACGAGACACAGATTGAAACGCGCACGGCGGGCGACACGGTCACAGATGCACTGGATGCAGCGGATATTGCCCTGAATGGGCTGGATTATAGCATCCCGCCGGAGAATACACGGCTTTCATCAGGGATGCAGGTGCGTGTCGTGCGGGTGACAGAAGAGGTGATCGCAGAAACCGAACCGCTGCCGTATGAGGTGGTGTATCAGGCCGATGCGGAACTCGAACTCGATCAGCAGGCGGTGATTCAGGCCGGTGTCAACGGCGTGCAGCAGCATAATATCCGCGTGCGCTATGAAGATGAGGTTGAGGTCAGCCGGGTTGATGAAGGCGTCAGCGTGACACAGGAGCCGGTCAATCAGGTGGTGAGCTATGGCACGAAAGTTGTGCTGCGGACGATTGATACGCCGGAAGGCCCGCGTGAATACTGGCGCAAGCTGCGGCTTTACGCGACCAGTTATCACCCCAGGGCGTTGGGCGGCGATAATATCACCTCAATTGGCAAGGTCCTTCAGAAGGGGATTGTCGCCATAGATCCGAAGCTGATCCCATATGAGACGCAGATGTTTATCCCTGATTACGGGATCGGTCTGGCGGCGGATACGGGCGGCCCGCGCCTCTCCCGCTACTGGATTGACCTGGGTTACAGCGATGAGGACTGGGTTCACTGGGCACGCTGGACGGATGTCTATCTGCTGACGCCTGTGCCGCCGGATATTCAGTACCTGCTGCCGCCGGTCCGTACGCCGCAGTGAGTCATGGCTGGGATAGTACGTTAGTCCGCAATTGTAATGTTCTGTTACAAACTGTAATGTTTCCGGGCATAATAGAAGCTGTACACTGTAAGTGATTATGAGCGATACCGAGCGATTATGAGCCTGACCGAACACAGCGTCCCCCATCCCTTCGGCGGCACGGTCCACTATTGGCAGGACGGTGATCCTGCACAGCGCCCGCTGCTGCTGCTGCATGGTGATTATGGCAATGCTTATATCCAGTGGGCAGAAGTTATGCCCGTGCTGGCTGAAGATTATTTCGTCGTCGCGCCGGATCTGCCCGGATATGGACAGAGCAGCCCGCTGACACCCCTACGGCTGGAGAAGCTGCTGGAATGGCTTCAGCAGTTCATCCAGTTGATGAAATTCGATGCGGTGGTGGTGGTTGGCAGTTCTTACAGTGCGCTGCTGGCCCGGATGCTGGCATCGAGTGATCCGGCGCTGATCCCGGCGCTGATCCTGATTAACGGCGGGGTCGAACCCGAAATTGCACCGCTGCCGCGTCTGCTGGCGGGTATTCCGGGGATTGGTGGCTTCCTGTTTGACCGTATTGTCACTTCATTGACACGCCGGACACAGCTTGAGGGCCTGTTCGTCAATGAGGATGTCCTGAAGCCGCCGGTCGTCGCCGCGATTCAGGCCAACCGTAAGGCGATGGCCGCGCTGATGCGTGGGATTACGCTTTCGCCCGTACCGGCCCTGACAAATCCCGTTGTGCCGGTGCTGCTGCTGTGGGGGGAAAATAACGGGCTGGTCCCGGTGCGGGTGGGTGAGCATCTCAAGGAACGGATGCCGGGGGCAGAACTGGCACGTATCGAAAACTGCGGGCATCTGCCCCAGATCGAGCTGCCGGATGTCGTCGCCTCTCAAATTCACCTGTTCCTGAAACGGATGACACGCAGTGGTCGGCCCAGAGGGGCCGGGATGCTGTCGCTGCACTGATGGTAATAGGGTTTACACCCCAAAATTTGGGGGTTTCAGTCATACTGTCATTCCCCTTATTTTGAAGTATGCTATGCGCGTCATTCAGCCAAAGACCTGATCAGGAGTGATTGAGATGGCTAATTTCGACGATGAATTGAAGCTTGGCCCTAACGACTACGACGATGAAGATGAAGATTTCGACGAGGAGTTGGAAGACGACGACTTCGACGACGAAGACGATTATGATGATGACGACGATTACGATGATGATGAAGACGATTATGAAGAGGAAGAAGATTAGTCCGTTTTCGTCAGTGGTGTAAGCCTGTCATCCTGTATCCTGCCTGTCCGCGATGAAAAAGATCGCCGGGTATGCGGATCTGCGTTGATCCCGTCACGAGCTGGCTGCCCTGAAGCCAGCTTTTTTATTTTTACGGCCTGGTCGTGTTATGGATCACGGGTACATTTCTCCCGCAGTATGGACGGCATGCGTACAGCGGCGCAGGCCGGGAGATATGCCCCACATCATCAGGCGACCGTAATATTTGGAAAACGTGCCGTTACGCATTATAGTTAACGACATTGGTTTGTTTACAATAACCTGCGGTCATCTGACTGCATTTCATTCTATTTTCTGATACTGCACGATTTGTCGAAGCTGCTGATAAAAATAGCTTACAAATCATTACAAGGATGGAGTCGTAGCCGCGATGACGACGATCTGGACACTGCCGCGTATCGAGCTTGCCGAAATAAACAACCTGACTGAAGAACGACCGACAGCACTGCTGACGGGCCGCAAGTCGTGGGACGTGGTTGGATCGATGCTGAAGCTGCCGCTGGTCGTTCAGGCGGAACCGCACACTGCCGAGCGCTCATTTATGGATACGATGGCCGCCGGTCTGCCACCCCAGGTTGAGGTGATTTACGGTGTCGGCGGCGGCCTGCCGTGTGATGTCGCGAAATACGTCGGCTGGAAGCGTAATCTGCCGGTGGTGCTGGTGCCGACCGCTTTAAGTGTTGATGGCTTCTTTACACCGATTGTCGCCGTGCGCGAAGCCGGTTCAGTCGGATACGATACCACCGGCCCGGCAGAAAAGGTCGTGATCGACTGGGAAGTGGTGCGCAATGCCCCGCCCACCATTCGCGGGACAGGGATTGTCGAGATCCTGAGCATCGTCACCGGCCTGCTGGACTGGCGCTATGCCGCCGAACGCGGCCAGAACCGCCCTGAGGAACGCTTCCAGCAGTGGGCGGCAGGGCTGGCGGCGGGTATCGCACAGCAGGCGTTCAAAATCGCGAAGGATGTGGGCGACGGCAAGGTGGAAGCACTGCGCCAGCTTCTGGACCTGATCTGCATGGAAGTGCAGCTCACCAATCAGCTCGGCCATACCCGTCCGCAGGAAGGCAGCGAGCAGTATTTCGCCTATGCGATTGAGCCGCGTGTGGCGCGTGGACGCGGCATCCCGTATGCCGATCTGGTTGGCCCCGGCCTGCTGATTTCGGCGGCGCTGCACGGGCAGGATGTCGCCCCGCTGCGTGCAACACTGGTTTCGGCGGGGATACGTCTGGGCGAACTTAGCCCGAATACCGTTTACGATACGCTGCTGAAGCTTCCGCAGTATGTCAAACAGCATAATCTGCCGTACAGCATCCTGCATGACATCGACATCACGACCGATCGCGCAAAGGCCCTGATCGAAAAGACCGGGCTGAATGTGATTGGCGGATAGCCGACCGTTTTCAGACTGATCACCGACAGACGGCGCAGGCCGTCTGTTTTTGCGAATCGGCATCGCAGGATGTGAAAATACGGTATGCTGATTTTCAGTGAAAGAGGAATAGACAAAAACGTATGATCCACTTTGGAACTGACGGCTGGCGCGCAGTCATTGCAGATACATTCACTTATGAAAATGTCCGTCTGGTGTCGCAGGCGGTGGCGGATACGATCAACGACAGCTATCAGGGGGAAACGCTGCCGGAAGTCGTGGTCGGTTACGACACGCGCTTTATGTCGGACCGGTTCGCGAGTGAAGTAGCGCGTGTGCTGGCGGCCAATGAGATCATCACATGGCTGACGCGGGCCGATGCACCGACGCCGGCGATCTCGTACAACGTCAAGGCGAAAGGGGCGGTGGCGGGTATCGTGATCACGGCCAGCCATAATCCCCCGCGCTATAACGGCTTCAAACTCAAGTCGGCGCACGGTGGCTCGGCAACGGCGGATGCCTGCGCGAAGATCGAACAGCGGCTGGCGCATAATCAGCGCACAGGGCGCGAACCACGGCTGATCAGTTACGAGCAGGCTGTTGCACAGGATCGCATCCGCCGCTTTGATCCGTCATGGGTGTATTACGAACACCTTAACACGCTGATCGATCTCGACAAGATCTCCGAACGGGCACCGATGCTGGTGGCGGACGCCATGTGGGGATCGGGCCGGGGGGCATTCGCGGCTATGCTGTCGCGCACGCGCTGTCAGGTGACAGAGATCCGCAATGTGCTTAATCCGGGCTTTGGCGGTATTCATCCGGAGCCGATCCTGCACTATCTCAACGATCTGGTGGCGGCGGTGCGGCGGGTACAGGCGCAGGTCGGGCTGGCGACCGATGGCGATGCTGACCGTATCGGCGCGGTGGATGCGCTGGGGAATTTCGTCGATCCGCATACGATCTTTGCGCTCACGCTGCGCCATCTGGTGGAGAACCGGGGGCTGCGGGGTGAGGTGGTCAAGACGGTGTCCACGACGCTGATGATCGATACACTCGCCGAGCGCTACGGCCTGACCGTGCATGAGACACCGGTCGGCTTCAATCATATTGCCGACCTGATGATGTCGCGGGATGTTCTGATCGGCGGTGAGGAGAGCGGCGGGATCAGCGTGCGCGGGCATATCCCGGAAGGCGACGGCATCCTGATGGGGCTGATGCTGCTGGAAGTGATGGCGCAGTCACGTGCGCCGCTGCATGAGATCATTCAGGAACTGAAAGACGAATTCGGCCCGGTACACTATGCACGGATCGATACCCGGCTGGAAAGCCAGCTTCCGAAGAAGCAGATTGTCACGGCGCTGGCCGAACACGCCCCGGCAGAGATCGCCGGCCAGCGGATGGCACGGGTCAATACACTGGATGGCGTCAAGTACACGCTGGCCGATCATAGCTGGCTGTTGATCCGCCCCAGCGGGACGGAGCCGGTGCTGCGGGTTTATGCTGAAGGACGGTCGCCGGAGATGGTACAGGATATGCTGCGGACGGGCACTGAACTCGGCCAGAAAGCGGTGATGTAAGAGGTCGCCGTTCCCGCGCTCAAGGGTGGTATTCGAAGGGTGTAGGGTCGGGATGCTTCCCGACCATGTGTACCACCGACGTATTTTGTAGGGATAACGACATGCAAGCATGTTCATGCGTTGTCCGGCGTTTCCATGAGATTCAATGGAAAATACCTACCTTTGAAAACGGGGATAGGGGGGCTTTTTTGCCTTAAGATCTCTAAGAAGCCATTTGAATATTGGTTACTGGGTGCAGACAGGGCAGGCCCTGTCCCTACATTACACGTGTTTTGTAGGGACAACGCCTGCGTTGTCCGGTGTTTCCATAAGATTCAGTGCAATTTTCCGAATTTTCAAATGGTTTCTAAGATTGACACAACATGGGCCGGAAGAATCCGGCCCCTATGGCTAACCCATCCTGTTGATCCGTTGATTTGTCAACCCGTTTGTCTGGTATCCGAGACAGTCTTAAGGCTGTCTTCTTTCTTTTCCCCCCGCCAGCGCCCGAACCCTTAACGCAGGCTCAGAATTACCGCTTTTTAATGCTTCCTTTGGCCGATTTTAAACCGTGCGGCGAACGGATGTTGTATACTAAGGCGACTTAGGCTCTGAGAGAGCAGAGTGTTATCCCCAGTTAAACCCTTACATCTGAACCGCGTCTTTGATCGCGTCCGACAGCCAGACAGTTTGTGAACAGGTGCGACGGATAACATAACAGACAGGATAACGAACAGTGAAAGAGAAGCGAGAATCATGAATTTACCGCAGTCGACTTCACCGAGTCCGGGATCACTGCCGAATGGTCAGAAACGCTCAAAAAGCGAAACGGCAGAAGATCCATCGCAGGAGCCATTAATCGTCATCGCGTCGAATCGTGGCCCGCTCTCGTTCAACCGGAGTGAGTATGGGAATTTTGTCAGCAAACGCGGCGCTGGCGGGCTGGTGACGGCCCTGAGCGCGCTGGCCCAGCGTTATGATGTGCTGTGGGTGGCGGCGGCGTTGAGTGATGATGACCGCGCATGGTCAGCGCAGCATGGGCACAGGCCGCAGAATATTGACGACACCCTGATCCAACTGATCGATATTGAACCTACCCTTTATGACCAGTACTACAACGTGATCGCCAATCCGCTGCTGTGGTTTATCCACCATGAATTATGGGATGCTGCCCGCGAGCCGAGCATCACGCGGGAAATATGGCAGGCGTGGGACAGCTATGTGGCCGTCAATCAGCAGTTCGCCGAGTATGTCGCGGCGGCAGTCCGGGATGAACTGGCGAAACGGGATCGTCCGGTGTTCATCTTCCCGCAGGATTATCAGCTTCACCTGATGCCGTACTTCCTGCGCCAGCTTCTGGGCGATTCAGTCTATATTCAGCCGTTTCTGCATATCCCCTGGCCGGGGCCTGACTCCTGGCGGATGCTGCCGGATGAGATGCGGCGGCGGCTGCTGACCAGCCTGCTGTCATCTGACCGGATCGGTTTTCAGACCAAAAAGGATGCGTTCAGCTTTGTGCAGACGGCGCGTTTTTATCTTGAAGACGCGCATTCCTATGGCAGCCGCAATTCGGTGATGTATCAGGGGCGGCGGGTAGAGGCGAAAGACTACCCGATCTCGATTGATGTGCAGAAGGTGCGCGAACTGGCCGCCGAACGCGAGACGACACTGCTGAAAGTCCAACTGCTGAACTATCTGAGCGACTCGCAGGTGATTCTGCGCGTGGACCGCGTCGAACCGAGCAAGAATATCGTCCGAAGCCTGAAGGCTTACCGCGCCATGCTTGAAGAATATCCGCAGCATATCGGCAAGGTACGGATGCTCAATCTGCTGGTCCCCTCCCGTATGGAAGTGACCGAATATCAGAGTTATCTGGCTGAAGTCATGACCGAGGTCGGCATGATTAACGCCGAGTTCAGTGACGGCTTCTGGGAGCCGGTGCGGGTGCTGGTGGGGGGGAATTACGCACGGGCGCTGGCCGGGATGCAGCTTTATGATGTGCTGGTCGTGAATCCGATTGCCGACGGGATGAATCTGGTTGCGAAGGAAGGCGTACTGGTCAATCAGCGGAATGGTGTGCTGCTGCTGTCCGAGTTTGCAGGCGCGTTCTATGAACTTGGGGATCACGCGCTGGTCGTCTCACCGTTTGATATTCACAGCACCGCCCGCGCGATGCATGAAGCCCTGATCATGCCGCTGGACGAACGTCAGCGCAGAGCCGAAGCCCTGCGCCAACTGGTCGAGACATCAGACGTCAATATGTGGTTTGATCTTCAACTGGTGGATGCACTGAACTGGTTTAACAGCCAGTCGAAGAAGGACTCCACATCCGAGATCCCGGCGGCGAATACATCAGCCGATTCAAGCACGACGGAAGGCGTATCCTCTGACAGCACGCCGACGCCCACCGCGTAACAGTCACCCGTGGCCCGCAGCCCACGCCCGACCCGCATCGCATCGGCATCGGTGGTGTCATCCCCGATATACAGCGCGGCATCCAGCCGGTGCGTTCTGATCAGCGCTTCGAATGCCGTCCCCTTGTTCATCGGAACAGGGGGGCGCAGTTCGAAGATCATGCGACCGGGGAAGAGCGCGATCTGCTCACGTGTCACCAGATCGGTCAGGATCGGATCGAGATAATCGCGCACCGCGTCCGGTTGCGCGGTGCGACGGTAATGGATCGTCACGGTGGCGCCTTTGTCCTCGATCTGCATATCACGCAGGAGGTCTGGCTGGGTGGCCTGATGCTGCTCCAGCGCCTGCATGATCGTCTCCAGTGCGGGGCGATAAGGCCGCACGCCGGGGCTGACTTCGACCTGTGTGCCGCCCCAGCGTTCCAGCCCATGATTGCCGACATATTCCAGCCCTTCAATGCCGACACGCTGCCGGACATCCCCTGCCCCCCGGCCACTGATCACGCCGACCAGCGGCAGATGTGCTGCCAGTGCTGTCAGCAGTTCGCGATTGCGCGGCGTCACCTGTGCGTCGTCAGGCACGGGGACAATCGGGCTGATGACACCATCCACATCTGTGATCAGACCGGGGCGTGCGGCTTCGATGAACGGGCGAAAAAGTGATTCATGTTCGCGCCAGTTCGGTGTCGGATGGTGTGGTGTTGGTGGTATATCAGTCACAGGATCTCACCTTCTATCTGAAAATTGGTTACTGGTGCGGACAGGGCAGGCCCTGTCCCTACAAAATCCGTGGAATGTAGGGACAACGCCTGCGTTGTCCGGCGTTTCCACAAGATTTAGACAGTTTCCTGAATATTCAAATACACCCTACCATGCATAAGCTTCAGGGGCGGGGCCGCCGGGACCGGGGAAGAGTTCGTCCAGATGTTTGATCTGCTCGTCGTTCAGCTCGATCTCAAGGGCGCGCAGGCTGCCTTCAAGCTGTTCGATGGTGCGCGGCCCGATGATTGGCCCGGTGATGACGGGATTCCGCAGCATCCATGCCAGCGCGACATCTGCCGGATTTTCGCCGATTTCAGCGCAGAAGGCTTCCCACTTTTCCAGCGCTTCGCGGTTCTCGTCGATGAGCTTCTGATTATTTTCGGATGCGCGGCGGCCTTCGCTGGCCTTCTTCAGTGCGCCGCCCAGAATACCGCCCTTGAGCGGACTCCATGGGATGACACCCAGACCATAGGCTTCGCAGGCCGGGATCACTTCGAGTTCGATGGTGCGATCCATCAGGTTATAGAGGCTCTGTTCGCTGACAAGGCCCATAAAGTGACGGGCTTTGGCGGCTTCATTGGCCTGTGCGATGTGCCATCCGGCGAAGTTGCTGCTGCCGACGTAAATCACCTTGCCTTCCTGCACAAGCTGTTCCATCGCCTGCCAGATCTCTTCCCACGGTGTACTGCGATCAACGTGGTGCATCTGGTACAGGTCGATGTACTCGGTCTGCATCCGCTTCAGGCTGGCTTCACAGGCCTGTTTGATGTGGCGGGCCGACAGCTTTGAGTCGTTGGGCCAGTCGCTCATCACGCCGTAGGCTTTGGTGGCAATCACGACCTTTTCGCGACGTCCGCCGCCCTGTGCAAACCAGCGCCCGATGATATTTTCGGTGATCCCTTCGCCCTTCTTCCAGCCGTAGACGTTGGCGGTATCGAAGAAGTTGATCCCCAGTTCCAGCGCATGATCCATGATGGCGAAACTGTCTTCTTCGGTGGTGTGTGGGCCGAAATTCATGGTCCCAAGGCAGAGGCGGCTGACCTGTAAACCAGTGCGTCCCAAATGTGCGTACTGCATCAGTAGTTATCCTTTTTCGTAAAAATAAAAACTCCAGTGCGACGAATTTAACCGCAAACACCGGAGTTCACAACAAAAGAGCATATGAGAGACGAAATTACGCCTGGGCTATTGGTTTGCCTGCTGACTCTCACGGGCTTCGGCGGCCAGCACCTGCGCGACGGCTTCCAGCACGCGGTCATGGATGGCGCCGTTGCTGACGATCATGCCCTGATTCTTCGACAGCATCCGCCCCTGTGAGAAATCGAGCGGAGAACCGTCAATATCGGTGACTTTACCACCCGCTGCATAGACCAGTGCAGCCCCTGCGGCATGATCCCATGAGTAATGGCGGTTTTCGGTGTTGAGGCGCGGCAGGCGCAGATAGAGTTCGCCATCCCCGGCGGCGATCCGTGCGTATTTTTCCTGACTGTCCACACGTTCCAGCAGCGAATCTTCCAGCCCGGCAGCGATGCGGACGCGCTCCATGCGATCATGGCTGGCGTGGCTTTTCTCGACGCTTTCCATCACGCGGATCTGGGATGGATCGGTCGTCCTGGTCGCGAAGACCTCACGCGGCGGGACAGACGGGTCGGCCAGCGGCTGGACGTAGGTCCTGCCGTCGATGGCGTGGAACAGCGCACCGCCCTCATAGCCGGGATAAGCCGGGCAGCCCATCACACCGGCCACCGGCACGCCATTTTCGACGACGCCGACGGCAATTGCGAAGTGGCGCAGGGCCAGAAAGCCCTTCGTGCCGTCAATCGGATCGATCACCCAGGTGCGCTCGGCAGTCTGATGCTTGTTGAAATCCAGCCACTCGACGACCTGCTGTTCAGTGACGGGGCGGCCAAGCCCTGCGCTGATCAGTTCAAGCACGCGCTGGCGTTCGCTCTCGCTGACCAGTGAAGTGAACTGCGCACCGGATTCTTCGGCCAGTACCGCATCATCAGGGAAGGCGCGGCTGAGTGCTTCACAGACCAGCGCCTGTGATCCGTAGTCGGCAATCGTGACAGGTTCCTTGCCGGTTTTGTCGCTGCGGATGATTTCAACCTGCTGCACTTCACGGCAGAGCAGGGCAGCGCGGCGTACCGCGTGGAGTATGGGTTCGAGATCCATCGTCTATTTCAGTCCTTTGTTTGGGATGCCTGTATCAGAGGTCTGGTTATCAGTGA
>CAYNDH010000078.1:12005-19119 GCA_964395665.1 uncultured Anaerolineaceae bacterium
GAGTTGTTTATCGCCGAGTTGTTTATCGCCGAGATGCTGAAGCAGGATGCGTGTCAGCCGGTCATAATCGGTGTGGCTGCGGTTGGTAAATGCGACGGCGGGTTTCAGCCCTTCACCCGTGAAAAACCCGACTGCACGATAAGGCAGCCGCAGATCGGGGATGACCAGCATCAGGCCGTCTGCCGGTTGATATTTGTGGCGCCCAACGGCTGTCCGGCGGACGGTTTCGGTATCGGTCGGGGGCAGCAGTGGATAGCGTTTGATCGCTTCGACCTGATCCCAGCGGATCGTCTGGCTCGGCCAGATCACCGGATGCAGCGTCAGCCCTGTCTCGGATACGGTGACCGGTGGCGTCGCGGCGCTGTACAACATCAGCGGCAGCAGCAATAGCAGCGACAGCACGCCCGTCAGATAGAACAGCGGGGCATTCTTCAGGGTGACAGCCAGCATGATCTGAAGCGGTGCGGCCAGCACCACACTGATCATCACTACGGCGGTCAGGCGTTGTGTCAGACGGTAGAGCTGCGGCTGTAAGGGCTGATGATGTGATGAATCAGGACTCATGGGATTAGTGGTCCGGCTGCGGACGATGCGCTGTCACGGTACATAAATGTACGGTACATCAATGTACGGTACATCACTGCTGCGCTTTCTTCAAGGCGCTGATCGGTTACCGGCTGATGCAGAGGGCTGGCGCCGAAGATCAAAAACAAAGGGCGGAGCGCTGCGCTGGTGGCAGCATCTCCGCCCTCGATGGGATATGGCATGATCGGTGTCATGTACGGGCCGGACTTACCCGGCCCGCACAATCCCCGATCATCAGATGCGCGCTAGCGGGTAAAGAGCAGTGCGCTGACGCTGTCGATGTAGTACTTGCCTCTACCACCATTCAATTTGAACTTGATCTTGGCATTCTTGGGCACGTCTGTCAGATCGACGGCGAACGAGTACGGTGTGTAGGGTGTATCCTTCTTCGGGATCTTGAAGGTCTCCTTCACCTTGGTGCCGTTCATGTACTTTACCTTGAACATGGCACTGGCGGTCTTCTTGAGGTTCTCGCCCTTGGCATAGAAGCTGAAGACCAGACGGTCACCGGCCTTGCCGAAATTGGTGAACTTCTGAACGATGGCACTGTTGGCACCACCCTTGGCCTTGAAGCGGTAGGCACACTGGCCGGTGTGGGCGAAGTACTTGCCCTTTTCCGGTTTATTGCAGACGCGCTTATCGTTATCGGTGTTCTTCGGCTTCCAGCCTGCGGCGATTTTCTTGTTTTCGCCCTGCTGTTCGAACGAGCCATTCTGGACAAGCTGTACGCCGGTCGCGATGTTGAAGAAGAATGGCGCATTGGTCGCGGTGGTGGTCAGACCCTGATTATTGGCGATGACCGTCCACTTGAACTGTCCCGAACCCAGAATACCCTTCTGTGCAGGTGTCAGCGTCAGGGTGCAGACGCCGCCAGTGCAGCTCAGCGCATCATCACCGGCGGGCGGTGTCAGATTGGGCATGTTGAGCAGCACCTGTTCCGTTGCGCCCGTGATCCTGCTCAGGACGAACCGGTAGTTCTGGCTGTTGCTGGCTTCTGTCCAGCGGAAAGTGTTGATTTCATCAGCAGCCAGGAACACAGTATTGTTGCCTGGGAATGACAGGGTGAAGTTGGTCGGCGGGGTGAGCGCACGAACGGTCACGATGTTATTTACCGAGTGACCATTGCGATCTGTCACCGTATAGCGGAGCTTGGCCTGTGCATATCCACCGGGGATTGTGGCTACTCCAGCCAGATTGACGCCCCAGATACCGCGTACTCCATCGAGCAGCACCAGATTATTGGTGATGATCTGTGGATCATCGTTTCCGGGATCGGAGATCAGCGTCGGCGTGCCGTAGGTGTACATATAATCCACCTGATTACGCGCCGTCGGCTCGATCGTGTTATTGCGTTCCGAGAAGACGAACCCGTTCGAGAAGTCCACATACGGACGCAGACGGAAGAAGTTCTGTCCCGCCGGACGACCGACTGCGACCGGTGCATCAAGGATGTCGCCTGCCGGGACGTTATCACCCAGCACGGTGGTGAGCGGGGCATCGTTGACCGGGTTGATGACGTACTGCATGACACTGTTGGCGGAACGGTTACCGCTGTCGATCACGCGGAAGTCGAAACCGGCATTGGTCAGCAGGAAGGTGGGATCGGTAGTCGTGGTGTGGAAGTCCTTCGGCGGGCAGTAAGACAGAACCGGAGTTCCATCCGGCAGCGCACCGACCGCGACACCCTGTGCAGCGGCGGTGAAGCGGCCATCGCACAGTGAACCATCAACGCCTGCAATACCGAAGTATTTCGGATAGCGCTGGAAGGTGACGCTGTAGGGCGGGAAGCCGCCAGAGAGGTGGGTGGCATCCAGCGGTACAGAGATCACGCCGGTGTCTTCATTGACCGTGATGTTGATATTGGGCGACAGTTCCAGCGGTGTGAATTCATATGCGCCGATGTCAATGGCGATGTCTGCGGCGGTGTCACCGTTATTACGACGGTTCACGCCGCGTGCATCCAGTCCACTGGCAAACTGTGGCAGATTGTTGACGACGAAGGCGTCAGCGCCGCCGTCGATGCCGTCGGGCTTGCTGTTATTGCTGGAACCGGACAGTGCATAGTAAGCCGGTGTGAAACGGGCCGCAGGTGCGCCGCCCAGCATGTAAGTCACAGCGCCGGGGGACGGGACGTACTGGTCATTACGCGGGTACGGGTCCAGATGGAGATTGCCGTTCGTCTGGAACGCTGTACCACACATCCCCGGAGTGTTCGCAGCGTCCGAGAGCCAGTTATTGTATGCGCCCTGATCCACCGCGCCGCCGAAGTTGGCACAGCCTGAACCCGGCGCATCAAGGTCATTGACGACCTGGCTTGCCGCAATAGTTGTGGCAATGATCTGCCCCGTCGCCGGGTCGATATGATCAACGACATTATCCACGATGAAGTTGTTGTGGAATTCCCAGCGGGTATGACCAGAGCCAAGGCTGCCGCTGTTGTTGTTGTTAGCGCTACCTTCGTTGAAGTTACCGAAGACCTCGTCACCGCGCCCGACGATCATATTATCACTGACGTTGTTACGGGCGATGGTGTTGTTGATGACCATCGCATACCCGCTGAAGAAGTAGTGAATCAGCGGGCCGGATGCGATGCCGTCGTAAGAATGAATCGTATTGTTGACGATCGCATTACCCAGTATACGGGTCTGACGTCCGCTGTCTCTCAGGCGGGTGACGCCGGAGATCAGGGTTTCGGCTTCGTTGGCGGTGAAGGTGTTGCTGATGATGTCTGTAAAGCTGTCTACAGAGCGCACCAGCGAAACCCAGTTCATTGTTTTGGATGTCTCGTTATTACCATCTGGTGGAAGTCCATCGAGAATCCACATGCCGCTGGGGTTCTTGTTCCCCTGGAAGTTGTTATAGGCGATGGTGACGCGCTGTCCATCCACACCGACGCCGGAATTCTCCACGACGATCAGATTCATCGTGCCGAAGTACTGCGGCGTCTGGCCGTTCATCGTGAATCCGGCGACGTTGTTGATAAACGAGTTCGACCGGATGTTGATATTCTGGCTGCCGTTGATGACGTTGATCAGCTTATAGTCCTGCGAGCTGACGATCCCGCGCAGGGTGTTGCCGCTGAAATCGACATTGTTACCGGCGTTGACCACCAGCGCGGATGGTTCAGGAAACTGTGAATTCTCGAAGAACAGACCTTTGGTGAAGGTGAAGTTGTTCAGGCTTACAGTGGTCGCATCAACGAAGACGCCGCCGATGTAATTGAAGTTGCCAACAGCCTTGGTGTAACCATTCTGCAGGTGAATGTAGCTCGGGACTGAGACGGTATTCACCACACCGGAATAGGCAAAGATATGGACCTTGCTCGGCAGGCCGGCGAAATAGATATTCGAGCTGTATTCACCCGGCAGCGCAATGACACAGGCATTAGGGCCAAGTGCGGCTGCGGCTGCGGTGGCCTGCGTGAGGCTGGTATAGGGCTGTGTGATGGAACCGTTCATGGTCGCCGAGCCGACATTATACGGACCGGCATAAACGGTGCCAGACGCACATAATCCGGGCGGGATACGGTTGGGAATTGCGAGCGAAGCTGGCAGCGAATCCTGTACGAAGGCCGGCGAACCCAGTACCGGGACACCAGCGCCGTACAGCATATCGTAACCCAACAGGTTAGCAGCGGCCTGGTCAAAGGCATGGCTGCGCAGATAGCGTGCGATAGAGGCAAACGAATTGGCTGAAACAAATGATGGGGAGGCCGGGTTGCTCATCAGGACCGCGACCTGCCCTGCCACATGGGCTAAACCGGCCTGTGTGCCGCCGAAGCCTTCACCACAGCTATCCGGATTATTGACGATGCTATTGGTTGTACTCACCTGTGCCGGGCCAACCAGATCAGGTTTGACCTGAGGGGCGGTATAGTATGCGGGGGCAGCAGCCGTATTGATATTGCCGCCAGCCGTATAAACCGGGCCACTGGAGCTGTAATTCATGACAGGGTAGTTCAGAGATGATGATGCGCAGACCGCACCTATAGTAAGGGCATTTGGAGAGTCGCCTGGGCGAAGGATGCTTCCATAGCTGCTGAAAACGGTCGAACCGGTGACATCATTGATAATGCTGTCGGTCCCGCTGGCCTGAACCTGTACCACGCTGGGACTACCAGTCAACCCGTTGAGCGTCAGTGTGACATTACAGAAACCAGCCGTGACTGTACATGAAGCCGGGACGATGAACTGATGGCCGGGATTGCTCGTGCCGCGTGCAGGCTTGGCAAAGGCGCTAAAACCAGCACCAGACAGGGCGGCGGCGAAATCCTCACGCACACCGCCGCTGTTTGGGACGGTATTCCAGTCATTCCAGCCGATATTGATCGCTGTCTGCGGTTTGACTTTGAAGGTGATGGTTGTTGCTGCGCCGGTGAAGTCGATGGCCCGATAAGCGAAGCGGCTGTTTCCAGCGGTGGACAGCACAACATGACCGGCATTGCGCAGATTCTGCATGACGGCGTATGGATTCTTGGCACTGGCATAGCCGAGTGTGCCGTCACCGGGGCTGACATTGGGGCCGAAGTCAAGACCGATCGCATAAATGTGATTGGTCTCATTATAGGCTGCGACCAGCGCATCATGAAACTGGTCCATCGACTGCGCCTTGTAAAGCCGTACCTGTGCAGATGGGGCGATGTCACAGATGACCTCAAGCATATTCAGGCCGCGACGACTATCCCCCGCGACACGGGTCCCGAAGCCCAGATTGAGCTGTGCATTGGCAGCGCAGGCGGTATCTGCATTGGGGCCGTCTGCCGGTGAGCCGAAGCCGACATCAATGAGGGCGATGCGGATACCGTTGCCGCGAAACCCGGCAGCGTGCCAGTGCTGTACCCCGGTGATGTTGAAGCCGGTTGAATAGACATTACCAATCGGGGCGCGGGATTCGGTCTGCGTATCGAAGGCGACATTGAGGGGTAGTGCCTCAGCCGAAGAAAAGGCTGAGGACACTTCCATACTATCACCGAGAGCGGTAAGACGCGGCACAAGCCGCACCACGCTGATCTGATCGGAAAGGCTGAGTTCCGCAATCGCAGCCAGATCGACCCGCGCCACGATGCGCTGATAATCGACGGTTTCGACTTTACCGTTATACCCCAGCATGAGGTTCGCCAGCATCTCGCCGGTAACTTCTTCAGCGCCCCAGATCTCAACCGTGATGCGCCCCTGCTTATCGAGTGTCAGGGCGTAGGTGCTGCTGAGGGCCTGAACCTGATCTGCGCCTTCGGCGTTGAAGGCTTCGATCATATTGCCGAGTTCGCCGCCGATCTTGCTGCTGTCGAATGCCAGCGATGAGGTGCTGCCGATGGATGAGGTTTCCGGCAGGACGACGAGCTGTGTCGGACGGTAATCCATCACAAGCACATCATCAATCAGCAGGCTGCCGCCGGTACTGTGAAGCGTGAAGGGCGTCATGATGGCGAAGACGGTTTCGTCGCCGCTGGGATCATACCGCAGGGTTTCGGCTTCATTGACTGTCACCGTGACCACACTCGCACGCATCGACAGATCAAGCCGGTGCCACTGGTCAGCGGCCAGCGCGGTATCATCAGACGCGAGCGGCGCTTCTGCCCCGGCGCTGCTGAGTGCAGATCCGTTGGCGCTAAGCTCCAGATGGTAATTGTTTCCGAATAATACATTCAAAGAAGTGGTTTCTTCGGCATCCGCTGGATCTGAATCGGTATCGACTGACACGAGATTGAACCAGACCGTGGCTTCGAATTCAGAGAGCAGCGCATTTCCTGCCAGCGCCAGTGAATCACCGGAAACAAGCTGCGCGACCGCGTTGCCTTCTTCCGTCTGAATTGTGCTGAAGTCGCGATTACCGGTCCAGTGGGTTAAGCCGGTCTCGAAGTCATCATTAACGACGATCACAGGTTCAACTGTGAAAGCAGTTTCCTCAGTATTTGTCCCAAACCCTGCGCCAGCTTCTTCATCGGCTGGTTCCGAAGTGGCCGGGACCTCTTCTCCATCCGATGTTGAGAAGCCCGGTTGGGGAAGTGGAACAGGATCGTCCTGGGCTGCCAGTTGTACAGGCAGCAGCCCTAATGCCAGACACAACAGCAGCAGGCTGCCGAAGGCTGACCACGTACGTCTTGAGCGTATAGACATTGGATGCTCCAATTTCATGTGCCAATTGGTCCTTTCATTTTACACAGAGTTGGCGCCGTAAAGAATAAGATAGGAGGAAGGTCCCCTCCCTGACAAAACTCTAACAACTGACGTGATGGAGCGTGGTGTGTCATCAAGTGCAGCGGCATTAGCACGAAATTTACATAGTTCACAGATGGACAGGGGCCAGGTCAGGTTCAGGATCTGCGTACTGTTTTCATATGGTTTGTTTTGGGGTAAATTTTTCTAACCATATACCATGTAATATTAACGATATACTTTATTGATGAATTCCTGTTACTGCCGCACCATTCAGAAGAGAGTCAGAGTGAGATCAGAAACTGTGTAATCCACCTTCAGAACCTGTTTGAATATTCAGAAAACCTGCTCTGAATATTATGGAAACAGCGGAC
>CAYNDH010000079.1:0-18990 GCA_964395665.1 uncultured Anaerolineaceae bacterium
CTGCTCCATGCCCAGAATTGCCGACCGTGTCGCTGGCTTCGGCACGACGATATTCACCGAAATCAATGATCTCGCACAGCGTCATAATGCTGTCAATCTCGGTCAGGGCCGCCCGGACTTCGACGGACCGCAGCCGATCATCGATGCCTTCGCCGACGCCGTCCGCAGTGGACAGTATAACCAGTACGCCCCCGGCCCCGGACTTCCTGCGCTCAAACAGGGGATTGCATCCCATGCGCAGCGTGCTTACGGTCTGGATGTAGAGGCGAATGGCGGCGTGATCGTCTTCCCCGGCGCGACTGAAGCGATCTTCGCGTCGATCATGGGGCTGGTGGATGTCGGTGATGAGGTGATCGTGATCGAACCCTATTTTGACGTTTACGCGCCCGGTGTGACGATGGCAGGTGCGACGCCGGTCTTCGTCCCGATGCATCCGCCGGACTGGACGTTTGATCCGGACGAACTGCGCGCCGCCTTCAGCCCGAAAACCCGCGCCATCATCCTCAACACGCCGCACAATCCCACGGGGCGCGTCTATACCCGCGAAGAACTGACCATGATTGCGGAGCTGTGCCGTGAATTCGATGTGACGGTGATCTCGGATGAGGTCTACGAGCATCTGATCTTCGATGACGCGCAGCATATCGCCATTGCCTCACTGCCGGGGATGTTCGAGCGGACAGTGACCATCGGCAGCGCGGGGAAATCCTTCGGCATGACCGGCTGGAAGATCGGCTGGGCCTATGGTCACCCGGACCTGATGCGCGGATTGTGGCAGGCGCACCAGTTCATCGCCTTCGCTGCGAATCACCCGGCACAGGCGGCGGTGGCGTATGCCTTTACACTGCCATCCAGCTACTATGAGGATTACCGCGAACTGTACACGACCAAGCGCGATCTGATGGTGCAGGGATTACAGTCCGCCGGGCTGAAAGTCAGCGTGCCGAAGGGGACGTATTTCGTGATGGCCGATTTCTCGGAGGTGTTCGATGGTGGCGCGGTCGAATTTTCGCGCTATCTGATCGAGCAGATCGGCGTCGCGGGGATTCCGCCGGGATCATTCTATACACCGGCGCATCGTCACATCGGGGATAAGCATCTGCGCTTCGCCTTCTGCAAAAGTGACGACATCCTGCGGGAAGCGGCGGCGCGTCTGGCAAAGCTGCGGGGATGAAGTGTCTATCATAAAAGCTAACCTCACCCCCGGCCCCTCTCCCTTACAGGGGTAGTTTTTAACTCTCGATGCCAGGAAACCTCATCCCCCGGCCCCTTCTCCATGCAAACTTGTTTGCCGGAGAAGGGGATTTAGGGGTGAGGTTGCTTTGTGCGTTAACTCGCTCGTGCCAGTGTGCTGCAATCGGGCGCATTGGTGAACTGCCCGACTTCCAGCGACCATACCGACTCGATTGTGGCGGCTTCCCAGATGCTGGCGTTCACATCGCATTCGTAGCGGCTGCCGCCGTCACCGGTGAAGATCAGCTTATAGACCTCACGCCGGTTGCCTTCGCGTTCGCAGCCGACACATGCCCCGCCCCGGCTGATATTGGCCTGCGCCCAGTACGGCTGGACATCCGCCGCGCCGCTGGATGTCGCGGTGCGTGCAGTCCGCCAGCGGTCGATGGTGTAGTAGCAGACATCACCGTAGACCGGCTCTTCGCGGTACGTCGGGCTGCATACCTGCTGTTCGCGGAAGGTCCCGTCGCCGCGATCCACCTGCTGACGGCTGCATGTCTCACCATCCTGTACACGGCGGGTATCGACCTGCTCACGGCGGCGGGTGACGCTGTAGGCATCACCCGGCATCGACGAGCAGACGCTGCTGTCGGAGACGGCCATCAGTTTTTCGATCTCGATCTCGCGATCCCACTGTTTATCATCCAGTACGACGCTCGTGGATTTCTTCGCGGTAAAGACGTAAATACCGCCGAACACCAGCGCTATTGCCACGACAATCAGGGCGATATTCTTCGGCGTCCACCTGAAACCGGAACCTGATGCGCTGGCCGTCTGCGGAAGGCCGCTGACACGCTGCGCCGCCTGGGCATCCAGCCGCGTATGAAGATCTTCGCGGTCGAGAAAATCCTCATTTCCGGCGGCACGCAGCGCCTGTGTGGTGACGGCCTGTGCATCGGTTTGCGGAGAGCCGCAGCGCGGGCAGAATTCGGCATCGGCTGCATTCAGGGTGCTGCACGCGGGGCAGACTTTATCCGCGCCGACGTAATGGTGATCTTTGACCGCGATCTTCTCATCATCTGCCGGATAATAGCGCCATTCCGGGTCCTGTGGAGAGCCGCACGCCGGACAGAAACGGTGCGTTTTACCCAGCAGCTTTTCCGATCCGCAGAAGCGGCAGTTCCACAGCATCTCGTAAACGGCGTCTTCATCGACCGCGTTCTGTGTGCCGCCGGATGCACCGCCGGATGTCTGTCCGGTGGCATCATTGATCGCATTCTGCATGGCGTTGTCCAGCATCCCGCCGAGCTGGTGACCTAATGCGCCGCGCAAACCGCCGCCAATCGCCTGTCCGAGCAGATTGCCCCCAGCCTGGCGCGCTCCTCTGCCCAGTGTGTCTTTTATGGCGCTGGCGGATTCTTCTGCTTCGCGCTCGGCGGCCTTGCGTCTGGGGTCTGTGTCGGGATCTGATCGGTACAGATCGTCGGTTTCCTCATCATCATGTGGGCGCTGTGGAAAATTGGACGGTGTAGACATCTGCTTTGCATTCCTCACTTCATGGCTGTCGTCAGGCCATGACGCCGGGCCTGATGACAACGAATTATCTACTCATGACAATCTCATTTAATGCCATGTTCAGTGTAAATGTAAAGCCCCGCAATGCCATCCACCTTTAGTTGGGGGTTTATCTCCGCCCTTTGCTGCTTTCGCTCGTGCTGGATGCCTGAAATCCCCACAACATTACGTCTGTGGGGATTCTTGGGCACATTTGAGGGGATTAGAGGGCGGGAACAAAGGCCGGTCGTAAGCATGCCGCTTCCCCAGTTCGAGCATTCAATATCCCACCTGCTGCTGCCTACTTCGGTGGGCGCGGGATCAGCATCGGTGTCTTGCGGCGGTATTCGCGATAGTCGTCACCGAAATAGCGGGTCAGGTCGCGCTCTTCCAGTTGAATCGCGATCAGGATGTAAAGGGTGGTCGCGACCGCGAATAGCAGATGCCCTGCCGTCATGGTCGGTGTGGACCAGAACGCGATGATGAATCCGAGCATGATCGGGTGACGCAGGAAGCGGTAGAAGATCGGGCTTCTGAAACCCAGATCGGTGTATTCGCGGTTACGCAGGTTCAGATAGACCTGCCGCAGCCCGAACAGATCAAAGTGATTGATCATGAAGGTGCTAAGAAGGACGATCGTCCAGCCGAGCAGGAACAGCCCGTGCAGCACGGTGCGGGCGACCGGGGCGTCAATATCCCAGACGATGGTGGTGATGGGCCGCCACTGCCAGTACATCAGCAGCAGGGCAAGGCTGGCAAACAGCACATAAGTGCTGCGCTCGATCGGCTTGGGTACGATTCGCGTCCACCAGCGCTTGAACTCTGGCCGCGCCATGAGGCTGTGCTGAACGGCGAACACGCCCAACAGCAGGACATTGACCACCAGCGCCTGTTCAAGCGGGGCGGCGGGGCCGGGGGCGATGTCAATGGACTTTGGGACGATCAGATTCCCGACAAAGCCAATGGCATAGAGGAATGTGACGAAGAACACGGCATAACAGATCAGACCGTAGACGAATGCCAGCGCACTGGTGATGACTCCCGGTGTGGGCGGCGCGGCTGGAAGGGATTGTTGTGAGGCGTAATCAGACATTGTGCATACTCCCTGACTCTTTTGAAAACCGGTATTTGAGCTTTGGCTTAAAATAATCGTAGGAAGAATGCGGTGGGATGTCTCCATTCATTTGGATGGACAATACCGGTCAAATGAATGGAAAAGTTCTGATGAACACTGTACGATAAGATTGAATCGACGCTGCATCTATCACCGTGATGATTCAGGGAACAACGCGCCATGGATGAGAAGACGACCGCATCGAATGCGCTGACGGATCGCGAAAAAGCGATTCTCGCACGCCTGTCCACTGGCCTGTCTGACCAGCAGATCGCGGATGCGCTGTTCCTTAGCCCCAATACCATCCGCTGGTACAACCGCCAGATTTACAGCAAACTGGGCGTCAGCAATCGCACACAGGCCATTGCGCAGACGAGAGCGCTTGGACTGCTGGCAGAACCACCATCCACTTCAGCCGCTGATCAGGCCGATCAGCCTGACCAGCCGGAACACATGCGGCGGGGACAGCGTGTTTATTTCGCCACCAGCTCGGATGGAGCACGCATCGCCTATGCCGTGGCCGGGAAGGGGCCGCCGCTGGTCAAGGTTGCGACCTTCATGTGCCATCTGGAATATGACTGGGAGAGCCTGGTCTGGCGGCACTGGCTGGAAGAATTCACCCGTGAACACACGCTGATCCGCTATGATGAGCGCGGGAACGGCCTGTCTGACTGGGAGGTTGAGGATCTGTCGTTTGAGGCGTGGGTGCGTGATCTTGAAGCGGTGGTGGATGCGGCTGGCCTGGAGCGTTTTCCGCTCTTTGCCAACTCACAGGCGGGGGCCGTGGCCGTGGCCTACACGGTGCGCCATCCCGAAAAGGTCAGCCATCTGATCCTGTACGGCGCTTATGCGCGTGGCTGGCTGCATCGTGATCTGACCGACACACAGCGGACTGAAGAACAACTGCTTATCGACCTGATGCGTATTGGCTGGGGACGAGAGAACCCGGCGTTTCGTCAGGTGTTTGCTATGCAGCTACGCCCGGATGCCACCCTCGAAGAACTGCGTGCCTTCGATGAACTGATGCGGATTTCGACTTCGGCGGAAAACGCGGCACGGCTCGAACGCGAGATGCACCGGACCGATGTCCGCACGCTGGCCCCGCTGATCACCGTGCCGACGCTGGTGATCCACCCCCGGCATGATGCGGCAGTCCCGTTTGAAGAAGGGCGGCTGCTGGCGTCGCTGATCCCCAACGCACAGTTCGTCGCGCTGGAAAGTAACAATCATCTGCTGACGGAAAGCGAACCGGCGTGGGTGAAATTCGTCGCCGTCCTGCGCCAGTTTTTGAGTGAAGATGCGGGATGATCGGCTGTGGCGGTATCATCGGTGATGTGCGCAAAATGCACCCCCTTTACTGATTTCGAACCCTATCCTAACCGGCTTCCAAACCATCCCCAGACTCCCGCACTTCGAACGTGTGTGCTAGAATATCTATGTTAGAATAGTCGCAGGTCTGGCTGTATCCGGATTCGCCATCTTCGCTCACTGTGGTTAGACTGAACACCAGGACAGATCACCCAATCCCATCATGACCTAAACCAGATGAGGCCCAGTTGACGATCCAGACACGCAAGATTGGAGTATTAGCGCACCCTCTCCGCCCACAGACGTTCCCGCTGGCTTATGAGATCATCCGTGAGTTGAGCCAGATGGGGATTGAAACGTGGATCTATACCGACTGGGATGCGAGTGAGGTTCAGGCCGACATCCCCGGAACCGATCTGGTCTTTGCCATCGGCGGGGATGGGGCGATGCTGCGTGCGGCGCGGGTATGTGCGCCGTTTAGTGTGCCGGTGATGGGCATCAATATGGGGCAGCTCGGCTTCCTGACCGAGATCAGTGATCCTGCACGCTGGTCAGAGCATCTGACGCGCATCCTGTCAAAAGACTGGTGGGTTGAGCGGCGGATGATGCTGGCGGTTTCTGTGTATCGGGCCGGACGGCTGATCGCATCAGATGACGCGCTGAACGATGCCGTTGTCAGTGGTGATATGTTTGGCCGGATGATGGAGTTCGAAACCCATATCGACGGTCACTGGACGACGACTTATTTCGCGGATGCGCTGGTGATTGCCACGGCAACCGGCTCGACAGCCTATGCACTGGCGATTGACGGCCCCATCCTGCCCCCGGAGCTGAAGAATATCCTCATCGTCCCCGCAGCCCCGCATCTCAGTATGGATCGTCCGATTGTCCTCTCGGAAGGCTCGGTGGTGCAGATCTGGCCGAAGTCACGCCACTCGATGGTGGTGACGGTGGATGGCAGTATCATGTGCGAACTGCGTCAGGGGGATGAAGTCCGGGTGCAGGCAAGTGATAATGTGTCGCTGTTTGCACGATTAAGAAGTCACAATTATTTTTATCGTTCGCTGCTTGACCGTCTTGAGCCGCGCATCCGCCGTGGGGACCGCACTGATGGCGACCGCACCGACCGCACTGACTCGCATGAGCAGGATGATGGTTCCGACGGACGAGATCACCGGCGCACGGAAGCATGAGTAGGTTTATAATCAGCACAGAAGCGGTGGCATCTGGTTACAGATGGCCTCATACGCCGCGCTCAAAATGGGGTATTTAGAGGATCGTCAGGGTTAGTCATGCTCGAAGAGCTGCATATTCATAACTTCGCGATTATTGACCGGCTGGACCTCGAGTTTGCCCCCGGCTTTAATGTCATCACTGGGGAAACCGGCGCGGGAAAATCGATTATCATCGACGCGGTCGAGCTTCTGCTGGGGGGCAAGGCAGACACATCGATGGTGCGGACCGGTGCCGAAAAAGCCACGGTTGAGGGGGTCTTTGCGTTAAAGGGACAGATCCGGGCGCTGATGATTCCCATGCTTCAGCGTGAAGGGCTGTACACCGAAGGCGATGACATCGTCACGCTGTACCGTGAGGTGCGCGGTAACGGGCGCTCGATGGCGCGTATCAACGGCGTGAGCGTCACACAGGATGTCATGCGGGAAATCGGACAGGTGCTGGTCGATATTCACGGCCAGAGCGAACACTTCTCGTTACTGAACAAGCGCAATCATCTCGATCTGCTGGACCGCTACGCCGATCTGCTGGAAATCCGTGACGCGCTGGCGACGCTGGTGCATCATCTGGCGGATGTCCGCAGCGAGATCAAGACACTGGAAACCGATGCAGCGTCATTACAGCGCCGGGCGGAAATTCTGCGGCGTGATGTGGAAGAGATTGACGCGGTGAAGCTCAAGACCGGGGAAGATGAAGACCTCAAGGCGGAGCGCACCCGTCTGGCGAACAGCGAAAATCTGGCGACGGCGACGGCGTCGATTATCCGTCTGCTGAACGGCGATGACAGCGCGGCAGTGGTTGAACTGCCGGTGGTGGACAGCCTGATGCAGGTGGCGACACAGCTTGGCAAACTGGCCGCGATTGATCCTGATTTGCAGGAATGGTGCGAGCTGGCGGATACGTTGAGCGCACAGGCACAGGATCTGGCTATCGAGATGGCGAATTACGCCGATAACATCGAATACAATCCGGTGCGCCTTAATCAGGTGGAAGAACGGCTGGAACTGATCAACAAACTGCGCCGTCGCTACGGGAACTCGATTGAAGAGATCATCGCCTATGCCGATAACGCCCGTGATGAGCTGAACGGTATCGAACACAGTGACGAGCGACTTGACGAACTGCGGGCGAAGGAACTCGATCTGCTTCAGCATATCGGTGAGATGTCAGCGAAGATCAGCGACGTGCGCCAGCGCATCGGCAAGCAGCTTTCGAAGCGGGTGAGTAACGAGCTGAAAGATCTGCGGATGGAACGCGCCGTATTCGAAGTCGGCATCGACCACCGCGAAGACCCGAATGGGTGTTATGTCGGGGACAAGCGGCTGGCCTTTGACGAAACCGGCATTGATTATGTCGAATTCCTGCTGAGCGCGAATCCGGGTGAGCCGGTGCGCCCGCTGGCAAAGGTCGCATCAGGTGGTGAGTCGGCGCGTATTATGCTGGCACTCAAGCGCGTGCTGACACAGGCTGACCAGACTCCGACGCTGATCTTCGACGAAGTTGATCAGGGTATTGGCGGACGGATCGGCAGTGTAGTCGGCGAAAAACTGTGGTCACTGACCAAAGGCCATCAGGTGATGGTGGTCACGCATCTGCCCCAGCTTGCCGGTTTTGCAGACCGTCACTATCAGGTGAAGAAGGTGACGACCGAGACACGGACATCAACGGTGGTCACGCCGCTTGAGGATGTGGATGCACGGGTGTCAGAACTGGCGGAGATGCTCGGCGCATTTGGCGAAAGCGGCAGGCAGAGCGCCCGTGAACTGATCGACGAAGCCCTGACGCGCAAAGGGACGATGAACGGGACACCACTGCAACAGAAGCCGCTGTTGTAGGGGGCATTCATGAACGGGGCCGGATTCTTCCGGCCTATTTGCTGGAAATATTCAAATCATCTTCAGCGGACTGTGCAAAGATCAGCCGTAAGACGGACATGGGTCTGACCATCAGACTCCTATATAGGCTTGTGAAAAGTGGGTTCACGGCGCGGCATATCAGCACTGCGCCGACGAAATCCACTTTGTTTTTAAGAGAAACAGGATAAATAGAATGGGATTTTCATCAGCGTATTTTGATCAGCCCCTGAACCGGCGCAGTTCGGATTCTATCAAATGGAACCTGTACGGCGATGATGTGCTGCCGATGTGGGTGGCTGATATGGATTTTCGCTCTCCGCCTGCCGTGATTGACGCGCTGCGGAACCGTGTAGATCAGGGAGTGTTCGGCTATCCGATGGACTCGCAGCCGCTGCGCGAACTGATTGTCGAACGGATGGCGCGGCTGTACGGCTGGTCGGTTGCTGCCGATCAGATCCTGTTTTTACCGGGGCTGGTCCCGGCGCTGTTCATCCTGGGGCGGGCGTTTGGTCAGCCGGGACAACAGGTGCTGAACACGACGCCGATCTATCCGCCGTTTCTGATGGCCCCGGACCGCTTCGACCTGGTCAATGTGACCGTCCCGATGGCGCTGACGGTGGATGGGAAACGCCTGAATTACGAATTCGACTTTGACGCGCTGGAAGCGGCAGTCACGCCGCAGACGCGGATGCTGCTGCTGTGTAATCCGCATAATCCGATAGGACGGGTCTACCGGCGCGATGAGCTGGAACGGCTGGCGGCATTCTGCGAAAAGCATGATCTGCTGCTGTGTTCCGATGAAATCCACTGCGATCTGCTCCTGGCCGAACGGCCACACATCCCGATTGCCAGCCTTTCGCCGGAGATCAGCGCCCGGACGATCACGCTGATGGCCCCCAGCAAGACGTTCAACATCGCCGGACTTAGCTGCTCGTTCGCGATCATCCAGAACCCGGAACTGCGGCAGACGCTTCAGGCGGCGACCTTCGGGATGCTGCCGTTTGTCAATGTGCTGGGCGTACAGGCAGCGACGGCGGCTTATGCGGATGGTCAGGCGTGGCTGGATGGCCTGCTGCCGTATCTGCGCGACAACCGTGACATTCTGACGGATGCGGTAGCAAAGGTGCTGCCGGAACTGCGGATCACCTGTGCTGAGGGGACGTATCTGGCGTGGCTGGACTTCCGCGAGACCGGCCTGAAAGATCCGTACATGCATCTGCTGACACAGGGCAAGGTGGCGACCAGCAACGGCAGGGACTTCGGGCAGGATGGCGAAGGCTTCCTGCGCTTCAACTTCGGCTGTCCGCGTTCGATGCTGGAAGAAGCGATTATACGCATCCGCACGGCATTGGATACGGAAGAGGATCTGACGATCACAGCGGTGACGCCAGCGCATTAAAACCAAAGCTATGAGGATAAAAAACGGCCCATCATCATCTGATGGGCCGTTTGATTTCAGACTTATACCGCCAGTCCAGCAGGTCTGGCAGGCCGGAGCGTTAGTCCGCAGAGGAGGCAGACGGTGCAGACGAACCGGATGTCACGTGCGGTGTGCTGCCGTTGCCGTCGCTACGTGTTGTGGACAGACCGCTGGTGACGCGGGTCGAAACATCGGCAAGCTGCTGCATCATGCCGGTGATCTCCATCGGCAGAATGAACTTGGTGGATGGGCTGCGACCGATGGCCTGAAGTGCGTCCAGATACTGGAGCATCATGGTATTCGAGTCGAGACCCTGTGCTTCGGCGGTGATGGCTTCCAGCGCCTTGGCGAAACCCTGTGCGCGCAGAAGCTGCGACTGACGTTCACCTTCAGCCTTCAGGATCGAAGACTGCTTTTCACCTTCAGCACGCAGAACGGCGGCCTGACGTTCACCTTCAGCGATGGTGACGGCGGCTTCACGTTCACCGTTCGCACGGGTGACGGCGGCGCGGCGCTCACGTTCCGCGCTCATCTGACGGTTCATCGCGTCCTGAACATCACGCGGCGGCTCGATCTCGCGGATCTCAACGCTGGTCACTTTCACGCCCCAGCGTTCGGTGATCTCATCCAGTTTCACGCGCAGGGTATCGTTGATCTGTTCGCGCTTCGACAGCACGTCGTCCAGTACGATGTCACCGATCACGGCGCGCAGTGTGGTGGTCGCCATGTTGATGGTCGCGCTGACGACATGATCGACTTCCAGTGTGGCGCGCTTGGGATCAACCACACGATAGTACACAAGGAAGTCAATGGCGATCGGCGCGTTGTCCTGCGTGATACCCGTCTGCGACGGGATGTCAAGGAAGCGCTCGCGAATATCGACTTTATAGGCTGTTTCCAAAATCGGCAGGACGATCACAAGCCCTGGGCCGCGTGTCCCGGCGTATTTACCGAGGAACAGCACCACCAGTCTTTCGTACTGCGGCACCACGCGAATGACTCGCGTGAACACATAAAACAGCACGAGTGCGACAACGATTAAAATAATGACTTCTGTACTTGGCATTGCATCCCTCCATAACCCCAGTCAAACTGACAACTGCCGTAACCCGATGCATCAATCGCTTCACGGTTTCATTCTATACTAATTTTCACGCCCTGTGCGCTGTTTTGGATAAAAACCTTATCCAGATGCAGGCGCGAAAATGTATCGCTTACAGTTCCAGCGCCCGCTCTTCGGGTAAATCCACATCATCCAGCGGCTGCGGCTGGCGCTTATCCTTGGCTTCCTCAACATAAAGCTGAAGGCCATTGCGTTCCAGCACGACGACTCTGGTGCCGGACTCAACCGTCTTGTTACTGGTGGCAGTCCACAGCTCACTGTTGACCTGCACTGTGCCAATCGGGTCCAGCGCCGCAGCGACGCGCCCTTCCATGCCGATCAGCACGCTGTCACGTTCTTCGACCGGATAGGACCGGATTACGCGCAGGGCGGGCAGCAGGATAAAGTAGTGGTAGGCCAGTGACAGCGCAATGGTCACACCGATCAGCGGCAGCGAAACCGACAGGCCATCAAACAGGAAGTAGGCCCCCAGCCCCTGCATGACAAGGCCGCCTAATGACAGTGTGGTATACTGCTGCTTGATAAAGGGTATCAGGATAAAACCAAGGATACCGACGGTGATCAGCAGCACAGCCAGCCAGTTGGTAGGCATCGAAAGCAGAAGCAGGACCGCACCCGCAGCCACGGCGAAGGCTACAACCTCAATCACTCCCGTACCGGGAGTGTGTACACTGGTTGCTGCGATCCATAACCCTGCCCACAATATCACATACGCGATATTTGGATCGTAAAACAGTTCCGGGACAGTCACCTCACAACCTCACTTTAAACCTTACATTTCCTTTTACCTATTATGCCCTGAAATCTCATAATTCGGACTACCCAAAACCTGGGGGGAGAAGGTGCTGAATTGTGAACAAAACGTTATAATGAGTATTGATGCGTTAATGCTTAATTTACAGGTTCATCACTATCATGGACTTCCGTGATTATCGTATACAGTCCGACCGCCTGAAAGCTGACTTCGATGTACTGGCTCAGATCGGCGCGACACCCGCTGGCGGCGTGAGCCGTGTTGCGCTTTCACATGAGGATGTGCAGGCCCGGACGTGGTTTGCCAACCGTGTGGAAGAGGATGGTTTTTTACTTCGTGATGATGAGGCCGGCAATTTGAGTGCCGTGCATCTGAGCGATAATCCAGACGCGAAAACCCTGCTGATGGGTTCACATCTGGACAGTGTGCCGAATGGTGGCAGATATGATGGCTCTGTCGGGGTACTGGCAGCGCTTGAAGTGCTGCGGGTGGTGAAGGAACATAACCTGAAGCTGCCGGTGCATCTGGAAGCGATCAACTTTACCGATGAAGAGGGCTGCTGGCAGGGGTTGTTCGGCAGCAAGGCCTTCACCGGGCATCTTGCGCCGCTCAAAGACAGTGATTATGAGCATCGCGAAAAGGCGATGTTCCGGGCGGCGCTGCTGCGCACGGGGATCAATCCGGCAGAGATCCACTGTGCGCGACGAAACCCTGAAGCTTATGCTGGCTATCTCGAACTGCATATCGAGCAGGGCGCGCAGCTTTACAAGCAGCAGGCGGAGATCGGGATTGTGACGGCGGTTGTCGGCAGGACGACTTACCAGATCACCTTCTATGGTGAAGCCAGTCATTCGGGCACGACTGCGCCTGAAGACCGGCGGGATGCACTGTTTGCGGCGTCAGACTTCATCAGTCAGGCCCACCGCACCCTGAGCATCGATGGCGCCATCTTCAACTGCGGCAATCTGCGTGTCCAGCCGGGATCATTTAATATCATCCCGAACCTTGCCATGCTGACCGTCGAGTGTCGTCACCCGGACGGACAGCAGCTTGAGATGCTCGAAAGCGCGATGCTGCGACTGGCACAGGATATTGCGGTCCAGCACCAGCTTTCGGTCAGCTCTCGCAGGATGGTCCATATGTCCGCGGCCCCGATGTCGCAGCGAGTGATCACCTGTATCGAGCAGGCCTGTCAGCAGCTTGAGATTGAGAAAGCGCTTCATCTCACCAGCTACGCCGGGCACGACGCACAGGTCATGAGCCTCTTTACCCCCACTGGAATGATCTTCATCCCCTCTTACAAAGGCATCAGCCATAATCCAAATGAATACAGCGAATGGGAACACGTCGTTCAGGGCGTGAATGTCCTGCTGCATAGTGTGCTGCTGCATGCTTTTGGAAAGGATGAGGATCAGCCGCAGGCCGTCGCGCCGGTTTCGGTTCATCCGTAGCCTGAAAATCACCTGACCTGATACACGACGGGCCGGAATTTATCCGGCCCGTGTTGTGACTCTTCAGATGCGGCTTGAGGCTAGTTGCTGGTCAGTTCGTTGAGCTGGAACAGGGCCTCATCAAAGGTGGCGCGGGCTGCCGCTGCCGTATCCAGACCGATCTGGGCATTACCGTCGCCCAGTGTCCCCAGATTGCAGGCGAGGTCAAATAACTGCCAACCGGAGCGGCTGAGTTCCAGACCGGCATTGATTAAATCGGTGATGCCGACGAGTTCCGGTGCAACAGCGGCGTCCGCTTCGGGCAGCACATAATTATCCGGGATGATCGGGCGCGCCATGTTACAGCCGTCAGTGCGACCGACATCACGGCCTTCCTGCCAGTACTGGCTGAGCAGATTGATATATCCACGCTGCGCGATGGCATCATCAATCAGGGTGTAGAGCTGGTTGGTATAGCTTCTCATCTCCTGAACGCTGAGGCCGGGTGTGGCGGTTGGAGTCGGTGTTTCGGTTGGTGGCGGTGGCGTCGCTGTGGGCGTGTGCGTTTCCGTCGGTGGCAGCAAACCGCGTGCGGTGGCTTCAGCTTCGGTTGTCGCGCCGATATTGGCATCCCCTTCCGCCTGATTGATCAGCGTATTCACTCCCGGAGCCGTCCCCAGCAGTGTTTGCAGGCGGGTCAGCAGACTGCCGACCTGCTGTTCAGACATGGTCGCGCTGGCCTGACAGGCGGTGTCGAATGTACGCCTGGCGGTGGTGAAATCCTCATGCAGATCGTTATAGCGGTCAGCCGCCGCCTTGATGGTCGGATAACGCGCATCGACCACCGGGTCCAGTGTGAAAGCCAGCGGCATCGTGTAAGGATGATCACAGTTCAGCGCATTACCGGATTGTGCGCTGTTCAGATCGGATTGCAGGGCTGTGATGTCGGCCAGCAGTTCTTCCAGCCGCAGCTCCAGTTCCGTGATCGAGCGCTGGGCGAGCGATCCGGTACCGCGCAGTGTATCACGGCTTCCTGAACGGGCGGGTGGATTGAGATTGAGGATGACGAGTCCGGCCAGCAGACCGACCAGCACCAGATTGATCATCAGCAGTTGAACAGGTCGAATCCGCAGCCGCTGACCTTGCAGATCGTGGATCGCGATGTCGGTCAGGCGTTCGGTGATCTTCGCATTTTCGTCATTTCCAAGCGCATCGGTGACGGCTTCGTTGCGGCGGCGGACAATGGCCTCATCCAGCGCCTTGAACTGTCCAAGGGCGTATTCGGCTGCCTTCCGCAGTGGGCGCGGCGTGTTGGCGGTCTCATAAACGTGCCGCAGCGCACTGATCGCCTTGGGTGCGCCTGAATTCCCCAGCCAGTAGGCGGCATCAGTCCGCATCCGGACGCTGTTACGGGCGTCCATCAGCATTTTGATCTTCGTATCGACTTCTTCGTCAAAGTCTTCGAGGGTCCGCATGACTGGACGGGCCAATTCAGTCCCCTTGAAAGGATCATCCTTGACGTCCAGAAGATCATCTTCAAGGAAATTATTGTCGTCTATGCTCATTATGGCTGTCCCTGCTGTGCCTGTGTCTGCTATTTCCTGCACCCATTGGAATTGGGCAAGGTTGATGCCCTATCGCGCCGGGGGATGATACAGAGAGGTATTCCACCGACTAAAACGATATTTTCTATGCTGATATTCTACTTAATGCCTGATTATAGACGCCACCGCACGATTCCGAAAATAATGCTGTTCGGCCTCTCAACACTAATTTTGATTTTTGTTCTAAAAAATTTCATACTATCAGCGGTAATCAGGCTGTCAGACAGTCTGCGGAGATCGAAGGAAGTCCCGCGATAAGCCCGCCTGATTCATAGAACATTTGACAACGGAACTTTTGTTCGTCTATACTCTATAGAACACTTATTCTGAAGGTTGAGACAAAATGAAGAAATTCGAAAAGCTGTCCGAACGGCAGCAGAAGATCCTGCGTTTCATGGATCGCTATGTCAACGCGAATGGCTATCCCCCCACTATCCGCGAAATCGGAGAAGCGACACAGATCAATTCGACCTCTGTCGTGAATTACAATCTGAACAAGCTGGTCAAGCTCGGTTACATCCAGCGGTCTTCGACCAAGTCGCGCGGTCTGCGGATGGTCAAGAATCTGCCGGGTGGCGATCGCAGCGTGCGCACCAGCGTGTCCAGCATGTCGATCCCGCTGAAGGGACGCATCGTGGCCGGCCAGCCGGTGGAGCAGTTCGATACCTCTGATGAAGAGATCGAAGTCGTCCCCACCATGCTTGGCGGCGTCGATCCGTCCGAAGTTTATGCCGTCCGTGTGAACGGCGACTCGATGATCGATGCCATGATCAGCGATGGCGACATCGTCATCCTGCGCCGTGCCGAAAATGCACGTAACGGGGATATGGTGGCCGTGTGGCTGGAAGATCGCAACGAGACGACGCTGAAGTATATCTTCTATGAAGAGGATAATGTCCGTCTCCAGCCTGCACACCCGACCATGGAGCCGATCTACGTCCCGGCGGACAGCGTGCGTATTCAGGGCCGCATTCTGTCGGTGCTGCGTGTCGTCCGCTAAACGGCGTGTCGTCCGCTAAGCGGCGCGACGTTCGTTAAACCGTATCACATCTGAAACAGAGCCGCGACCGGTTCTTTCGCGGCTTTTGGCGTCCGTGGTGACTGCACAGAGAGTCCCTGTGACCGATCCCTCCCAGCGGGTTTATTTGTCGTCTGTGTTTTCCGACAGATAACCAAAGGGATTCAGCCCACCCGCGCCGACCAGATGCGGAGCTTCCACGAAAATCCCCGATCCCTCAACAGCAACCTGTCCATCCGGCAGCAGCAGTTCTCCGGCGGCGAATACCTTACGGCCTTCTTTCCGCACCACCCATCCGCGCATGGTGATTTCGACGTTCAGCGGGACGGCGTGCCGCAGATTGAATTCGAGATGGACGGCGACCACCCGGTATCCTGAAAACCACGCCGACGCCCCCATTGCCTCATCGACCAGAGTCGCCAGCGCCCCGCCATGGACATGTCCCGGCGGCCCCTGCTTGGTCTCATCGACGGTGACTCTGCCGATGACCTGACCATTTTCTGCGGCATAAAACCGCGCCCCGAATCCCCCCGGCGGCGGATTGAAGATGATCGATGATCCCCCAATGCGGCGCTGTTCATCAAACTGTGTCTGTAAATCGTTCAACCGAAATCTCCTGTAACAATGAATAATCGAATCGTGATTCGTTTTTGAGATGCGAATATAGCCAACACGCATCCATCATGCAATCGCTGCGTTCTCATACCGCCTGTCAATTTGGGGATATTACGGAAGATTACGCAGGTGACACCGGAAGCCCGGCCCGGCGTTTCCAGCCATCGCGCCAGCGGTAGACCGCGTCCAGGTGATGGCGCTGCATCCAGTGATCGGGATTGCTGACGCGGTTTTCGAGTTCACCCAGCATGACGGAACCGGCCCACCCATAAAACAGCGCCATCTCGTCGGGATGGCCGAGATGTCCGCCCGCCTGACGATAGCCAGAGCGCCATGCCCATTCCAGCACGCGGCGGAAAATGGGAAGCATGACGGACTGCTCCGCCGGGGGCAGTGGTTCGATCCGCAGGATAGTATAGGTACGGGCGAAGTCGGCGCGGGGATCACCGGCGGCGGCATTGGTCCAGTCCAGCACGCCGGTGATGGGCGTGTGATCGGTCATCACATTCAGCGGATGATAATCCAGATGCAGCAGGGCCGTGGCGCGGGATGGAAGCTCATACAAGCGTGTTTTGAGTGCGGGTTCGTCCCCGGCCCATTCGATCCAGCCGGTGCTGTCCTGCTTCAGCGTGGGTGGTGCCGGGATGCGATGGATGGCGGCCTGCATCCGCCCGAAAGCGGTTCCCTGTTTCCATGCCTGCTGTGGGTGTGCAAACAGGTGTCCGCTTAAGGTTGAGCCGGGTATCCACGAGATCAGAAGTACCGGATGATCGCGCCAGATGGCCTGCCTGAAGAGCTTCGGCACCGGGATGCCACCGGCAGCGGCGGCCAGTATCGCTTCGGTTTCACGTTTGACGGCTGCACGCCGCTCCGGACGGAAGACGCGCAGGGCGTAAGGCTGGCTGCGCCATACGACCTTCCAGACCCTGGCATCTGCCCCGCCGAAGATGCGCTCAAGATGCGTGACCTCACGATCAGGATCAATCTCCAGTGATGTGAGGATGTCTTTTACATCGGCAGTGATGTCCGTATGGATGTCGGGTGAAACCTGATCCGCCATGGGTGTTGATCGACCTGCTGTGATGGCTTGCGATGCCTTACGACGACGGTTAATAACCGTCGTGTGAAGAAGTCCCGGATGCCTGTCCGAGCATTTCCTTCATCACAGCGACACCGGCACTCATGCCCAGACGGTTTGCGCCTGCTTCGATCATCATCCGTGCATCGGCCAGTGAACGTATCCCCCCAGAGGCCTTGACGCCGATCGCATCACCGACCGTCTGACGCATCAGGCGCACATCGTCAGCGGTTGCACCTGCGGTCGAGAAGCCGGTGCTGGTCTTGACGAAGTGCGCGCCCGCATCCTGCGCCACGCGGCAGGCGATGACCTTCTCATTATTATCCAGCAGTGATGTCTCGATGATGACCTTGCACAGCGCATCATTGAGCTGACATTCGGCCACGACCATTGAAATATCATGGTGCAGCATACTGATGTCCTCACTTTTCAGCGCACCGATATGCATCACCATATCGATTTCGCTGGCGCCGCGCTCAATTGACAGGCGGGTCTCGGCGGCCTTGGCCTGAGACAGCATCGCGCCCAGCGGGAAGCCGACCACGGCGCAGACCCTGACCGGGCTGGATGCAAGCAGCGTCGTCACCTGCGGCACAAAGCTGCTGTTGACGCACACCGAGGCGAAATTGTATTCCCTGGCTTCACTGCAAAGCTGCTCGATCTGGGTGGTGGTCGCTTCAGGCTTGAGCAGTGTGTGATCGATCATCTTCGCCAATTGTTCCGGAGAAAGTTGCATGAGAGTCTGGCCTTCTGTTGAGTGCTTTCAGATCAGGGCAATAGAAACAGAAAACAGGCTGCGCGGCTGCGGTCGGCAGCATGCAGGAATGCAGGAATGCAGGAATGCAGGGTGCAGCATGCAGCATCACGGGATGATTCGGGCATCGAGCGGTTTTTCGACAAATTCCGCCCGGAATGGTTTTAGCTCATTTTTAAGCTGTTTCAGGCTTTCAGGGCTGTTGATGATTTCCAGAATCAGGGCAGGCTGTCCGGCGCGAAGCTGTCGGCTGAGGCTCTCGACCTGCATGGCACCGAACCCGGAGTCAATCAGATTAGCCGCGAAACGCCCGGTCGCGCCGCCCACCAATCCACCGACCAGCACACCGGCCCCGATAGCGATAATCGCCCCGACACCAGGCAGCGCCAGCGCCCCAAGCTGCACCAGTCCGAGTGTTGCCATCGCCGCGCCGAGTGTCCCACCGGCGACTCCGCCCTCATCGGGGCTGATGTCATCGCCGAGGATGATGGTCTCACCGCTGGCCGCCTTCGAAATGATGGCAGCGCGCTGGATTTTCGTCTCCGGATGCTGGGTAAGGTGATCAATTGCCCTGGTGAGCAGGGTGCGTGACGGGAAGATCGCTACGACGAGTTCGTTCGTTTCCATGATCTCCGACCTTTCCTGACTCATGACCGATGGAGGCCATTCATGGTCATCGCTTTGCTGAGAGATGCTTCCGCTGTTATTACACGACGCAGAAGCAGGCTTATTTGGTTGTCTGGCGTATTCGCGATCCGGCCTGTCAAGCATAAACATGACAGACAGCAGATGCAACGATGAGTGTACCACCCAAAGATGAAAATTGGGCACAAAGGTTTGAAATGAGTTTAAGTATGTATCGGATTTCAAATGGCCTGTACACGGATAGCAGGCGGGGCGGGACATGGGGCGCTCGGTTGCGTCCACAGGTTCAAACGCTTATACTAACGGAATTA
>CAYNDH010000080.1:0-18858 GCA_964395665.1 uncultured Anaerolineaceae bacterium
CCTCCACCCCGTAAAGGACATGGCCCTCAACCATGCGCGTCTGCCAGTTCCGCCACCAGGGCTTAGCAAGCCAAATTATACCTGAGCTGTCTTCAGTGTCAATGCTCTAAATCTCATTCTGTCTACGGCGGGTCTCTGCATCATACTCTCCCCCTACCCGCTTAGCATCTACTCGGCGAAAATTGCTGAAGTTTGTCAGGCCTCACCGCTGATATAACATTGTTTCTCTCGTTCAAGACGATACACTTGTGCGAGATTTCCTCAAACGACGAAGGCTGTAAATATGCGTATTGCCGTAGATGTGCTTGGCACCGATCAGCGCCCAGTGCCAGATATTGAAGGCGCAGTGCTTGCGTCTCGTATGATTTCGAGTGAGATTATTCTGGTTGGACCTGAAGATATTATTAGCAAAGAGCTGGCTAAACATCAATTTGCAACATCAAAGATCCATATTGTCGCAGCAGCGGAAGAGATCACGATGGCAGATAAACCGAGTATCGTGGGTAAGTCAAAACCGAACTCTTCGCTTCATGTAGGGATGAATCTCGTGCGAGATGGTCAGGCTGATGCCTTCGTGACCATGGGCAATACCGGCGCAGCACATGCAATTGCGATGCTCTTCAGCTTAAAGCGCATTCCAAACGTAAAGCGCCCTGCTCTATCCGTGATTTTCAACATCGGCGAGAAGCCTGTGATCTTCCTGGATATCGGCGCCAATGCCGATTGTAAACCCGACTGGCTGCAACAGTTCGCGATTATGGGAGATGTCTACGCACAGAAGGCTGTAGGGATTGTAATGCCACGAGTCGCTTTACTCTCCAATGGTCAGGAAGAAGGCAAAGGCAATGAGTTAATCCGCGAAGCGAGTGATCTTCTGATGACAAGCGACCTGAACTTCATCGGCAATATCGAACCGACGGAGATTTTTCGCGGCGGTGCCGATGTCATTGTCTGTGATGGCTTTGCTGGCAATATTCTGATCAAAACTTTTGAGGCCACTGCACGTTATATGAGCAGTGTTATCCGTGAAGAGATCACCCGCCAGCCGCTGACATCGGTAGGTGGCCTGCTCGTGCGCCCGGCAATGGACCGGGTGCGACAGCGGATTGATCCCGTAAAGATCGGGGGTGCGCCCCTTTTAGGCGTCCGGGGTGTTGTAATTATCGGGCACGGAAGCTCAAATGCTGAAGCGGTTAAACATGCCATTCTACAGGCAGAAAAAGCCGTCAACGGGCGCATTATTCAAGCAATCACGGACCGAATTAATCATCACTGATTATCTGCACCAAGGAGCAAGATATGGATCTCCTGCGAAATGGCCGTCCACGTGTTGTTATTACCGGTATGGGAGCTGTCACAGCACTGGGGAATGTAAATTCACTGTGGAAGAGCCTCATTGCAGGCGAATCAGGTATCAGGAAGATCGAAACCATCCCCATCGATTATGTGCCTGTCCGAATTGCAGGTGAAGTGAGAGACTTCGACCCGACGCGCTATATTGAATATAAGGAAGCGCGGCGCATGGGGCGGGCATCTCAGTTTGCTGTAGTCGCTGCCAGTGAAGCCGTGGAAGATGCCGGCCTCGAAATCACCAATGATTCAGCAAAGGGTGAGCGTATGGGTGTCGTCCTGGGGACGACGCTCGGATCGCATGAGTTAAGCACGGAAAGCACCTTCAAGTATCGGACGGATTTCCGCAAGCCTAACCCTTTGTCATTGATCAATGCGCTGCCAAATATGCCAGCGCATTATGTCAGCCGGTTATTTGGGGCGTTAGGGCCGCTGAGCACGCCATCGACGGCATGTGCGGCGGGCACACAGGCTTTAGGCGAAGGGCTGGATCTGATCCGTCATGGCCGGGCAGATGTTGTTCTGGCGGGTGGTGTTGAAGCCATTCTTCAGGATTATACCATTGCAGGATTTGCTGCCATGACAGCACTTGCAACCGAATACAATGATGATCCTGAACGTGCCAGTCGTCCGTTCGATGCCAAACGATCCGGGTTTATTATGGGTGAAGGCGCTGCCGTGATGGTGTTGGAAAAACTGGAACACGCCATTAAACGTGGTGCAAAAATCTATGCAGAAGTACTCGGCCATGCTTCATCTTCAGATGCCTATCATGTTGCAGCGCTGGACCCCAGCGGTGATGGTGCTGTCCGCTCGATGCAGTGGGCGCTGAATGATGCTCAGGTCAATCTTGATGATATTGGGTACATCAATGCTCATGGGACCTCTACTGAGGCGAATGATGCGATGGAAACGCTCGCTATCAAGCGCGTATTTGGCGAACAGGCTTATCAGATCCCGATAAGTTCCACTAAAAGCATGATTGGACATGCATTTGGCGCCTCAGGGGCTATTGAAGCCGTAGCGACAGCGCTTTCGCTGCTGCACGGGGTGCTTCATCCAACCATCAACTATGAGATACCGGACCCTGCATGTGATCTGGATTATGTGCCAAATCAGGCGCGTGAGACCGATGATCTGAGGTATGCACTGTCGAATAGCTTTGGTCTGGGTGGACAGAATGCATCAGTAGTTTTAGCTGCGTTTGCAGGAACTTAATCAGCAGACCGTGGGGAATGCGGCGCAGACTGCGGATGTCCCCGGAACACTGGCAAAAACATGCAGGGTCGTGTATTGTGTAACCTGAATGCAACAGCATCACAGTGCCACTTTACAGGGACCTGAAAATGTTCGATCAGCTCCGAATTGTCGATGAACTGCTTAAAAAGCGTCGTGTAAAACGCGCCGAAATGCTTATCAATCGGCAGATGCGTCGCAAAAAAGGTCAGGATGCCATCTGGTTAATCCAGCGCGCCCGCACTCGTCTGCTGACTGGACGGCCAGCGGCAGCTTTGGAAGATATGCAGCGTGCACAGGCACTTCAGCCGGAACTGCTCGATCATGTGATCAATCTTCAGATCCTTGCCGACTGCTATTTCGCTCGCTTCGAGTCCTCTACAGTTGGATTCGTCGAGCGGAATGATGCGCAGATTGCTGTGCGCCTCTATCAGAGGATTATCACTGAATTTCCGGAATACAATAATGTTGGCTGGGCGTATTATCAGTTAGGCTGCCTGCATCTGGCTGGGGATCGTGCGTCAGATGCCGCACGGGCATTCCAGACGGCGCTTCAGAAGCCGGCTCAGGCCACTCCAAGCCTTGCGGCATACAGCCACGAACGATTGGCATTTATCTGTTTCTATGAGGATCGCCAGATCGCACAGGCGCTGGCATCAATCAATAACGCCATCAGCGCCTATCCTCATTTTGAAGATAAAAGCTGGCTGGTGCAGGCTTATCTGTTGAAGAGTCGAATTCTGCGAAGCATGGCCGATGTTGATACGGCGCTCGATGCATCGCAGAAAGCTGTCCTGCTTGCGAAACAGTCCGGCATTTCACCGCATCTTCTGGCAGAAGCCCTGTTTACGTTCGGAGAACTGCTTTCTGTGGTCGGTGGACAGGAAACCGCAGCTATTCAGACGCTTGAACGGTTCCTTGAGGTCAGCCGCAGGCCGGTTGGTATTGATGTCACATGGGCACGGGTGCATGAAATCCTTGGCGATCTTTACTTCAAGTTGAGTAATTTTGAGGCTTCAGTTCTGGCATATAATCTTGTCCTTCAATTCAACCCGCATTATCCGTGGGAAGATTCAGTTTACCATCGCATCGCCCGTGCATATTACCATCTTGGGGCTTATGATAAGGTCATCGAAGCCCTGAAACGTGCATTTGAAATGGCTGCCAGTGATGGTCATGAGGTGGATTATCAGCTTTACACCTTATGTGGAGCTGCTCATCTCGCGCTGAAACAGTACGCTCAGGCGGCACAGGCTTATGAAAAAGCGCTGGACCTGACGTCCGCTTATGATGATATTTCTGAACAGCTCAGACAATATCGGGATTTCGCCCTTTCACAGCGAGCAAGCGGTAGTTCTGATACCCGCTGACACAAGTTCTGATCAGGTTATTTTACAGAGGCAGGAATGCAGATAATCAATGTTATTGGTGGTGGTCTGGCAGGTAGTGAAGCGGCCTGGCAGCTTGCCGAACGGGGATATTCTGTCAGATTATACGAGATGCGCCCCCGGCGCACGACAGGTGCACATGTCTCAGATCGTCTGGCAGAACTGGTGTGCAGTAATTCACTGGGTTCAAAACTGCGGGATCGGGCGACTGGCCTGCTTCATGCTGAATTGCAGATGCTGCGTTCGCGATTGATCGAATTTGCATGGGAATCTGCCGTGCCAGCAGGCGGCGCACTGGCCGTGGACCGAGAGATGTTCTCCACACTCGTCACACAGGGGCTGGAAGCACATCCAAATGTTGAAGTCATCCGCGAAGAGGTCACAGAAATTCCGGATGGTCCGACAATCATCGCAACTGGCCCACTCACATCCCCTGCCCTGTCAGAGCGCATCCGTGAGTTGACCGGTGAAGATTATCTCTACTTCTACGACGCCATTTCTCCGATTGTAGAGGCTGAATCGATCGATATGTCGGTTGCATTTGCGGCCAGCCGTTATGAGCGTGGAGATGACGATTACATCAACTGCCCAATGAATCGCGAAGAATACATGCGTTTTGTTGAGGCACTGCGCGCAGCACAGACCATTCAGCTTCGCGACTTCGAAAGCGAAGATCCAAAGTTCTTCGAAGGCTGCCTGCCCATCGAACAAATGGCGCTGCGTGGGGATGAGTCGTTGGCCTATGGGCCGATGCGGCCTGTTGGGCTGAAAGATCCCAGAACCGGCAGACGGCCTTATGCCGTGGTTCAGCTTCGGCGCGATAATGTGGCCGGCAGCCTGTATAACCTTGTCGGCTTTCAGACCAATATCAAATGGGGAGAACAGGAAGAGGTTCTGCGGCTGATCCCAGGGCTGGAAAATGCCGAATTCATCCGCATGGGACAGATGCACCGGAATACATTTATCAATTCACCAACCCTATTACATCCGACCATGCAATCGAAGCTGCGAGATGATTTGTACTTTGCCGGTCAGATTGTCGGCGTTGAAGGCTACATCGGCAATATTGCAACCGGACTGCTCGCAGCACTGAATGTTGTCAGACAGCTTGAGGTACAGTCGTCAGTGATTCTGCCTCGAGAGACGATGTTGGGTGCGCTCTGTCACTATGTGACTCAGGCTGATGCAAAGCACTTCCAGCCGATGAAAGCGAACTTCGGCATCCTGCCGGAACTGGACCCCCCTGTAAAAGGCAAGCGTGATCGCTACAATGCCTATGCCGATCGTGCGCTCGCTGCTTTGAAGGATACACTTCAGAGTATCAATGACCCGTATATCGCATCTGCTGCGATGGATCTGTCAACGGATTTATCAGGTTAATCAACATCAGGAGTTATCATGCCGGAGTCGGCTGCCCGTTTAGATCGTTTACCGCCCTATATCTTTGCCGTATTAAATGATCGCCTGCGTGCCATGGAAGCAGAGGGTATCGATATTATACGTCTCGACATCGGCAGCCCGGATATGCCACCGCCTGACAGCGTGGTTGAGAGGTTATATGCTGCCGCGCAGAACCCCGATATTCACGGCTATGCCGGTTATCGGGGCCTGCCAGCCTTCCGCACCGCTGTCGTCCGTTATTATCAGCGCCGGTTCAATGTAACGATTGACGCAGACAAGCATGTCCTGCCTCTGATCGGTAGCAAGGAAGGGATCGTTAACCTTTTCCTCGCTTATGTCGATCAGGGTGATGTGGTGCTGATCCCTGACATCGGATACCCTTCCTACGCACAGGGAGCGCGTCTGGCCGGAGCAGATATTTACTGGATGCCGGTCGAACAGGCAACTGGTTATAAGCCAGACTATACGCGGATTCCAGCGGACATTGCCAGACGTGCCAAGCTGTTGTGGCTGAATTACCCGAATAATCCTACGGGCGCTGTGGCCGATCTGGAGTTTTACCGCAGATCTGTTGAGTTCTGTGCTGAAAACGATATTCTCTTGGCTTCAGACAATCCCTATGTGGATGTGACATTCGATGGCTATACTGCCCCCAGCGCACTTGAGATTGAGGGCGCACTCGATCACGTAATTGAGTTCATTTCACTGTCTAAGAGCCATAATATGGCAGGATGGCGTCTGGGTGCGGCGGTTGGATCAGCCACCGCGCTGCAAAATCTGCTGAGAGTAAAAAGTAATATGGACAGTGGTCACTTCAATGCTATTTATCAGGCAGGGATAACTGCTCTGGATGATGTGCCGCAGTCATGGATCGATGATCGCAATCATATCTATCAGAAACGCCGTGATCGTATGTTGGCTGTATTAACGGAACTCGGCCTTGAGGCTGAAAAGCCTGCGGGTTCGCTTTATATCTGGGCAAAGCCCCTGACGATGAGTGCCAACAGCTATGTCGAGCAGGCGCTTGTGGAAGCTCATGTATCACTTGCGCCCGGTGGCGCATATGGTCCAGGCGGTGAAGATTATCTCCGCATCAGTCTGGGCACGCCGGATGATCGTTTTGATGAGGCACTCCATAGATTGAAAGTGTGGTATTCCACCAAACAATATGCGTGAAGAAATTAACACAGCATCTGGAGTAGAAAAAGCATTTCTCGTCGCAGTCAATGTCCGTGGTAGTCAGCCACTGCTCGATATGCAGTCATCACTTGAAGAGTTAAGCCTGCTTGCGAAGACTGCCGGTATGGAAGTAGTCGGATCAGAGACGCAGACCTTACAATCCATCGATCCGGCGACATTCGTCGGTTCCGGCAAGCTTGAGGAAATCGCTGATGCCGTTGTCGCCCTCAACGTCAATGTCGTGATTTTTGATGATGAGCTGACGCCGCGTCACCAGCGCGGGATTGAGCGCCGTTTAATACAGTCTAATAAAGACATCAAGGTCATCGACCGATCGGCGCTGATTCTGGATATTTTCGCCCAGCATGCGCAAACCCGTGAAGGTGCGCTTCAGGTCGAACTGGCGCAGTATGAATATCGGCTTCCCCGTCTCACGCGTCAATGGACGCATCTCTCGCGCCAGACCGGTGGCAGTGGGTCCAGCGGTGGCGTTGGTCTGCGCGGCCCCGGTGAAACCCAGCTTGAAGTGGACCGGCGCGAAATCGGGAGACGTATCGCCAAGCTCCGCAGTGATCTTGAGGAAGTGCGCCAGCATCGGGGGCGCCATCGCCAGCAGCGTGAGCGTTCGAAAATCCCGGTGGTGGCGCTGGTCGGTTATACCAATGCAGGTAAATCGACGCTGCTGAATGCACTGACAGATGCCGGTGTCTATGTTGCTGATCAGCTTTTTGCCACATTAGATCCTACGACTCGCCGCGTTAATCTGCCATCTGGACGAACCGCATTGTTTACGGACACGGTGGGATTTATCCAGAAGCTGCCGACAACGTTGATTGCAGCCTTCCGTGCTACGTTGGAAGAAATTACTGAGGCTGATCTGGTACTGCATATTGTTGACATCTCACATCCCAATGTGCTGTCTCATATTGAGGCCGTCAACGACACACTGGCAGAGATCGACATGCCGGATGTACCGCGTATTCTCGTCTGGAATAAGGCAGATCGCTGGAAATCCGATGATCAGGAACTGCCGCTCTCTGATGAAACCAAACCATATGTCCGTCAGATCGTGATCTCGGCAAAAACAGGTAAAGGTCTGGAAGAGTTGCTGGCAACGGTTGAGGATGTGATCGCTTCATCACAGATCTCCGCTGATCTGCTGATTCCTTACCAGCGCGGTGATCTGCTCTCATATCTGTTCGAACGCTCGACCGTGATTGAACAGATACATACCGAGGATGGAGTCCGGGTGAAAGTACAGCTTCCGGTGAATATCTACGAACGCGTCAAGGAATATCAGGTGGGCTGACCATGTTCAGAAACATTGACCGCTCCAAGCGCCTCTCACGACTGCTTGATGAAGTTTCGAATACAACTGCACAGCGCAGAGGCGTGCCGATCCTTATCGGCGTGGCATTTATCATGGTATCTTTTGTGCTTCAGGCTGTTGGCGTCTATGCCGATGCGCGCCTGATTGATCTGCTGGGTGTCATCTGCTTACATGTCGGCGTTTTGACTGCCCTGATCGGTATCCTGCTAGTAGCACCCTTAGGTAAATAACCAATGGATACGGATCAGGGCAGTCAAAATGACACTCAAGAGTTTTACAGGTCGTTAAGATCAGCTTCGTAGATCTCCGGCCTGAACATGGTGTGAGTGTACAGCATCATCTCAGGTGATATGGTCAGACCAGCCAGAGGTGCTGTCAGCTCTGTATAGAGTACGATTTCCACTTCATCGTTGGTGCAGCCCTCTTCGATGCAGTCTTCAGGGTCTACACGTCCCACCACCCCACGTGTGCCCAGTGAATAGGCAAAGTACAGTAGATTATCTGGTCCCATCACCACACTGGTGACATTCTGCAAACCAGTCACCAGTGGTTGTGGGACCAGTTCTGCTTCAGATGGCAGAGGTTGTGTGAGGTCCATCAGCGTGTCGATCTCCAGTTCGCTGAGATCTACCCATTCAACTGCACGTCTTGCACTGCCACTGTTTGCAAAATAAGCACGATCATTCTTGACAGCGATACCGGTTGGAGAACGTAAGCCAGTGACGAGTGGGACCACTGTCCCTGCCTTATTGACCGCAACAATCTGATCTCCATCACTGCTGGTGATCAGGAAGATGTCACGGTTCAGGCTTGCAATCCCCCATGGACCTTCAAGGTTTGTTGCAACGGTTTCAGGAGATCGTACCGGATTCACCCGAAGCAGTGAGTTCTGGACAAAGTCTGGAGCATAGATTGTGATTTCGTTCTCATTAGAGTCATCAACCAGCAGTGTATGACTGTTGCGAACACCATAGATATAGGTAACTGTGGTTTTTGTTGTCAGGTCGATTTCGTAGATCGTCCAGTCTCCACTGCAAGCGATGTAAAGCTTTGTGCCTGATATAGCAACAGCGTTAGGTCGTTGAACATTTCCTGTGATGGTGGAAAGATCGGACTGAGTGAGGGTATTAATCTCACTGGTCTGTGTTCTCTGGAAGTTGGAAACTGAGAAGTATCCGAAAAGTGTACTGGTGATTAAAGCGAGAAGATACAAAAGTTTATGTGTTGGGTTCATGACTATGCGAACTCACTCTACTTTCTGAAAACTGATGGTAAACGTTGTCCCCACGCCAGCACTGCTATCTACGATGATCTGCCCATTATGCTGTTCGACAATCGTTTTAACGATACTTAATCCAAGTCCAGAACCAGATACATGTTCAACACCTCTCTGGCTCCCACGGAAGAAACGCTCAAATATCTGCCCCTGGATTTCTTTTGGGATACCCACGCCTGTATCCTGCACCGAAAATATAACACGGTCATCCTTTTCGGACACCCTGAGCCAGACATATCCCCCTTTATAGGTGAATTTCAACGCATTCTCAACCAGGTTAATGAGCGCCCGCTCAATCTGATGAGGATCACCCATGAAACAGCAGCCCGCCAGTTCACTGATATATTCGGCTGTTTGCTCTTCATTTTCGATGAAAAATGAGAATTGGATGTCATTTTCAGCCGCGATGCCTTTGAGATCCTTCCAGACCGACCTGGCGATCACCTGACCATCACACAATACTCTCTTTTTCAGTCCGCGGCGGACGTGTTCCAGATCAAGAACTCCTTGAATGATCCGATGCATTCGGTCAAGCTGTGCTTCCACAACTTCCAGCGATTCCTCTCCGCCTGTGGACTGTTCACGAGCCAGATCCAGATACAGCATCGCCCCCATGAGCGGATTTTTCAGATCATGGCTTGCCATCCTGATCATCTCACTCTTCATACGATCCAGCTCTTTAAGATAAGTGATGTCGTTGAATACAGCCACAAAACCATCGACTGTTTGTGTACCAATAGTCGATAAATGACACAGATAAATGCGGCTTTCATACTCGATTTCAATGACAAATTTGCGATCACGCAGCAGCTTCCGCAGGAGATCACGCAGCGCAATCTGGTTTGGATTCTTTTCGATGACGCTTTCAATCAACCCAATAACAGCCTGTTTATCAGCCATCTGCTTATCAGGCATCTGCTTAACAGGCATCTGTTCGTCTGGCAGATTAAACACCTTCCGCGCAGCACTGTTGATAAAGATCAATGCTAACTGCCGATCAAAAGCCACAATCAGGTTATCCGTGCTCTCAAGAACGGTTTCCATCTGCTTTCGTGCAGATGTCACCGCTTCAAACAGACGCCCATGTCCAATCGCAACCGCCGCCTGAGCAGCGATATGTTCAAGGTCAAACGCCTGATCCTGATTTAAAAGATGACTGTGCTGACCGGCAATCACCAGAATCGCACCGATCACCTCATTACTGTATTCCAGAGGGACCGCGATGACAGAGCCAAATGTATCCTGTGCATATGGCAGATCATCACCACCTACCCAGTCCCGTCGATAGTTTTCAATATAAATTGTCTTTCTTGCAACAACACTTCGTCCCGCAACTGTATTAGTAAAAGGGATTAGAGATTTTGACACCGGCTCCGGCAGTCCATAGCTGCTGACGAGTTCGAGTCCATCCTGTCGTTTCAGAAAGATGGCAACAGCATCTGCGGCTGTCCAGTTTGCTGCCTGTGACGAGATCTCATTCAGCACCGTGCTCAGCGCCAACTGACTGGAAATCGCCAGTGTTGCCTGATGAATATCCTCAACCTGTGTAACATGCTGACGCAGCGGTCGCAGCATCTCATGATGAATAATTGCGATGGATAACAGCAAAACCCCAAAGCTGCTGATGTTGGTCGAGAGTTCTGTGATCGGGATCTGCGGATTGATAAATGTGATCCCCTGCCCTATCACAAAAATCAGCACGCCGCTGCTTGCCAGAAAACTATCGATCTTCCGGCGATAACGCAGTGTCAGCCATACAGAACCAATCGAAAAAATAAAATAGAAAACACTGAGGGTAGGCGTTGTAGAAATAGCCTGTGTATTGGCGTTGCCGATGACTATAAGAAATATGTAGTAGACGATAATCAGTAAGAGGCTTAGAAGCGAGAGATAACGAAGCTGACGTGTATGTATACCAGCAATCAGGCTGACAAAGCCGTAAATGGCGATACTGGCCCCGCTGAAGCCGATCTCGATCAGCGCTCTGGTAAAGAGGTGTGAATCAACCTGAAGGGTGAGAAGCTGCAAAACCTGCGAGATCAGCACTCCGATATTCCACAGGATAATAAAGATAACAGCGATGCCCAGAAACTGAATAATCGGCTTTCGGCGGTCATACCAGAAGAGCAATCCGACAAAACTGCTCGCAGCGACCAGCATTAGGCCGTTCAGAATCAGGTTAAGTGAACTCAGCACCTGCATCGCAGTTACGATTTGGGTTCTGTTGACTGCTGCTTCTCAAAACGGTAGCCAACTCGATGTTCGGTCAGGATATAAGTCGGTGTCGCCGGATCAGGCTCAATTTTATGGCGAAGCTGGCTGACATACACCCGGGGATAGTAGATGTCATCTACATATTCCTGCCCCCAGACCTGCTCCAGCAGATCGCGCTGCGGCACCACTCGGCCAGCATGATCGATCAGTACCGACAGCAGCTTAAACTCGGTTGGCGTCAGATGCACCCGTTTGCCTTCCACATGCACATGTCGCCGATGCTGATCAACCGTCAGATAGCCATCATCGTAATGCATCTCCGGGACATTACTGTTAAGCGTGGCCCGACGCAGCAGCGCACGCACGCGGGCAATAAATTCGTTCGTCCGCACCGGCTTGATCAGATATTCATCTGCCCCAGCCTGTAAGCCTTCAACGATATCGTCTTCCGAGATTGCCTGCGCCGAAAGCATCATTACCGGCACATCGGAAGTCTCACGGATGCGCCGACAAACCCCCAGACCGTCAAGCTGACCGGGCAGCACAATGTCGAGAATCACGAGATCGAACTCATTTTCGTGAAATGCGCGCAAACCCGCAGCACCATCAGCCGCCGTCACAACCCGGAAACCCTCGGAACGCAGTTTCGCGGCTAATGCATCCCGGATGACCATCTCATCTTCGACAATTAAAATCTTCATTCAACATACCTCAATCAGTTGACTTCAGAGGAGACAACCTTCGCAACTCCTGTTTCCCATTATACTGGAAAGGTCACATCTTCATTTACTATTATTCTGTTGACTGTACTCCACTAATGCACACGTTAGCATGTGCTGAGGTCGAAAGCTTGTCCACACCGCCGCACAATATTTCCCTTCATCCATGGTATCTTCGTCCAGCACAGGAAGGGGATTTCACGTTGCTTCACAGCAATTGCTGGCAGCAGCAGGCCGATGCCCGTTACACTTTCGAGCTTGCGATTGCACGTCAGCAGCAGCAGCGAGCCGCTACAGTGGTAGCCGCATCGGTATCGGACAATGAACCGGTGGCCTTCGCGCAGCTCAGCCGCTGGCGCTCAGGTGCGGAGATCAGCGACCTCATCGTTATGGAAACCTGGCGGAATCAGGGGATCGGACGACAGATCATCCAGTATCTGCTGGAAATTGCAGCGCAGAAGCACATCCGGCTTGTCGAAATCGGCGTAGAGAAAAACAACCTGGTCGCCCTAAGACTGTACAGAAGCTGCGGCTTTAGTGAAAACACAGGCAGGGCTGACACAGAACCTGTTTCACATCAGAGTATGGTGTATCTATGGCTGCATCTACGGGCCTGAAAGCTTGTCGCGTCCATTCTGATCCTTTGGTGTATAGCTTTCAACCATCACGGCAGGCACCGTAAACGCGAAAATACTGCCGCCGCCTTCCCGGTCCTCCACCCAGATCCGTCCACCATGTGCCTCTACAACCAACCGGCAGAATGTAAGCCCTAATCCGACTCCCCTTCTCACTCTTTTACGACCATCTACCTGCACGAATTGGTCAAACAGATGCTCCTTATAATCATCTGGAATGCCCGGCCCACGGTCCATGATCTCGATACGGACAGCTCCATCAGCTTCTATATTCGATTCCACCTCACCGGCATGGATCACCACACTCGAATTTGACGGTGAATATTTGAGGGCATTATCAACCAGATTCAGGATCACACGCTCAACTTTATCGGCATCGATATTGAGTGGTGGCAGTGTATCCGGGATCTCGGTTTTAATCTGGATGGAAATTTCCTTTGCGAGCGGCTCCAGTTCCTGCCTCACAGCGGATGTGAGCATCCCCAGATCGACAATTTCTCTTTCAAGTGTCATCTGTCCACTCTGAATTTTGGCGACATCAAGAATGGAATCCACCCGTGCCAGCAGCTTTCGAATCGCACGGCGGCTGGTATCGGTAAGTGTCTGCACCAGTTGGTAATATTCAGTGTCCTTCGGAACATAATCCTGCAGCAGTTTCAGGCTGGTTGTGACAGCGGTCAGCGGGCTGCGGAGGTCATGCACAATCATGCGGGACATATCCTCACGGGTTTTCACAAGTTCTTCTTCCTGTGTTTTGTTATAAAACACCAGAAGCTGTCCCATCACAGTGTGGTTCTGGTCATAAATCGGGATCACCTGCCGACGGATATAAGTCAGGGCATTATCCGTTCGCACAATATAATTGATCGGGACGTGCTGCTCTTCTTCATAGAGGGTTTCTGAAAAACGCTGCCCTGCATCAATCGACTCAAATCCGGCAGCTTCAATAAAGGGCAGATCCGGGTCACGCAGCAGGCTTTGCAGCGAACGACCGGTGATCTGCTGCGGGTTCAGCCCGATGAGATCAATTCTGGGATTAGCCAGGGCCACGATCCCATCACGATCCACCAGGATGATCCCCTCTTCCATTGCATCCAGCAGAACCTGAAGCCGATCCCGACCTTCAATGACATTTGCAAATAACCGTGCGTTCTCAATCGCAATCACCGCCTGATTCGCCACTTGAGTGACGAAATAAACATCCTCATCAGTGAAGGCGTGAGGCTGTTTGCTTTCAACCAGAATCACACCACGTGATTCATCGTTCAGCATGATAGGCGCAGCCAACTGGGATGCTGAATCATCAAGCAGTGAGAAATAATCGGTCTCCTGAGCGGCATCTTCAACACGCCACGGTGCTCCAGAATTCTCTACATGGCGCAGGATACCGTGCTGACTGAGCATCTCTATCTGAGTGATCGGCTTCTCATAGCCTACCTGCGCCATCACCTGCCGTTCATCGGTTTTGAAATCATTCAGGATCACAACGCCTGCATGGACACGTGTCACGACGATCAGATTGGACAGAATAAGCTCGCAGATTTTCTCCACATCAATGCTGGATGTCAGTACACGGCCAATGGTTGCCAGCGTCAGCAGCTGTTCCATACTACGCTGAAAGGCTTCATCGGTGGTGGTATAGACCTGCGCGTTATTGATTGCCTGCGCTGCCTGTGTAGAGAAAGTCCGCAGAAGCTCAATTTCATCAGAACTGAAGCTTCTCGAATGACTGTAATAAAACACAATGACACCTAGCGCCTTATTTCCCATCTCAAGCGGCATCTCAACCAATGAAGCTGTATTCTGCTTTTCCAGCATATCCACCAGCGGTGCAGTACGCTCATCATCATAGATGTCACTGATTACCACCGGTGAATTCCCGATGAAATCCGTCTGACCTGGGTTGAACTCGGTCAGATTGCGTTCCAGCGACATAATCACTGGCGGAATAGCATCCTCATCCTCAATCTGAAAACCTGCCGTCCGTTTTGTCAGCAGTCCCTGTGATGTATCCAGAAACAGATGAACAGCAAAGGCATTCGCCTGAGAGATCACCGAGGCCGATGAAATCACAGTATCCAGCACAAGTTCCGGTGACAGCGTACCACTCAACAGCGCACCGATCCGGTTCAGCGTCACTAACTGCGCCGCCCGATCCGCCTCATGTTGATAGAGCTGTGCATTCCGGATCGCGACACTGCTGGACGTTGCAATGATTTTCAGCAGATGCAGATTTCCGGTTGTCAGCGCACGCGAATACTGAGATTCAATCGGAAGTGCAACCGCGCCGATGACCGTATCATGTGCAATCAGCGGAAACGCGAGCCATTGATACCGCCGGACGCTCCGTTCATTCAGGTCCCCATCATACGGTGTGAAGACCATCCCGGCAGCATCACGCACCAGGATATTTCCGGCTGAAATCACCTGTACCAAAAGCGCACTGGCTGTTTCATCAGGTTCAGCCAGGCGCTCGATCTGCTTTCCATTCACACGTGAAATCTGAAGTTGATCGCCTTCCATATGCTTCAGTGCAACCAGCAGATACCGGGTGGGAATGATTCGCGAAATCTGCTGGAAGGCGGTCTGCGTAATCTGGTCCATATCAAGCTGGCCGCGCATCACTTCCATGACTGAAGTAATCGTTTGCAGGTCGGAGAAACGATCACGCACATGGGCTTCCGAACGTGTCAGGGCATACATCGCGAAGATAATCATTGCCAGCCCCAGCATCAGTGTGAGCTGTGACGTCACACTGACCAGCGTAAAGATCTCGGCACCGATGACAGTAAAGGGTACTGGAAGAAGGATAATCGCCAGAATACGCAGAAAATCTTCGCGCAGGGTCTGCCGCGCCTGTTGTGGATACATAATCCGCAATTGCAGGGCGAAAATGACAAAATAGGTCCCGGTATAAACTGCTGTATAAAGGACGACCCACGCGAGAAAACTCAGTGTACGCGTTGATGCCGACTGAATCGGCAGCGGAAGGTCTGCCACAACATAGACCACCGATGCCAGCCAGAAACTGATGGTGATTCGGGCAAGAACAAACAATGTCCGTGTTCCAAACAGCTCCTGAAAACGGTCGCGAGCCAGAAACTGCTGAATCCCGAAGCCAATCGTCCCGCCAATCAGCACACACAGGGTCAGCAGCGGAAATGCCCCTTCAGGCGACACCAGAAAGGCAAACATGCCAACCATGTGCGCTGTGCTCAGCTTTTCGATGCTCAAGGTGCTGGTAAAGACAATTGCCAGTGCGGTCAGTACAAGTGCAAGCGTCCCGCCAAAAACGAAATCAGGGTCAAACCGAAGCTGGATCAGGCTGTAAAGGACGATCAACAGCAAACATACGGCTAAACCCGCGTTCAGCCAGCTGGGTCCCTTAAACGACTGACGGATGCCACCCAATGAAAAGTCCAAATGCTACCTCATCCCCGACATGTGCAGACAAATACAGTTCAGGAAATTTAATTATTTCACAACTTTTGATTATAGCCTGATCAGAAGATTCAGCCGGTTTGTAATTTGATACGTTAGGGCCTGCCTCAGATGCTGTGCAGACGAGAATCGACAACACGCATGGTAAGCGTCAGGTTTTCCCGTACAATCGCGGCTATAGTATAATTGGATTATATGTCTCAACTTGCAAAGGATTCAAAAATGAAGCGACCCGGTCTGGCCCCCAGATGGATCGGCCTCATATCGATCATTCTTCTGATTTTTCTCATCAGTGCCTGTAATCTGACACAGGCACCTGAAGAATCAATTGATCAAACGGCCCTTCCAGATGGTACAAGTTTTGTTACAGCGACCACTACTGCGTCTGGTCCACCCACCAGCGTCGGACTCGGCGCCAGCCCTACATTCCTGCCTCTGCCGACCAGCGTCAATCAGCTTCCCCCTACCCTGCCACCACCCATCATTCCGCCTTCGCAGGGAGTCGCCAGTATCTTTATTGTCTCACCCATTCCGGGGAACACCGTTGCAGGGAATGTTCAGGTCCTTGGGTCAGCCGTGCACCCCAGCTTCCTGCAATATCAACTGGAGTTCGGCCCGGACCCTAATCCACAGAATCTGTGGTATCCAATTGGCGGCGTCCGCCTGACCCCCGTCAGCAATAACCTGCTGGGGATCTGGTCCACTACTGATGGCCGCGCCCCAGATGGAAATTATCAGCTTCGGCTGCGTGTCTTCCTTCGGGATGGGACCATCGCACAGACCGTAGTAAACGGCATCCGCGTGCAGAATCAGGCGCCGACGCTTGTCCCCACGCAGACACAGAGCATCGCACGGCCTCTCGCCGCTTTCATTGCTTCCCCCACTTCAGGGAAGGCACCGCTGGTCGTTTCCTTCTCGAATCGTTCCAGCGGGAACATCACCGGCTATAGCTGGAACTTCGGCGATGGCAGCACCAGCAACGAAGGTAACCCGGTCCACACCTATCGTCAGGCGGGCACCTATGAAGTAAGACTCACCGTGAACGGCCCCGGCGGGCAGTCGAATGTCAGCGCGACGATCGACGTCCAGACCGCTGATCCGCCTGTGGCTGACTTCACTGCCAATGTCACCAGCGGCAGCACCCCGCTGACAGTGCGCTTTGTCAACCGGTCTGCTGGCGGACAGATTGACGCATTTCACTGGGACTTCGGCGACGGTGTCACCAGTAATGAGCGCAATCCACAGCACACCTTCACGGAACCGCGCCAGTACAACGTCATTCTGGAAGCTCGCGGCCCCGGCGGAACTGACCGCCAGCGCATGACCATCGTCGTTCAGGATCGTCAGGTCGCCCCACCAGTGGCTGACTTCGTCCCGAAAGAGAATACCGGTAATTCACCGCTCACGGTACAGTTCGCCAACCGGTCAGCCGGCCAGATCAATACCTATGAATGGGATTTCGGCGATGGCTCCTTCAGCCTCGATCGTAACCCACTTCATACCTTCACAACTGCAGGCACCTACACCGTCAGGCTGACAGTCACCGGCAATGGCGGGAAGAATGAGACGACAGGCACCGTTGTCGTTAACCGGCCACCACAGGCGCCCGACGCGAATTTCACCGCACAACCGACCCAGGGTGACTTCCCGCTGACGGTAAACTTCACGAACACCTCAACGGGCGACATCGTCGGATATGAGTGGACTTTCGGTGATGGTACTGCGGTTGAAACCTCAAGCAATGCCACCCATACTTTCCAGCGTCCGGGGACATATACCGTCCGCCTGACAACATACGGCCCGAATAACACCTATGACTTCAGGGATCTCGTCATCTCGGTGACAGAACCGCTGAAACCGCCGCGTGCCGCCTTCGTCGCAAATGTCACATCGGGATCTGCGCCGCTGCGGGTCACGTTCACCAATCAGTCATCAGGTGATAACGTCAACTTCCTGTGGAACTTCGGTGACGGTTCGCCAACCAGCGACACCCGCGAGGCCAATGTCGTCCACACCTTTGAAAGCAATGGCACCTATGAAGTTACGCTGACGGTCACTAACAACACCGGTCAGTCCGATGTCGCACGCCAGACGATCACCGTCACCGATACACTGCGCGCCGCCTTCAATGCTGTCCCACTGACCGATCCACTCTTCGGCGTTCAGTTCACCAGTAGTTCCTCTGGCAGCATCAACACTTATCTATGGGACTTCGGCGATGGCACGACCGAGCCAAATGGCACCCAGACCATTATCCATCAATACGCGCAGCCGGGGACTTATCAGGTCACACTGACAATCACCGATGCGAATGGTCAAACGTCATCGGCAACGAATGCGGTCGTGGTCACAGCTCCGACAGCGACACCAGAGCCACCCACCGAGACAGCAATACCGCCGACCAATACAGCCGAAGCGCCAACTGAAGCCCCGACCGATGAGCCGACGGAAATCGTGCTGACAGATACACCACAGCCGCAGCTTCCGGTGGCATCGTTCGAGATCATAGCTGTAGACGGAAACACCGTCACAGTTGAAAACCGCTCCACAGGTGATGGTATCACCGCCTATGCATGGGACTTTGGCGACGGCGTCGGCACGAGTGCCGACCAGAACCCGCAGCCCTACACCTACGCCAATCCGGGCACCTACACCATCTCACTGACCGTTGCCAATGCCGCTGGCCCCG
>CAYNDH010000081.1:0-18636 GCA_964395665.1 uncultured Anaerolineaceae bacterium
CGAAAAGAATCGTTAAAGGACGTTACGATGCCAAAGTACGCCTATCCCGCTGCCCACAAGGTCGATCAGGTCGATGATTATCACGGTACACAGGTCCGCGATCCCTACCGCTGGATGGAAGACCCGAATTCGCCGGAGACGCAGGCGTTCATCGCGTCACAGAACACGCTGACGGAAGCATTTCTGGCACAGGGCCAGTCCCGCGAAGGCTTCCGCGAGCGCCTGACTGACGCATGGAACTACGTGAAATATTCGACGCCAGTACGCGCCGGTGCTTACTACTACTTTACCAAAAATGACGGCCTGCAGGATCAGCCGGTGCTGTACCGGGTATCGATACAGGCGGAGTCTGATGCACGCCGCGCACTGGATGCCGAAGCCGCCGATCAGGATGCTGGCCTTGAGGAAGTGCTGAACCCGAACACCCTCAGCGATGATGGCACAGTGGCGGTGATCAACTGGCAGCTGAGCCGCGATGGTCACCAGCTTGCGTATGCGGTCAGTGTCAGCGGCAGTGATATGCAGGAGATCCGCATTCGCAATACTGATACCAAAGTCGATGCGCCCGAAGTGCTGAAGTGGGCGCGCTTCACCAGCATCGCATGGCTGGCCGATCACTCCGGCTTTCTGTATAACCGCTATCCCGAACCCGGCTCTGTCCCCGCCGAAGATTTGCAGGCTTATAACCGCCTGTACCTGCATCGCATCAACACGCCGCAGAGCGCTGATACGCTGATCTACGAAGATCCGGTCGAAAAGAGCCTGAACTTCCCGCCGGAAATCAGCGATGATGGCCGCTTCTGTGTGATGTCGGTCTGGCACGGGGCGATCAATCGCAACCGCTTCTACTACATCGGGATCGACGAGCAGAACAGGCTGTCCGGCGATGTCGTCCGCCTGATCGATGAGGCCGACGCCAGTTATTATTTCGTCGGGAATGTGGGCCGCACCTTCTACCTGATCACCGATCTGGATGCGCCGAAGGGTCGGCTGATTGCGCTTGATCTCGATCAGCCTGCCCGTGAACACTGGCGCACGGTGATCGCGGAGAGCGAACATCCTATCAGTCTGGCGCTGATGATCAATCAGCAGTTCGTCATCGTCCACCAGCAGGACGCCACACATCGGCTGCACCTGCATACGCTGGACGGCCAACACGAGCGCGAGATCCCGATGCCGTCGCTCGGCTCGATCAACTGGATCTCCGGCAGGGCGTCGCATGATGAGATGTTCATCCACTTCACCTCGTACCTGACACCGGCGATCCCCCTGCGCTATGACTTCACGGAGCAGAAGCTGGAAAGCTTCCGCACGCCGGGTATGAGCTTCCGTCCGACCGATTACATGACCAAGCAGGTCTTTTATCACTCGAAAGACGGAACCCGCGTCCCGATGTTCCTGACCTATCGCTGCGATACCGAGCTGACCGGCGATCTGCCGGTGATCCTGTACGGATACGGCGGTTACTCGGTCAGCATGACACCGGAGTTCTATCCGTGGGCGCTGCCGTGGCTGGATCAGGGCGGCGTGGTGGCGGTGGCATGCCTGCGTGGGGGCGCTGAATACGGCGAGACATGGCATGAGGCGGGGATGCTCGGAAACAAGCAGAATGTCTTCGATGATTTCATCGCGGCGGCGGAATGGCTGATCGCCAACAACTACACCCGCCCGGATCAGCTCGGCATTATGGGCGGCAGTAACGGCGGCCTGCTGGTGGCGGCCTGTATGCTCCAGCGGCCAGATCTGTTCGGCGGTGTGATCTGCCGTGTCCCGGTGACGGATATGCTGCGCTATCAGCATTTCACGGCTGGTCGCTACTGGACGCCGGAATATGGCAACGCCGATGAAAGCGAAGAACACTTCAGATTCCTCTATGCCTATTCGCCGCTGCACAATGTCCAGGCCGGTGTGAGCTATCCGCCGATCCTGATTCATACCGCCGAAAGCGATGACCGCGTTGTGCCGCTGCACTCGCTCAAGTTCGCGGCAACCCTTCAGTCCGCAGCAGATGAGGCCGCCGAAAACCCGATTCTGCTTCAGGTGGAGACGAAAGCAGGGCATGGACTGGGCAAGCCGACATCCAAACTCATCCACCAGTACGCCGACTTCCTGACCTTCCTGTGGCATGTCTTTGGCCGGGATGGCGACAGCAGCGAACAGGGGTAATACAACAGTCCGGCGTCATGCGTCAGAAATCCGACAACCAGACGTAGAACAAGCGCTGGTGGGTGCTATATCCTTTCAAAACCTGAGTTCAGGTCGCAGCAGCCCTGTTCGCAAGAGCGGGGCTGTTTTCTTATAGACAATGCGCGGGAAGAGTGCCGCATTCAGGCGGTGCCACATTCTGGCGGGCATCTTGTCGCTATGAAGCGGCGTTGGTCTGACCAGCACGGTTGAAGCGCCGTGTCCCGACTGCCGCCAGCACGATACTGATCAGATACAGTACCAGCAGCGGCGCGATGACCAGAAACATATTGATCGGGTCTACTGTCGGCGTGATGATGGCCGCGGCCACTGATGATCCGACGATTGCCAGCCGCCACTGACTCGCCAGCGCTTTCGCCGTGACCAGTCCCATGATGGACAGCGTAAAGAAGATGAGCGGTGTCTGGAACGATGCGCCCATCCAGAACAGGAGTGATGTCACAAAGCCAAGATAGGAGTCGGCGGTCCATTCCGCCCGGAAGATGTCCGTTTGAAAATTCGCAAGAAAGCCGAGCGCTGGTGGGATCAGGACGGTCCACGCAAACCACACGCCGATCATAAACAGAAGTGTGATCGCCGGAAGCGCGGCAAGGATGATCCGGCGTTCACGCTTTGTCAGGCCGGGGATGATGAACATCAACAGTTGATAGGTGATGATCGGAATGGCGATAATCGCGCCCATCAGCAGCGAAACCCGCAGGTATGAGATCAACCCTTCGGTCGGCGTCAGCGTCTGCACCTGACAGATGGTGGAGACATCGCAGAATGGGCTTAGCAGAAAGCGAAAGACCGGCTCGGTAAATGCGAAGCCGATGACGACGCCGAACAGCAGCGCCAGCACCGCCCTGGTAACGCGGTTGCGCAGTTCAAGCAGGTGATCGAGCAGCGACATTCGTAGTTCGTGGCCTTCTTCGGGATTGAATTCGTCCGGAGGAGTCGGCGCAGGGGGTTTGATGGGGGTGCGTGTCGCCATTGCAGCTATTCCTTACGACTCGACCATGTTCCGAAAGGCCCATCTGAAGGCTTTTCGTCATCCGACGGCTGATCGGTGGTCGGCTGTGTATGTCCGTTGGCTGGCCGGTCATTGACAGGCCGTTCATTGATGGGCTGACTGCTCACAGGCTGATCAGCCGCGCTGTCCGAGCCTGTACTGTCCGAGCCTGTAGTGTCCGATGTGGGGGGCGCGGTAAGCTGGCGGCCAGTGGCCCGCACATCATCCCCCAGACCACGTACCATGTTGCGTGTCTGTTGGACCGTCGTATCGATCTCAGTGCTAACAGAACGGACTTCATCGACAACCTCTTTCACCGGCTCGGCCAGCGGCCTGATGGCGTCATAGGTCATCTTGCGCAGGGTGCCACGGGTGGGGGGTTCCTTCGGCACCTCAATATCAAGCCCCGCTTCGTCGATCTCATGCTGGATGGTGACGACTGCTTCTCCCCACATCCGGCGGAGATGCGCAGTCCAGCGACCCAGTGTGTACATCCACTGGATCATCCGCTTTGGCCCTGCCACGATCAGCGCGATCAGTAGAACCAGGACCAGTTCAACTTCACCAACACCGAAGATATTCATTAAGTATATTTCCGTTAATCGTCCTCAGTCGCGGGTAATTTTCCAGTGGCGCTGTTGACTACATCTGCGTCTTCATCAGAAAGCGCAGCGTCGTCTACACCGCTGCCGGTCGTGCTGTCAGATGCACCCGCAGACGTATCAGCCGTATCAACCACCGGCGCATCCACAGGGGCAATCTCTGCACGCAGACTTCTATCCGGTGAGGTATCACCCTCATCGCCATCTTCCGGATAGTCAATCAGGTCTGACAGGGTATCCAGCGTGGCCTGATCATCGGCCAGCGCACCCAGCACGCCGTTGATGAAACGCGGCGCACCTTCCGCCCCAAACAGTTTCGCCAGTTCAACGGCTTCATCGATGGCGACACCGATCGGCGTTGTGCCGTAAAGCGCGAATTCCAGCGCGGCAATACGCAGGATATTGCGATCGACGATGGCGATCTGTGCCACCGGGAACTCAGGCGCATAGCGGTGCAGCAGGTCATCCAGAATGGTGCGATATTCCATCACGCCATTGACCAGAAAGCGCAGATAGGCGCGGGTATGGTCTGAAACAGGCTGATCCAGATTGCGAACCTGCGCGTTCATCACGTCGCCCACCGGGTGATGGGCGCTGTCAATTTCGTAGAGCGCCTGCAGCGCCAACCGCCGCGCAAGACTGCGGTCGTTGGTGGCGTCACCGTGAGCGATGACCTCTTTGGTCACCTCATCGCCGGGTTGCAGTTCGGGCATTTCAAGGTCAGGTAAATTATCAAAAGCCATAAGCTGTGTGAAAAGGGGAACATCCATAGAACCAGCGACAAAAGTCACACTTTATGCGGAGACGATCTGAGGCTGAACGCACTCACCTGTTCGCCCATCAATCCCCGCACCGATCAGTGTACTTGAATTTATCCCGTTTTACACGCGGCAACACAGGATTCCTAACGCACTCATTATAACGCAATATTCGGCTGATCAGTGTGCTTCAGTCGATTGTCGCTCCGATCACGGCCTGATTGAGCCTGATTGAGCCTGATTGAGCCTGATTGCAGCCTAGATTGCAGCCTGATTGCAGCCTGCTTGCAGTCTGATTGCAGCCTGATCACGGCAGGAAACGTTCGATCTGGGCGGCATCCAGTTCGCGCCGGAGCCAGCGGTTAAAGACGCTTTCCTGCTGACGTGCGGCGTCCTCATCAGCGACGGTTGTGGTGCCAAACTCGATAGTCTGAAGGATGTGATAGCCCAATGCAGTCGTCACAGGGCCGGTCAGTTCTCCGGGCTGAAGCTCAAATGCAGCATCAGCCAGTTCGGGCGTCGTCAGATTCTCACGGATGAAGAAGCCCAGATCACCGCCGCGCTCACGGGTTGTCACATCACGTGAATACTGAAGCGCCAGCGCTTCGAATGATTCACCGTTCTGAAGCCGCTGCATGATCTGCTGCGCTTCGGCTTCGGTGCTGACAAGGATATGACGGGCATGGACCTGTGTCAGTGTTTCGTTTTCTTCCTGACCGGCGGCATTCGCGATGACCTGATCGCGCACACGCAGCGTCAGGATCTGCGAACGGGCGGCTGCGCGGTATTCCTCTTCGGTATAGAGGTTATCACTCATCCACTGCGCCCACGCATCCGGGCTGCCAGCCTGCGCGATCATATTCTGAATATCTGCTTCAACTTCTGCATCACTGACGGTGATATTCAGTTCAACTGCCGCCTGTTCGATCACGGCCTGCTCGATCAGGATATCCAGTACGGTGCGGGCCAGTGCATCCTGATCGGCGACGACCGCGCCTGACTGCTGACTGCGGGCCAGTGCGCGATCAAAGTCCGCCTGTATGATGCCGACACCGTTTACCCGTGCCACCAGCGGCTGGCTGGATGCATCGACCGGCAGTTGGCCGGTTTCGTTCACCTGTACCGCATCCGGATTGTTACCGGTGTTCTGATCACCGGCGGCAGTTGTCGCCGCCGGGACCGCCGTATCAGCGGGTGCATCGGGGGATGCCGTCTCCCCACCACAGGCGGATAACAGCAGCATCAGAATCATGATGCCAGACAGGGTCAGCACTCGCTTAACCTGTGAAACCTTCAAACGCGAGATCATTACCAAAGTTGTCTCTGCTCTCTTCAACAGCGAAGCTCCTTGCTGTCCCTTACTATTTCCTGATCTGTCAGATTTTCACAATCAGGCAGGCATTATCCCCGCAGACGCCATTACTGGCAAGCGCTGACTCTGAAGGCAGGGTGGATCGTGCGGCAGTACGGCGTTAATTCACGATGATGGTGGCGACAATCAGCAGTGACAGCAGTCCGGCAATGTAGAGGGGAATCACTGTTGCGCGGCGTGACAGGGGATTGATGTCTTCTGCCAGAAATTCCCCGGTATGGTCGGGATGCGCTCGCAGGATCAACTGTGGGCCAAGGAAGCGTGCCAGAATCAGGCCGCCCAGAAAGCCGCCCAGATGCGCCCAGTTGTCGATATTGATGCCGCCGGGTGTGACCGCGCTCAGAATGCCGATGGCGAAGTTCATCGCGGCGAACGTCAGCATGGTGCGAAGCTGGGCCTGTCCCCGTGCCCCCAACAGACGGCGATGCTGATAGATAAAGAGGATCTCCGCGCCGAAAATGGCGAATACCGCGCCGGACGCGCCGACCGAAGACACCAGCGGTCCATTGAATATCACACTCAACACCGATCCGGTCAGGCCGCCGAGCAGGTAGATCAGGAAGAAGCGGACATGCCCGAACATGCGCTCCACCGATGCCCCGACGACATACAGCGAATACATATTGGCGATGACGTGCACCAGACTGGCGTGCAGGAACATCGAGAACAGCAGGCGCTGATATTCGCGGCCAATGATGACCGCTGTCTGATTATTGACGCCGTTCACCAGCAGCGTGCGGTCAAGCTCCGGCGAGAACTGGCCTGCTGCAAAGATCAGGATATTGACCACCACCAGCACCAGCGTGATCACCGGCTGCACATACGGGATGCGCAGCGAGATCCGCTGACGCTGTTCCTGCGGCTCCGGTGCTTCTGGTGGCGGCTGGGACTTGCGTTCTAGGGGGTGGATCGTGCGTTTATCGCGTGGTGGTTCACTTAACATGCGCTGACTTTCGATTGATGACCGGTTGAATCGGTTGATCGGATCGCTGATTGTAGACGACGGGCCTGTGCAGTAACAGGCGCGCTGTATCAGGTCGTGGGCAAGGGGCAGCGGCGGGTTGACATGCCCATGTGCGGGTGTTCCCCGAAAGATGATCCTGCCCATGCTCGCTGGCCTGCTTGCTGATTGCTATCCGCTTCAGCATTATCACTCCGAATTATACACCGTCCGCCACCACTGACGCCGTGTGAGGATCAGCACGGCCAGCATCAGCAGCGGCAGCGGCAGAAACACGGTCGGATGCTCGAATTTGGCCTCACCAATCGTCAGCGTGAAGTGCAGCCACGGCAGCAGGAACAGCGCGAACAGGGTTAGCGCGATCCACAACGGTTTGCGCTGGCGTGCCCATTCGCGCAGATAAAACAGCAGCGGAATCAGCAGCACGATAAAATGCGGGCTGGCTGTCCGCAGGCCGACGAGATGTGTCACCGTGAGGGTGATCATCACCGTCCACAGGAAGCGCTCATGCCTGCGCTGGATGATCAGCGCGAACCATGTCCACAGCACAAATATCAGTCCAAGGGTATTCAGCGCCAGTTCCGCGCCGCTCCCCAGACCGAGCAGGTATTCGGCAATCACCCATGCCGGCGTCGAGACTTCAATATAGGACGGGTAAAGCTGAAGCTGATAGAGGAAGCCTTGCACCCAGTCCGGCTGCATGAGGAATGACAGGCCGACCAGCGCCGCCAGCGTGAGCGCAAAGGCCCCGGTCAGCCGCCAGCGCCGCTGTGACAGCGCCCACAGGATCAGCAGCGGGACGAACAGGACCACCATCTGCGGTTTGGCTGTCGCCAGTGCCAGCGCCACGCCCGACAGCGTATCGCGCCGCCGCACCAGCGCCCACAGCGCCAGCACCTGTAGAAAGTACACCAGATGGCTGATCTGGCCGAGAATCAATCCACGTGCGCCGGGATAACAGAGCAGGCAGAACAGTACCAGACCGGCCAGCATCAGCGGACTCGGCTTCCAGCGGTACAGATCCAGCAGCAGGACCAGTGCCCCGACCAGACAGGCTTGCAGCAGCACCACCCACATGGCAGTCGCCAGCGTATACTCGAAATGGATGAACGGCCACGATGCGAAGACCGTATAAAACGGATAGGCGTAGTGATTCGGCTGTTCGTCTGGCAGCGCGGCACGGGTATAGAGCCGTATCTGGATATTCAGGCTGGTCTCGGCGCTGTAGGGATTCAGTCCGTCATAAAAGTATGAGCGCGATGCTTCCCAGACCGTCGTGTAATCGTTGAATCCGGGAAATGGTTTGGTGAAGACCTGCCACGTCACCAGCACGTAAGCCGCCAGCGCCGCGAGAATCACGCCAGCCACCAGCAGCCGCCGGACAGGGTTTGCGGCTGCCTGCGGGTTATTGGGAGTGTCGGTAGTCGTTGGTGTGTTCAAGGTGGATGGCCTCTAAATGTTAAGCGGTTATCCTGATGAATAATGTCAGAGATTGATGGTATTGCAGGGAATGATGCGATATTTCGCTACTTCAGGCTATCGCAACCGGCAATCAAAACCGGCAATCAAAACCGAAGGTGTAGGGACGCCCGACGGGGCGTCCGCTGTTATGATGTACTTCCGGCCCGCACCGGTAACCACCTTCAGGCTGTCTATACAGGACATGAATGCGTTAGCTACATCGTCATCATAGGCCAACGTGCCGCGAAATAACGATAAGACTTTGCTTTTATGGCTGATCGATGCGCGTCAGGATCAGATTACGGTACGCATCGACCTGTGCGCGCCAGCCAGCCTTGACGTACAGCGTGCTGTCCAACTGATAGACCAGCGCTTCGCCGTCGAATATCGTGCCGGGATGCAGCGCCTCACGTTCGAATTCGCGTCCGGTCAGCGTGTGTTCATCCACCGCTTCCGGCAGAATGACCGGCTTCTGTGTCAGCCCGACGGCCTGCACGCGCACATTGACTGCCTCAATTGCGCGGTCGCGCAGGGCGAAGCCATACGTCCGCTCGTGCAGACTGTGAAACCATTCAGGATCAAAGTCTGCGGCATCGATATCGACCGGCACCGACAGTTCATACGCCTGCCCGTGATAGCGCATATCCAGTGACGTATTCAGTGCCAGCGTCTCCGGTGTTTCGAAACCATCCATTGCGAACTCGTTTATGGCTCTCCGTATCAGTTCATGTATTGTGACACGAATACCCCGCCAGACAGTCGCATCCAACAGGCTGATGAAAGATTGGCTGTAATCACGGGTGACATCGGCCACCAGCAGGCCGAACGCGCACAGCACACCCGGATAGCGCGGGATCAGGACGCGGCGCATCTCCAGCCGTTCGGCGACATCGCAGGCGTGCATCCCACCCGCACCGCCGAAGGCCACCAGCGTAAAATCACGCGGATCATAGCCGCGCTCGACCGAGACACGCCGCACCGCCCGTTCGATGCTGGCATTGGCAATCGCCAGCACGCCGCGTGCCGCCGCTTCGACATCCATGCTGATCTGCTGTGCCAGCATGGATATGGCCTGCTGCGCCGGTTCGAGTTGAAGCGTCATCTGACCGCCCAGAAACCGCGCCGGATTCAGCCGCCCCAACACGGCGTTGGCATCGCTGACTGTGATCTGCTGGCCGCCGCGCCCGTAGATGATCGGCCCCGGATCAGCCCCGGCGCTCTCCGGCCCGACACGCAGCGCCCCACCAGCATCGACCCGCGCAATCGAGCCGCCACCCGCGCCGACCGTCTCAATATCCAGCAGGTGAATCCGCAGCGGCAGGCCATCGACCGATGACTCCGGACGCCGCACCAGCGCCCCCGGACACAGCGCGACATCGGTTGACGTGCCGCCCATATCCAGCGTGATGATCTGATCGTATCCGGCCAGTCTCGCCAGATGATACGCGCCGATCACACCCGCCGCCGGTCCGCTGAGCGCGGTCTGGATCGCCTGTGTCTCGACCTTCGCCGCATCCATCGCGCCGCCGTCGGATTTCATGATCCGCAGCGGCACAGGCAGCGCCGATTGTATCCGGTCGATATAGCGTGACATCACCGGGCGTACATAGGCTTCAAGTGCCGTTGCGCTGGCCCGTTCGTATTCGCGGAACTCCGGCAGCACATCCGATGACAGCACGATCTTCCAGGCGCAGCCGCGTTCCAGCATCCGGCGGTAGATGGCGTATTCGTGCATCTGTTTGACGAAGCTGTACAGCAGGCAGACCGCCACCGCTTCGACCGGCGGAGTCAGCGCCGCGATCTGGTCGATCACCGCATCGAGCGCGTCCATGTCCAGCGGCGTCAGCACTTCGCCGGTATGATCGAGACGTTCTGGCACTTCGAAGCTGTATTCACGCGGGATCAGCGGCGGCGGGATAGTGGGATGCAGCGCATAGAGATCTGGCCGGTTCTGGCGGCCAATCAGCAGCAGATCGCGAAAGCCCCATGTGGTGATCAGGGCGGTGCGTGCGCCCTTGCGCTCTAAAATCGCATTCGTTGCCACGGTTGAACCATGCGCGACATATTCGAGCGCGGTCAGATCATCTGTGCCGAGCGTCTGCCGCAGGATTTCGCGCAGTCCGGCCAGCATCGCGACCGATGGATCATGCGGCGTGCTGAGCAGCTTGTGAATGTGAAGCTGACCATCGGCGCTCAACACCAGATCGGTAAATGTGCCGCCAATATCGACGCCGGCGGCAGGGGGATGCGTTGAGAGAAAAGAGGACATAGGTTTCAGATCGTTTTCATCAGGATACAGAATGATCAGCAGCGACAGGCATACAGGTCACTACACTTAACAGGTCCAGCGACCAGTCATTCCAGCGCATAAAGTGGCCCGGTGGATATTCCATTTCGTATTCCCCCTGAAGCCTGAAGCCAGACTTGCGACAGATGGCATTCGAAGGGCCATTATTCACCACTGTCAGCGCGTGCATGAACTGGTGTCTGCGTTCGGCACAGGCATATTTCACCACAGCGGCGATCGCCCTGGTCCCGATGCCCCGCCCCTGAAATTCAGGCAGCACACTCCAGACCATTTCCCAGACCGTTTGTCCGTGCCAGTCCTTGTCCCAACAGCCGATGAAGCCGACTGCGGTGTCGGGTGTGTCAGGCGTACCGCCCGTGTCGATGAGAATCGCGAACATGCAGCCGCTGCCGGTCTGACGCCGCTTCAGATAGCGGTCATGCCGCGCCCGTGTCTGTGCTTTGGTTTCAGCGCCACCCAGATACGCCATGACCGCCGGATCACCCATCAGGCGTTCGAGCAGCGGCAGGTCATTTTCTTCCCATGGGCGCAGTCTGACCGCTGGTGTTGATGCTTTCATGTCCACATCCTCTGGGTGAAGCAGAAGCAGGTAAACACTACGCGAACAAAAATGCATCATATCGGGCTTTAACGCATTCCGCCAGAACGCGGATTTCAGGCGGGTGAGCTGTATCCCTGTGACGGAAGTTCACAGCTTTTTTGCACTTCTTTCACCAGCGGATAAAATCCTTGTATCATGATCCACTACATCCATCCTATTTCATCCGCTGCACCATTAAGACAGGTTCCGTTCTATGCATCGTGAGCATCATCGCTGGTGGAGTCCCGCTCTCAACCGTCACATGGACATGCTGGTGATGGGCCATGCCGGGGCACGTCTGCTGGTCTTCCCGACATCCAGGGGCCGCTTTTACGAGTGGGAAGATCGCGGGATGCTCTCCCGCGTCCTTGGCTATCATATCTCGCAGGGCTGGCTTCAGGCGTACTGTGTGGACAGCGTGGATGAGGAAAGCTGGTACGCCCGCTGGAAGCATCCCGGGGCGCGGGCATGGCGTCAGACGGAGTACGACAACTACCTGCTGAATGAAGTGCTGCCCCTGAGCCGAGAGAAGAATGCTAACCCGTTTCTGATCACCATCGGCGCGAGCTTTGGTGCATACCACGCCATGAACTTCGGCCTGCGCCACCCGGATCAGGTCAGCCGCGTGATCGGCCTGAGCGGTATCTATGACATCCGGGGCTGGACCGACGGCTGGCATGGCGAACACGTCTACTTTAATAATCCGATAGAGTTTATCGACAACGAGCACGAATGGCACCGGCTGGAGCAGCTTCGCCAGCTTGACATCATCATGGCCGGGGGGCGCGACGACCGCCTGACGGAGAGCGCACGCGCCCTGTCCGGCAAATTGTGGAACAAGGGCATCGGTAATGCGCTGCGCGAATGGGATGGCTGGGCGCACGACTGGCCGTACTGGGAACAGATGGTGCAGTATTACATCGGCGGCCATGACTAAACTAGTTTGTGTATTTCATCCAAAGTCACATCAACGCAGACTGTTTATACTCACTTCAAAAGTTTTTGAAATGAATTTTTAGGTTCATCACAAAGGGGATCAGCAATGGCGGATCAGCATTCCGGCACCGGACCACTGAAGGTTGGCTTATTGGTTGGGCGCGAATGGTCTTTTCCGCCTGCATTCATTGAGGAAGTGAACCGCCGTGATGAAGGCGTGGTCGCTGAATACGTCCAGCTTGGCGGTTCGATGATGAATGAGCCGGTCGAATACCGCGTGATTATCGACCGCATCTCGCACGAAGTCCCCTACTATCGCTCTTACCTGAAGAATGCCGCGCTCCAGGGGGCGAAAGTCATCAATGATCCATTTATGTGGTCGGCTGATGACAAATTCTTCGATGCATCACTGGCCGACAAACTCGGCCTCGCCTCACCGCGCACAGTGGTGCTGCCCAATCACAGCTATGTCCCCGGTATTGTCCACGATGAAAGCCTGCGCAATCTGCTGTTTCCGATCGACTGGCAGCGGCTGGTGGATGAGGTTGGCGGCTTTCCGGTGGTCCTCAAGGATGCCTACGGCGGCGGCTGGCGGGATGTCTATGTCTGCCACAACCTGAACGAGTTGTGGTACCGCTACGATCAGTCTGGCCTGCTGACCATGATCATTCAGGAATTCATCGAGTGGGATAATTACGCCCGCTGTATGGTACTGGGACAGGAAGAAGTCCGGGTGATGAAGTACAAACCGGGACAGCACGGCGCACACCATTACTTCGAAGAACACGATTTCTCTGACACGCTGTATGAGCGCCTCTACAGTGACTCGCTGACGCTGTGCCGTGCGCTTGGCTATGATATGAACACCGTTGAATTCGCGATTAAAGACGAAATCCCCTATGCCATCGACTTCATGAACCCGGCGCCGGATATGGATATTAACTCGCTGGGACAGGTGCATTTCAACTGGATGGTGACGCACATGGCGGACATGGCGATCCGGCTGGCGAAATCGAATGAAGCGACCCGTGATCGCTATCAGTGGGGCCGCATGGCCCGCCCATAGCGGCGGTCTGGAGACATGGGCCAGACGAATCCGGCCCCTGCAATCGCCGGGTATCAGGGAAGCACTTCATTCAACTCACCGCAGAAGGTTAACACGCAGGGCACCGCATCGTAATGAGAGACGAGACGTAATCCAGACAGGGCGGAGGCGATATTGGCGCTGACATCCAGCCCGTCAGTAGAAGGTGAGGGATGAGTACCATGTTAGATCAGGCGATAGACGACTACCACCGCTTACTGAACCCGCAGATCGCGCAGGAAACGCACGAGATCATGATGAGCCATCTTGAGGATCGTCACCTGCGCTTTGGACAGGTCCCCGTCTGCCGCACGCTGCGTCCGCAGTTTTATGACCGCGCCGCATGGGGATATCTCCAGCAGCGCACCGCCCTGATCCTGAGCGCCTTCAGTAAAATGCATACCGCCTGCATGATCGATGCCGACCTGCGAAATCAGCTTGATCTCGAACCGTTTGAGGAACAGATGCGCTGTGTCGATGTCGATGCCGGGATCACGATCCCGTGGTCATCATCGCGGCTGGACGCCTTCTATCGTGTCAGCGACGGCTATCTTCAGTTCGTCGAATACAACGCCGAGACTCCGGCGGGGATCGGTTACGGCGATGTGCTGACGCAGATGTTCATGGAGCTGGACATCATGCGCCAGTTTCAGGAACGGTATCATGTCTACCCTAACACCGGGATGCCGCATCTCATCAGGGCACTGATCGATTCGTATAAGGCATGGGGCGGCAAAGAGGCGCCGCAGATCGGCATTGTGGACTGGGCGGATGTGCCCACCCGCAACGAACACCGCATCATCGCCGAGTACTTCGAGCGTGAGGGCTTTAAGTGCGTGCTGTGCGATCCGCGTGAACTGGAATACCGTAACGGTAAATTGTGGTATGAAGATTTCCGCATCGACCTGCTGTACAAGCGCGTGCTGGCAACTGAACTGGTCCACCGCCTTGGCATGGAGTCCGCCGTGATCCGTGCGGTGCGTGATCAGGCGGTGTTCATTACCAACTCGTTCAGCGCGAAACTGCTCGCTAAAAAAGCCAGCCTTGCCTTCCTTAGTGATGAGACGAATGAACATCTCTTCACAGCAGAAGAGATCGACGCCATTCACCGGCACATCCCGTGGACGCGCCGCGTGCAGGATCGTAAGACCACCCATGGCCGCCGAGAAGTCGATCTGCTGGAATTCGTCGCCGACAATCGCAGCCATCTGGTGCTGAAGCCGAATGATGAATACGGCGGCGCAGGAGTCGTCATGGGGTGGGAAACCTCGCAGGAAGAATGGGAAAAGACCCTGCGCCATGCCCTGACGACGCCGTTTGTGGTGCAGGAGCGCGTCGAGATGGTCGAGCGCGATTTTCCGATGATGATCGATGGCACACTGGACATCAGCAAACGCTATGTCGATGCTGATCCGTATGTCTTCGGTGGGCAGTATGTCGGATGCTGCCTGACGCGCCTGTCATCCGCCGCGCTGCTGAATGTCACCGCCGGTCAGGGTTCGGTCGTGCCGATGTTCGTGATTGACGAGAAGTAGTAAAACTTCTTCGTAAAAGGCACATCTGATTTCAAACGCCACAATTTCTACTTGTGGCGTTTTACATGTGGTTACCCCCAGTTTAGTGCAGTAACAGTGGCTCAAGTATCCATAGTTTGACTATAACAACAGCCACAAAATTTTGTGTAGTTAAAACGCGGTGGAAAGGTGATTTCGCCGCGTTTTGATTTCTTTGATTTCTCATCTTCAAACTGATCCCCGCACGCTATAATCTATCGTAATAGTTATCAGGCGTGTGGGGAGTCAATAACTGTGTACGGCATTGTCGCGCTGCTGGATGCAGAACATGAGGCAAAAGTCGAAGCACTGTGGGCGGAGTTCCGGCAGAAGTTCGGCGTGCATGGTGTATCCGCCGCCCCGATTCCGCATTTCTCACTGCATCTCTCGACGAAATATGACTGTGATGAGGTCGAGCGGATTCTGTGCCGTTTCGCTGCCGAAAACCCGCCCTTCACCATCCGCACCAACGGCTTAGGGATGTTCACCGGGCCAGAGCCAGTGCTGTTCGTGCCGGTGATCCGCAGCCTTCAGTTGATCAACATTCAGGCGCAGTTGTGGGGGCCGCTTTCCGCTGCTGCCGCCGAGCCGATCTCGTATTATCATCCGGAGCAGTGGCGTCCACACATCACCCTGACGCACCGCGATGTCAATCATGAGATGCTGCCGCGTGTGATTCGTCTGTTGAGCGAACGCGACTTCCGCTGGGAAATCCGCGTCGATACGCTCGCTATTCTGTCGGATAAATCCGAGCCGGAAGACGATCTCATGCTGCGGGTGCGTCTGGGAACTGGCAACGTCCTTTAGGTTCTGTCGCTGACAGCGTGGCTCTGGTGTTTGACCGGGGCTGCTGCTACGATATGGATCATTCCCGAATTGCACACAAAGACTGCACACAGAGACAGGAAAATCACCTTTATGCCTTCACAACCGCTGATGGTGCTGCCGGTCAGAGCGCCGTTACAGCAGGACACATTTGATCTGTACGCCACATTGGTAGACTGCCTTACTGCCAGCGAAGTCACGCTTCAGGATGGCGATATTCTGGCGGTTTCCAGTAAATACGCCGCGATCAGCGAAGGGCGTGTGCTGGACCTTGATGAGATCGTCGTCACGCCAGAAGGCGACGCGCTGGCACAGCGTTATCAGATGAATCCCAAGATGGCGCAGCTTGTCCTTCAGGAAGCGGATGAGATCTTCGGCGGGATTCAGATGGGCTTTCTGCTGACCCATAAAGACGGCATTCTGTCGCCAAATGCCGGGCTGGATCGCTCGAATATCCCCGCCGGAAAAGTCGTGCTGTTTCCCGCAGATCCGTATCGCACCGCTGCTGACATCCGCCGCGAGATGCGCCAGCACCTGAAGGCCGATGTCGGTGTGATCCTGACCGATAGCTGGCTGGTCCCTGGACGTTATGGCACGACCGGCATCGCGCTCTCGATGGCTGGATTCCGCCCGATTCAGGATGAACGAGGCAAGGAAGACCTGTTCGGCAATCCGATGCAGGTGACACAGCGCGGCATTGCGGACTCGCTGTGCGTGTGTGCGCAGATGGTGATGGGCGAGCGCGACGAGTCCACACCATTTGCGGTGATCCGCAACAGCGGCGTACTGATTGAAGAGGTCGAACTCAGCGCCGCCGATGTCGCGATCCCGTGGGAAATGGACATCTACATCGAATCGCTGACGGTTGGCCGCTACATCCCTGTCGAACAGCCGAAGTAATTTTTAAACGATCCTAACCGGTGAATCGTAGGGACGCAGTACATGCTGCACCCATGTGTACCAAGATAAGGGCATTACAGACAACAGACGTTTTCTGTCGTCTGGGGCTTGCGGCGGCAGCGGCGGCGGCGCGAAAAAAATGCGCCGCTGCAACCATTTTTCCCCTCAAAATCGGCGAGGATGTCAGAATTGCGGCGTAAATGCGCTGCAAAAAGCGCAGCAATGCGCCCCTATTTGCTGCTGCAACTGTAATGCGGCGGGCGGCATTGAATGCCGCCCCTACAGGTCTGTGATGTTAAAGTGCAGGAACCTCATAGTGTAGCACGAATGTTCGAGTTGTGCAGTTAGAGTTTTCAAATAATGGGATGTTGTGGGGATAAATGGGCCGCAAGAATACGGCCCCTACATGCCATAATGCGCGGCGGGTGCGGCGGACACGCTGAAGCATGTCCCAACAAAATACCATGTTGAGGCGTATGCATTTGGTGGGTGTAGGGTCGGCATTCTTCCCGACCATGTGACCAAGCGGCGGGTGCGGCGGACACGCTGAAGCATGTCCCTACGTTCCCCTCTCCGGCAAAACAGGTTTTCGCATGGAGAGGAATTAGCGATTGAGGTTCATCACGACAATCCCAGCCGCGCCTTGACCTGCTCACCCAAATCGCGGAGGCCGCCGCGCAGCACCGCACGTGTCACCACCGCCGGCGACATGATCTGCATCATCTCGGCGGGGATCTTGCGCGTCACAAACTGACCCATCAGATCCTGCATCGCCGGGTCGTCCATGATCCAGCGCGTGACCGAGTGCATCATCCATTCCGGCGCCTGTGGCGCATAAAAGCTCATCTGGATGCGGCTGAGCAGCGCCTTGAACGCGCTGTAAGTCTTGATGCGCACTGTCTCGTCATACCACTCGACCGCCTCACGCCATGTCATCTCGCCGTGCTGCCAGTCCCGGAAGGCGTGCGCCAGCGCTTTGGAGCTGAAGACGGCGTTGTAAATCCCCTGACCGTCGAGCGCGTCCTTCTGGTGATAGGCATCTCCCACCAGCGCCCAGCCCGGTCCACCGGCTTCACGGTAATTGTTGCCGACCTCTTTCATCCCGCGCACACTGGTGACACGCTCTGCGCCTTCCAGCCGCTTTGACAACAGGGGATGCGCGTTGCAGTGTTCCAGGTAAAACGCTTCCGCATCCTGCACATTGGCGAAGAAATCGGCGCGGCCTTCCATCACTACCGCCGACGTATTCTCCGCGCTGTCCATCACCAGAAAGCCATACGGCCCATCACCGGCATAAGCGACAGCGGTCGCGTCACCTGCTTCGTCATAGCGCTGGACGTTGCGCCAATAAGCGTAGTAAATCGACGCGGGAAAGTCCTCTTCGACATCCCGAACCTGTGCATTGACCTTGCGTGCGACAAGGCTGAAACGTCCATCAGCGCCGACCACCAGCCGCGCCCGGATCTGATGTTCCACCTTGTCCGCATCGCGTCCGATGATGCCGACGACTTTGCGCTGTGTGCCTTCGCCTTCCCACAGCAGATCGGTCACGGCGAAGTTCTGCCAGCCGGTCACGGTCGGGAAGCGCAGGGCGGTATCCCACAGTGCGGCATCGAAGCGGGCACGATCGACACCATAAGCGTAATCGCGCCCTTCGATCTCCGGCAGGGTGATCGCCATCTGCACACCTTCGGAAAAGACCTGTGCCATCCGCCGGATTTTGGGTGTGTCGCGGGCGTATTCTGATTCTTTCGCGCCGATTTCATCCAGCAGCGTCATGGTTGAGGCGTAAATAATCGGCGACGAAACAGCGGGCAGGCTCGGCAGAGTCCCGCGTTCCAGCAGCAGCACGCTATAACCGAATTTCCCAAGCCGCGCCGCCAGCGTTGATCCGGCCAGCCGTCCACCGACGACGATCACGTCATAGTCGATAGGGTTCAGAGTGTTTGAAGTCTGCATCTACCAATAAATCCTCATCTGTGTTCTACAGGTGTCCTTACATGCTCTATTGTACGAAAATTCACGAAGTGAGAATGCATTTCACGTCAAATATTCATCCACACCTCACCCGCTGTTGACCGGAATCAAAAAGGCGCGGGA
>CAYNDH010000082.1:0-1983 GCA_964395665.1 uncultured Anaerolineaceae bacterium
GCGGGCGATGACACAGCATCGCCCCTACAAATGAGCCATTTTTTGCAAATGTCAACGCAACCTAATGTAAAAGTCCCTCCCCTGTCTGTGCAACTTGTTGCGCCGGGGAGAGATTTAGGTAGGGGGCTATCGTACCGCTTATCCTGGTGCATATGGGGCGCAATATATTGCGCCCCTACGGTTAATTTTCCGGTCTCTGGAACGCACAGGCTTGAAGAATCCGGCCCGTAATAATTTTCGGACAGCCGCGCCCGCTCGCTACAGAATCTCGTCTTCGACCTGTTCCCACGAATGCATCCCCTGTGTGCCGACCAGCAGCACTTTCAGCGAGAGCAGGGCGCACTTCATGCGGTTGGGTGTCAGCCTGACGCCGACCAGTTCCAGCACTTCAGCGGCGGTCATCTGCTCGGCCTCTTTCAGCGTTTTGCCGACCAGGATTTCGCCCATCATGGATGCGGACGCCTGACTGATCGCGCAGCCGTGGCCTTCCCACCCGACGGCCCTGATCACCGCATTTTCGTCGATCTGAAGTGTCAGATGCAGATGATCCCCGCACAGCGGATTGGACTCCTGATGGTCAAAATCCGCAGGCTGAAGCAGCCCCCAGTTGCGCGGGCTGCGGGCGTGGTCAAGGATCATCTCGCGGTAGAATTCATCGTCAAACATGCAGCCTCCTTTACGCTGTCACCTGCGGCGCTGGTATCTACAGCGTATATTTCTCGATGGCGCGGCGGACACTGGCGGTCAGCGCGTCGATTTCTTCAAAGGTGTTGTACAGATAGAAGCTGGCGCGGACGGTCGCTGTCACACACAGGATGTCGTGCAGCGGCATGGCGCAGTGATGCCCAGCGCGGACCGCGACGCCGTCGGCGTCGAGCATCTGGGCGGCGTCGTGGGCGTGAATGCCCTCAATCGAGAAGGCGACCACCGCCCCGCGATCCTGTGCGGCGCCGTAAATAGTGATCTGCGGGATCTGGGAAAGCTGCTCGATCGCGTAGGTGGTGAGCTGGCTGGTATAGGCGTGGATATTCTCCATGCCGACCGCCTCAAGATAATCGACGGCTGCGCCCAGTCCGATGCCTTCCGCCACGCTGGGCGTCCCGGCTTCGAACTTGTACGGAAGCTGATTCCAGGTGCTTGCTTCCAGCGTCACACGGCTGATCATATCGCCGCCGCCCATCCACGGGGGCATGGCTTCGAGCAGATCGCGCTTGCCGTAGAGGACGCCTAACCCGGTCGGGCCGAGCATCTTGTGACTGCTGAAGGCGAAGAAATCGACATCCAGCGCCTGCACATCGACCGGCATATGCGGCACACTTTGCGCGCCATCGACCAGAATCAGTGCGCCAGCCTCATGTGCCCACTGGGCCATCTGCGCGATCGGGTTGACTGTGCCGAGTACATTGGCGCAGTGCGTCACGGCGACCAGTCTGACCGGTTCTTCGCGCAGCAGACGCCGGTATTCGTCCAGATCGAGTGTGCCATCCGGCAGAATCGGGACATAGCGGATGCTGAAGCCTTTTTCGGCGGCCAGAATCTGCCATGTGACGATGTTGGCGTGATGCTCCATGACGGTCGAAATCACCACATCACCGGCCTTGAGATTGGCGCGGCCCCACGTCTGCGCGACGAGATTGATGCTCTCGGTCGTGCCGCGTGTGAGGATCACCTCACGGCGGTTGCTGGCATTGATGAAGCGCTGCACCTTGTTGCGTGCGCCTTCATAGGCGGCGGTCGCTTCTTCGCTCAACTTGTGAATGCCGCGATGGACATTGGCGTGCATGGTGCGGTAGTAGTCGCTCATGGCGTCGATGACCTGATCAGGCTTCTGGCTGGAAGCGGCGCTGTCCAGATAAATCAGGGGGACATCGTCATGGTGCATCTGATGCAGGATGGGGAAGTCCTGTCGTATCCGTTCGACATCAATCGTCAGGTTCTCTGTTTTCAGGGTCATGGAAAATTACCTGCTGGTTTATTGGTTTA
>CAYNDH010000082.1:2083-9718 GCA_964395665.1 uncultured Anaerolineaceae bacterium
GGTCGGGAAGAATCCCGACCCTACATCCATCGAATACCTACCTTTGAAAAGCAATGGTAGGGGCCGGAAGAATCCGGCCCATTTTCCAGCCCACGTTTGAAAACCGTCTCTCAAGTCCACGCAAACAAATCCACGCTAACAAATCCACGCTAACAAATTCACGCAAACAAATTCACGCTAACAGATGCGCGGGAGCTGCTCTCCGCTGAGCATGTCGAGAATGCGGGTGACGCCAATCGTGCTTTCGACTGTTACGCGGCGCTGATGGTCTTCGCAGACGGTGCCGATCTGCTGCGCTTCTCCACCCAGCAGCGACAGGGTGCGTTCTGCATCCTGCTGCGGGACGAACAGCACGAATTTGCCTTCGTTTGCCACGTACATCGGGTCCATGCCCAGGATTTCACAGGCTCCGCGCACATCCTCATGCACCGGCACGTCTGACTCCAGTACATGGATATGCACACCGGCAGAGTCCGAGATTTCACAGAGTCCACTGGCGAGGCCGCCGCGTGTCAGGTCACGCAGGCAGTGGATTTCGATTCCGGCGTCCAGCAGCGCCTGTACGGATGCTGCCAGCGGTGCGCAGTCGCTTTCGATGGTGCTTTCAAATTCCAGCCCTTCGCGCACGGCCATAATTGCCATTCCGTGACGGCCAATATCGCCGTTCACGATTACGGCATCACCGGGGCGGACGCTGGTCGGCAGGATCTCAAGCGCGTGTTCGATCACGCCAATGCCGGCGGTGTTGATGAACAGTCCGTCACCCTTGCCGCGATCCACGACTTTGGTATCACCGGTGACGATCTGGACACCGGCGGCGTCGGCGGCCCGTCGCATTGAATCGACCACGCGCCGCAGCGTCTCCATCGGCAGGCCCTCTTCGATAATGAAGCCCACACTGAGGAACAGGGGACGCGCCCCGCACATCGCGAGATCGTTCACCGTGCCGTTGACGGCTAATGATCCGATGTCACCACCGGGGAAGAACAGCGGGTGAATCACATACGAATCGGTGCTGAAGGCCAGCTTCGCGCCGTTGATATTCAGCGTGGCGCCGTCATGGGCGGGGGCCAGCATCGGATTGCTGAAGGCGGGCATAAAGACCGATTCCAGCAGGCGGTGCATGGCCTTGCCGCCGCCGCCATGCGCCAGCAGGACAGTCTCCTGCTCGACGTAGGGAAGAGGACACGAAAGCGTAAAATCAACCATGAACTGGCTCCTGTGCTGGCTCTATGCGACGATAGCGATAATAGGCGGCACATGCGCCCTCGGTTGAGACCATCGTCGCGCCCAGCGGATGTTCCGGTGTGCAGCGGTTGCCGAAGGCGGGGCATTGATTCGGCTTGCATTTGCCCTGAAGGATCTCGCCGCTGATGCAGTCCAGGCTCTCGTCGGCGGTGTAATCCGAGAGGCCGAAGCGGTGTTCAGCGTCGAATTCGGCATACGGGGTGCGCAGCCCCAGCCCGCTCTGCGGGATCTCGCCGATGCCGCGCCACTTGCGCGGGACGATCTCAAAGACGGTGCGGACCAGATCCTGCGCGGGGATATTGCCTTCGCGCCGGACACAGCGGATATACTGATTTTCAACCGCTGCCTGACCCTTTTCCAACTGGCTGATGAGCATATAAATCCCCTGAAGGATGTCCAGCGGCTCGAAGCCGGTCACGACGAACGGTATTTTGTACTTGTCAGCCAGCGGGAAGTATTCCTCATAGCCGACGACCGCGCAGACATGCCCCGCCGCCAGAAAGCCGTTGACGCGGTTATCCGGTGTGCTGAGGATCGCTTCGATCGCAGGCGGGACCAGCACATGTGAGACCAGAATACTGAAATTCGGGATGCCGAGCTGCGCCGCCTGATAGACCGCCATGGCATTGGCCGGGGCGGTGGTCTCAAAGCCGACGGCGAAGAAGACCACCTGCTTATCCGGGTTGGCCTGCGCGATTTTGAGCGCATCCAGCGGTGAATAGACCATGCGGACATCGCCGCCGCGTGCTTTGGTTGAGAGGAGATCGCCCCGCGTGCCGGGGACACGCAGCATATCGCCAAAGGATGTGAAGATCACATCCGGGCGGGCGGCGATCTCCACCGCCTTGTCGATCAGTTCGACCGGCGTGACGCATACCGGACACCCCGGCCCATGCAGCAGAGTCACCTGCGGCGGCAGCAGTTCATCGACACCAAATTTGATGATGGCGTGGGTCTGCCCACCGCAGACTTCCATGATCGTCCATTCGCGGGTTACGATCTGGGAAATCGCCTGTGCATAGCGTCTGGCGGCCTGAGCGTCACGGTATTCGTCGATGTATTTCATTGTTTCGTCACCTTGTAGTAGGTGAGCGCCTTCATGTACTGGACGCGCTCATAAACTGATGGGTCTTCGGCGTGGCGCTGGCTTAATGCGCCGCGCATCTGGGCGACTGATTCGTATTCGTGTTCTTCCATCCACTGCCGCAGTTCGGTTTCCACGGTCCGCAGATGGTCGATGCCGTTTTTCAGCAGGGCAGAGGCCATCATGGTGACGGTCGCACCGGCCAGCAGCATCTTGGCGGCGTCGCGGCCTGTGTAAATGCCGCCGGTCGCGGCGAGATCGGCGTGGATGCGCCCGTACAGCAGCGCGATCCAGCGCATGGGCAGGCGCTGATCCTGCTCGGTACTGAGCAGGATGTTCGGCTTCACTTCCAGCGCATCCAGATCGATGTCCGGCTGATAGAAGCGGTTGAACAAAACCAGCGCGGCGGCCCCGGCCTTATCAAAGCGGCGGGCCATGTTCGCCATACTGCTGAAGTAAGGGCTGAGCTTGAGCGCGACCGGGATACTGAGCGAGGTCCGCACGGCATGCACGATCTCAACATCATTGCGCTCGACTTCTGAACCGGATACCAGCGGATCGGTCGGGATGGTGTAGAGGTTCATCTCAAGCGCGTCGGCGCCTGCTTCCTCGATATCCTTGCCGAATTTCACCCAGTTGCCGGATGTGGTCCCGTTCAGGCTGGCGATGATCGGAATGCTGACCTGTTCCTTCGCCTTCTGGATCAGATCCAGATAGCGGTCGGTGGTCGCCTTGAATTCCTGCGGCTCCGGGAAGTAGGACAGCGCTTCGGGCGTGCTTTCCGTCCCGCTGAGCAGGTGCTGATGCAGTGCAAGCTGTTCCAGCCGGAACTGCTCTTCAAACAGTGAGAACAGGACCACTGCGCCCGCGCCTGCATCTTCCAGACGCCTGATGCCATCGACGGTCTCGGACAGCGGTGACGCAGAGGCCACCAGCGGCGAGCGCAGTTTGTATCCCATGTAAGTCGTCGTTAAATCCATCATCAGCCTCCGTTAGGATCGTTTGAGCCGTTACCATTTGAGCCGCCTGTGCTGGTTGTGCCAGTGGTTGCGCCAGCCGCACTATCTGAAGCCGCATTCCCTGCCGTATTTCCAGCCGGGGTGCGCGATGCAAGATACTCATACATCGCCCAGCGGGTGTTGACATCGACCTGCGCCTGTTCAAACAGGACGGCGGCCACTTCCGGCTGGGTGAATTCCAGCATCTTGAAGCGGTTTTCCATCTGCAGATAGTTATTGAGCGGCTGCTTAGGCGCACGCGAGTCGAGTTGGAGCGGGTTTTCACCGCGTTCGGCACGGTCCGGATGATAGCGGTATAACAGCCACTGGCCGGTATCCACTGCGGCCTTGTGATGCTGAAGGGCATATCGCATATCCATGCCATGCGCGATACAGTGGCTGTAGGCGATGATCAGCGACGGGCCATCATAGGCTTCTGCTTCGATGAAGGCGCGTAAGGTCTGGTCATCCTTGGCCCCGAAGGCGACACGGGCGACGTAGACATTGCCGTAGCTCATCGCCATCAGGCCGAGATCTTTCTTGGCGGACGGCTTGCCACCGGCTGCGAATTTCGCGACTGCGCCGCGTGGTGTCGATTTCGACATCTGGCCGCCGGTGTTGGAGTACACTTCGGTATCCAGCACGAGGACGTTGATATTGCGACCGCTGGCGAGGACATGATCCAGGCCACCGAAGCCGATGTCATAAGCCCAGCCGTCACCACCGACGATCCACACATCACGCCGGACCAGTGCATCGGCCAGATCGTACAGGTGTCTCGCCTGCGGTGTGTCGAGCGCCTCAAGCCGTGTTTTTAATGCTGCGACCAGTTCACGCTGCTCGTAGATGGCGGCTTCGTCACGCTGGGCATTGTTCAGCAGTGTCTCGACCAGTTCGACGCCGAGTTCAGCCGAAAGCGCGACCAGCAGTTCCTGCGCCTGTTCCGCCTGTTTGTCGAGCGCGACGCGCATCCCGTAGCCGAATTCGGCGTTGTCTTCAAACAGTGAGTTGGACCACGCGGGGCCGCGACCGTCGCTGTTCATGGTATAGGGGGTGGTGGGCAGGTTGCCGCCGTAGATCGACGAACAGCCGGTGGCGTTGGCGATCACGGTGCGGTCGCCGAAAAGCTGTGAGATCAGCTTGATATACGGTGTTTCACCGCAGCCAGCACATGCGCCGGAGAATTCGAACAGCGGCTGCTGTACCTGCTGCTGACGGATGCTGCTGACCTTGATATTGCGGCGGTCGGTTTCCGGCAGATTGAGGAAGAAGTCCCAGTTTTCGCGTTCCTGCTCGACCAGTTCCGGCTGCGGACGCATATTGAGCGCCTTCTGGTTCAGCATGGACTTGTTTTTCGCGGGGCAGACTTCAACACAGATCGCGCAGCCGGTGCAGTCTTCGGGTGCGACCTGAATGGAGTATTCCATGCCCTTCCATTCGGTGTCGCGGGCGGGTGTCGATTTGAAGGTGGCCGGTGCGCCTTCCAGCGCTGCCGGGTCATAGGCCTTGATGCGGATCACGGCGTGCGGGCAGACCATGGCGCACTTCCCGCACTGGATGCAGATTTCCGGGTCCCATACCGGGATTTCCAGCGCCAGATTACGCTTTTCGTACTGCGTCGTGCCGGATGGATAGGTGCCGTCGATGGGCATGGCGCTGACGGGCAGATCATCACCGCGCCGTGCGATCATCGGGCCGAGTACGTTCTGGACGAACTCCGGCGCTGTGTCCGGCACGGGTGGGACCAGTGTGATCGTGCTGGTGATGCCATCGGGGATCTGCACTTCGAACAGGTTGTCGAGTGTGTTATCGACCGCCTTGAGGTTCATGGCGACGACTTCTTCACCCTTGCGACCGTAGGTCTTTTCAATTGAGTGTTTGATTTCAGAAATCGCATCTTCACGCGGCAGGACGCCGGAAATCGCGAAGAAGCAGACCTGCATCACGGTATTGATGCGGCGGCCCATCCCGCTGGCTTTGGCGACTTTATAGGCATCGATGACGTAAAGGCGCAGGTGCTTGCGCAGGATCTCTGCCTGGACATCACGCGGAAGCTGGCCCCAGACTTCGTCCGGGCTGAAAGCGGTATTCAGCAGGAAGACACCACCGGGGGCGGCTTCGCGCAGCATGTCGATGCGGTCAAGGAAGGTGGGCTGATGACAGGCGACAAAGTTGGCACGGGTGATCAGATACGGTGAGCGAATCGGATTGGGGCCGAAGCGCAGATGCGAAACGGTCATCGAGCCGGATTTCTTGGAGTCGTAAACGAAATAACCCTGCGCGTAATTGCGGGTATTTTCGCCGATGATCTTGATCGAGTTCTTGTTGGCGCCGACCGTACCGTCACTGCCCAGCCCGTAGAAGACCGCGCCGACCACGCCTTCCAGCGGCAGCGAGAATTCAGGATCGAATTCGATGCTGGTATGGGTGACATCATCGATAATGCCGACGGTGAAGTGATTCTTCGGGCGCGGCTGTGTCAGGTTGTCGTAGACGGCCTTGACCATCGCCGGTGTGAATTCCTTTGACGACAGACCGTAACGGCCACCGACCACGGTCGGATAGGTTTCGCCGGTCCATGCTTCATGCAGGGCCGTGATGACATCGACGTAAAGCGGTTCGCCCACGCTGCCGGGTTCCTTGGTGCGATCCAGCACGGCGATTTTGCGGACGGTGGCGGGCAGGGCGGCTGCAAAGCGCTGCTGATCGAAGGGACGGTACAGGCGCACCTTCAGCACACCGACCTTTTCGCCGAGTGTGTTCAGATAATCAACTGTCTCGTGGATCGTTTCAGCGCCGGAACCGATCACGATGATGACGCGTTCGGCATCGGGTGCGCCGTGATATTCATAGAGGTGATACTGGCGTCCGGTCACTTCAGCGAAGCGGTCCATTGCATCCTGCACGATGTCCGGGCAGGCATCATAGAACGGGTTGACCGTCTCGCGGGCCTGGAAGTAGACATCCGGGTTCTGTGCAGTCCCACGGATAAAGGGATTGTCAGGGGACAGCGCACGGCGGCGATGAGCGGTAATCAGCGCATCGTCGATCAGGGCGCTCAAATGTTCATCCTGAAGAAGCTCGATCTTGGCGACTTCATGCGAGGTGCGGAAGCCGTCGAAGAAATGGATAAACGGTACACGGGCGCGCAGGCTGGCCGCCTGTGCGATCAGGGCGAAGTCGTGCGCTTCCTGTACGGATGCCGAGCCGAGCAGCCCCCAACCGGTCGAACGGGTGGACATTACGTCGCTGTGATCGCCGAAGATCGACAGGCCCTGTGCCGCGAGTGAACGGGCCGCGACATGAAAGACGGTCGGCGTCAGTTCTCCGGCGATTTTGTACATGTTCGGGATCATCAGCAGCAGGCCCTGTGAGGCCGTAAAGGTAGAGGTGAGCGATCCCGCCTGTAATGCGCCGTGGACCGTGCCGGCTGCGCCTGCCTCACTCTGCATTTCCACGACATGCGGGACTGTCCCCCAGAGATTGGGTTTGCCGCTGGCCGCCCATTCATCAGACCATTCGCCCATGTTGGACGACGGGGTAATCGGATAGATCGCGATCACCTCATTCAGCTTGTAGGCGACACGAGCGACTGCCTCATTTCCATCCAGTGTCATATATTCAGTCGCCATGGAGTTCTCCTAATTCACCTAGTTCTTCAAGGTATTCAAAAACGCGCTGGGCTTCGGCTTCATCCACCGTACTCAGCGCAAATCCGACGTGCACAACAACATATTCACCAATTTGCGCTTCGGGGACGTAAGCGAGGCTGATTTCTTTGATAATGCCGCCAAAGCTTACCCTGCCGGTGCGTGTGATGCCGTCACCGTCTGTACTGATGAGTTTGCCTGGAACTGCTAAACACATGATTGCCTTCGCGTAACGCCGCCGCGATTTGTCCGAGTGCGATCCCGCCGTCATTGGGGGGGATGCGCTGCTGCCAGTAGGGTGTGAAGCCTGCGCGACGCAGGGATTGGATGGTTTTCTCAAGCAGCAGACGGTTCTGGAAACAGCCGCCAGTCAGCACGATAGTTGGTATCGCTGCCTGCTGTGCGACTTCAACGATAAGTGCGGCCAATGTATTGTGAAATTTTACACTTACTGCGGATGCATCCTGCTCCCGCATGATCTCAACAATCATTGGACTCCATTCAATGATGCCTCTGAATGCCCCCTGATCGTTAGTGACGGGTGTAATCTCAATTGGGTAACATTCTTCGGCATTTGTCATATGGGCGGCGTGTTCCAGCGCGGCGTGTTCCAGCGCGGCGTGTTCCAGCGCGGCGTGTTCCAGCGCGGCGTGTT
>CAYNDH010000082.1:9818-18575 GCA_964395665.1 uncultured Anaerolineaceae bacterium
CGTGTTCCAGCGCGGCGTGTTCCAGCGCGGCGTGTTCCAGCGCGGCGTGTTCCAGTGCCATGGCCGCCTGCCCTTCAAAGCTGGCACGCTGATGCAGGTTACACAGCGCGGCTACCGCATCAAACAGCCGCCCCATGCTGGAGGTTATCGGGCTGTTGAGCCGCTTGTCGAGCGCGGCGATCAGCAGGCGCAGTTCAGTGTCGCTGAAGTCCAGCCGGTCCCGTGGAAGATCCGGACCATACATGGCATAGAGCAGGCCGAGCAGACTGCGCCGTGGCTCGCGAGAGGCGGCGTCTCCACCTGGCAGCGGAAAGGGGCGCAGATGGGCGATGCGCTCGAATCCGTCGGGATCGACGCGCAGGAATTCCCCGCCCCAGACGGTGTGATCGATCCCGTAGCCGGTGCCGTCCCATGACACGCCTAATACCGGCCCTTCGAGATGATGTTCGGCCATGCAGGACAGCACATGGGCGTCGTGGTGCTGGATGCGCATCAGCGGCAGGCGGTTGGCGGCGGCCACCTGTTCGGCGATGTGGGTGGTGGCGTAATCAGGATGCAGGTCACAGGCGATCTCATTGGGGGCGGTGTCGTACAGCGTCTGGAAGTCGTCCAGCGTCTGCCGGAAGACTTCGACGGTCCGGGCGCTGTCCATATCGCCGAGATGCTGGCTGATGAAGACATGATTGTGATGCAGCAGCGCGACGGTGTTCTTCTGGTGGCCGCCCACCGCCAGAATGGTGCGCCCCTGCGGATTGGGGACAGCGACCGGCTGCGGGACGTATCCGCGTGCGCGGCGCAGCATCAGCAGTTCGTCCGCCGCTACACTGACGACCGAGTCGTCCATGTGACGGGCGATCGGGCGGTCGTGGACCAGAAACAGATCGGCGATCCTGTGAAGGCGGGCCAGCGCGTCATGCTCGTCGGTGCAGATCGGCTCGCCGGACAGATTGCCGCTGGTGGCGACCACCGGAAAGCCGAGATCGCCGAGCAGCAGGTGATGCAGCGGCGTGTAGGGCAGCATCGCGCCGAGATATGGATTACCCGGTGCGACGTCGGGCGCGATGTCGGGTGCGATCTCACCGATCTCGTGACCGCGATAGCGTAAAAGCACAATTGGCGCTTCGGATGAGGTCAGCAGTTGTTCTTCCAGCGGAGTCATCTCGCAGGCGTGTCTGGCCGCTTGCAGTGAGGGGAACATGACCGCCAGCGGCTTCTCATAGCGGTGCTTGCGCGTCCGCAGTCGGCTGACCGCTGCCGGGCTGCGGGCATCCACCAGAAGCTGAAAGCCGCCCAGCCCCTTCAGCGCAAGGATTTTGCCAGTGCGCAGGGCATCACCGGCGGCGTGTAAGGCGTCATCGCGGACGGCGAGCGTCTGCCCGGTGGAATCCCACAGCGCGACCTGCGGCCCGCATCGCGGACAGGCATTCGGCTGCGCGTGAAAGCGTCGGTCGCGTGGGTTCTCGTATTCAGCGCGGCAATCAGGGCACATCGCGAAGCCGCGCATGGTGGTGTTCGGGCGGTCATAAGGCAGGGCGTGGATGATGCTGAAGCGCGGGCCGCAGTTGGTGCAGTTGGTGAAGGGATAGCGGTAGCGGCGGTTGGCGGGATCGGCGATGTCGTGCAGGCAGTCCGGGCAGGTGGCGAGATCGGGCAGCATCAGGGCGGATTTCGCGCCGCTGTGTTCGCTGTGATGGATCTCGAACACCGTTTCGCCCTGTGGGGGGATAGTCTGCGTCACCAGTTCGGTGATCGCGGCGTGCGGTGGAAGCTCGGATTGCAGGCGGGTACTAAAGGCATCCAGCGCGGCGGGTGCGGCTTCGATCTCGATCACGACACCCTGCGGCGAATTGATTACCCACCCAGCCAGATGGAGTTCATCCGCCAGCCGGTAGACAAAGGGGCGAAATCCCACGCCCTGCACCGTTCCCTGTATGGTGAGCCGCCGCCGGTCGATCATTTTTTCATCCTCTGTGTGGTTGAATCAGTATGGGTGGCATAGTGTGGCAGGGCTGCCAGTGTATGATAACGATTTGTTATCCTGATAGGCGGGCGGGATGAATCCCGCCCCTACACGATGCAACATGTTTATATACGGGCCGGAAAATCCCGGCCCCAATGCTGTGGTTTTTAAACAGGCTACCCAAACGCCGCAACGATCATCCGGCGTGCCGTGGTGATGATGTCTGGCAGCAGGGCCGCAATCGCAGGGGACAGCTCCGTGCTGTATTCGAACGATGCGCCGGTGACACCGATCAGGATGGCTTTGGGGGCCGTTTCATACAGCGCCAGTGATGCCGCCAGCAGCGACGCCGGAGTCACATTGTGCGTGAAGGCCCCTTCCGCCGCCTGCGGCTGGATGACCGTGCAGGTCACGTCGCCGGGGATGTCCCCGACGCTGGCATCGAGAAAAACAACCCGCTTCGCCCGACTGATCGGCTCTGCCAGCTCCGGCAGAAGCTGGGTGCTGGTGATGATCTCCCAGCCTTCCCCCAGAACCTCTGCCAGAATTGGACCGAGTCCGTCGTCAGCGCGAAGCGGATTGCCATACCCAATCATCAGGTCCATAGCTCACTATCCGTCAGCGCATGATCTCGTCGGCGACCGTGCCATCACGGGCGACAAGCTGCACGTGCAGCGGCATCTGACCGACGGCGTGCGTCGAACAGCTCAGGCACGGGTCGAAGGACCGGATGATCGCTTCAACGCGATTGAGCATCCCTTCGTGCAGCGTCGCGCCGTGAACATAGCGCTTCGCCACTTCGAAGACGCCGCGATCCATCGCCATGTTGTTATGACCGGTGGCGATAATCAGATTGGCGTAGGTGATCAGCCCATCGTCGTCGATCTCATAGTGGTGCATCAGCGTCCCACGCGGGGCTTCGCTCACACCGATCCCGACATGGCGGTTCGGCTGGGCAAAGGCGCGCACGCGGTCGCTGAGGATGTCTTCGGTCATCAGCAGCTCGTGGATCTTCTCGAAGCCGTACAGGATTTCGATCAGACGGGCATAGTGATAGTGGAAGCTGCTCTGATGATCCAGGGTGCGGAAGTAGTCCATCTCGGCATCAGCGCGGGGGGTACCCAGTGCCGAGACGATGTTCAGACGGGCCAGCGGTCCGACGCGGTAGATGCCATCCGGGTAGCCCAGCGATTTGTAATACGGGGCTTTCAGGTAGGTATGCGGCTCGACCGCTTCGACGATGTAATCACGGTAGGCTGCCGGGTCGAGATGATCAGCGATGATTTGCAGGTTTTCGTCGGCAAAACGGATCGTGCCGTCGTACATCTCCAGCTTGCCATCGGGTGTCACCAGCCCCATGAATTTGGTCTTCAGGGCGCTGAAGGCGGCGATTTCGTCTTCGTACTGCGACATGACCTCACGGAACCAGCGCAGGGTGCGGTCGGCAATCGCCATGCCTTCGGGCAGCATCGCCATAATCTGATCGCGCTTCTCGACCGTCAGCGGGGCATTGACGCCGCCGGGGACCACCCAGTCGGGATGAATGCGCTTGCCGCCAAGGATCTCGATGATCTGCTGGCCGATCTGCCGGACGCGCACACCATCACGGGCCATCTGCGGCTGGACGTGGGCGACGCCGAACAGATTGCGCTGTGCCGGGTCGCCGTCCATCCCCAGCAGCAGGTCGGGCGATGACAGATAGAAGAAGCTCAACGCGTGCGACTGGATGATCTGCGAGATGTTGAGGATGCGGCGCAGGTTGGCCGCCGGTTCCGGGATGCTGACCGCCAGCAGTTCATCACAGGCTTTGGCCGCCGCGACCAGATGGCTGACCGGGCAGATCCCGCAGATGCGCGCCATCAGCGATGGCATCTCATGAAATGGGCGACCTTCAACGAATTTCTCGAAGCCGCGCACCTGTGTCACATGAAAATGTGCATTTTCCACTTCGCCGGCGTCGTCGAGCTGAATGGTGATTTTGGCGTGACCTTCGATGCGGGTCACGGGATCGATAACAATCTGTTGTGCCATTTGCGTGTTCTCCTTCAGCCTGCCCGGTGGCTGCGGCTGCTGATTGTGAATATCGGTGTCACTTTTGTGCGCGGCCATGGTTTACGCTCCAAACCGGGTTTTGTCGTTGAGGTCGGGCAGACGCCCGGCCAGCAGTTCGCTGACGACATACAGGATCGTATCGGCTGAAGGTGGGCATCCCGGTACATAGACATCGACCTTGACGACCGAATGCACCGGGCGCACCCTGTCCAGCAGCGGCGGGACGACCTGATCCGGGATCTGGGGATTGGTCAGATCCGGGCCAAGATAAACGCGCCGCAGGACCGATTCTGCCCCGATCGTATTTCGCAGCGACGGAACGTTGCCGGTCACGGCGCAGTCACCGAGCGAGACGAGAAGCTTCGTGTGTTTGCGGATGTGGCGGATCTTTTCGAGATCTTCCTCACTGCTGACCGCGCCTTCGACCATGGTGACATCGACTTCTTCGGGGAAGTCCTTGCGATCGACCAGCGGGCTGTAGACCAGTTCGAACTGGTCGGCCAGGTCCAGCAGGTGATGGTCGATATCAAGAAATGACATATGACAGCCGGAGCATCCGTCCAGCCAGACGGTTGCCAGCCGCGTGCGTGTGTGGGTTGTGTCCGTCATTTTCGGTCCTCTCGCATCTGCGACAGATAGCTCAGGAAGGTATAGTGTTTGGTCATTTCGCCGACAGCGTTGCCCTTGACGAACAACGCCCCGGTCGGGCATACCTGTACGCATTTGCCGCAGCTTGTGCAGGTCACCGAGTCGCCCCACGGCTCGTTCAGGTCGGTGATCACGCAGGATTCCAGCCCGCGCCCGCTCACGTCCCATGTGTGGGCAGTCTCCACTTCATCGCAGACGCGCACGCAGCGGGTGCAGAGCACACAGCGATTGGTATCAAGTGCGAAACGCTCATGTGAGGCATCGACTTCGCGTTTCGGGAAGAGATAGGGCAGGCGGATGTGGTCGATGCCCATCGACTGCGCCAGATCCTGTAATTCGCAGTGGCCGTTTGCCACGCAGACGGCACAGATATGATTGCCTTCGGTAAACAGCATCTCGACGGTCATCCGGCGGTAGTGCTGGAGCCGTTCGGAGTCGGTATAGGCTTCCATGCCTTCGGTCACATAGGTTGTACACGCGGGCAGTAATCTGGAAGTCCCGGTGATCTCTACCAGACACAGACGGCATGACCCGACATTCGTGAGGCCGTTGATCTGGCACAGGGTAGGGATCGGGATATTGTGTTCGCGGGCGACATCCAGAACGGTCTGGTCATCGCGGCCACTGACATCGAGATCATTGATTTTGAACGTTACGACACGGCTCATACCAGCACCTTCGCTTTCTTCAACGCCTGGCACGCCCCTGCTGGGCAGGTTTTATCGACAATATGTGCGAGATACTCATCACGGAAGTAGTGCAGCGTGCTTTGTACGGGATTGGGCGCGCCCTGTCCCAGACCACAAAGGCTGGTATGTTTGACCATATCGCACAGGTCTTCCAGCAGCGCCAGATCGTCCAGTGTGGCCTCACCGTTGGTGATTTTCTCCAGCAGATGATACATCTGTGCGGTCCCCACGCGGCACGGGATACACTTGCCGCAGGATTCCGACATACAGAACTCGACAAAGAATTTCGCTACATCCACCATGCACGAACTGGTATCCATGACGATCATGCCGCCTGAACCCATGAATGAACCGACTTCCGCCAGCGATTCGTAATCGACGGTGATGTCCAGATGCGATGCCGGGATACAGCCACCGGATGGCCCGCCGGTCTGCACGGCCTTGAATTCCTTGCCTTCCGGCATACCGCCGATGTCGAACACGATTTCGCGCAGGGTGATGCCCATCGGGACTTCGATCAGGCCGGTGCGTTCCACGCTGCCGGTAAGGGCGAAGACCTTGGTCCCCTTGCTTTTCTCGGTGCCGATACTGGTAAACCACTCCACACCTTCGCGCAGCAGTGGGACGATATTGGCAAAGGTCTCGACGTTGTTAATCAGCGTCGGATAACCCCAGAGGCCGTGTTCCGCCGGATAGGGCGGGCGGGGGCGTGGTGTGCCGCGTTTGCCTTCAATTGAGGCGATCAGGGCGGTCTCTTCACCGCAGACGAATGCGCCTGCGCCCAGCCGGACATCAAGGTTGAAGCTGAAGCTGGTGTCGCAGATATTGGCCCCAAGCAGACGATGCTTTTCGGCCTGCCGGATGGCACGCTTCAGCCGTTTGACGGCCAGCGGGTATTCTGCACGGACATAGAGATAACCGCCGTCAGCGCCAACGGCATAAGCGGCGATCAGCATCCCTTCAATCAACTGAAACGGGACATCTTCCAGCACGCTGCGGTCCATGAATGCGCCGGGGTCGCCTTCGTCACCGTTGACGACGACATATTTGTGTTCGGCGGTGGCTTTCGCGACGGTGCTCCACTTCAGCCCGGTGGGATAACCCGCGCCGCCGCGCCCACGCAGACCGCTCTGCATGAGCTGATCGAGCACCTGTGCCGGGGTCATTTCGGTCAGGATGCGGATGAAGGTCGAGAAGCCGCCAGCGGCGATATAGGACTCGATCCGTTCGGCGTCCAGCATCCCGTTATGCTCAAGGACGATTTTCTTCTGACGGGTGAAGAAGGGGATATTTTCATCAGCGCGCAGCCGTTCGATGGTTGCGCCTGTTTCCAGACTGTCCATCAGGTCAACGGCATCTTCCGGGCGGACACGCTGATAGACGGCGTGCTGCGGTTCCACTGAAACCAGTGGACCTTCGGCGCACAGGCCGCGACAGCCGCCGCCGGTGATCTCGCAGCGCTTTTGCAGACCACGGGCCTTGACTTCACTTTCCAGCCGTTCGATCAGATCATCACTCTGAAGCGCCTGACACCCGCTGCCTGCACACACGATCACCCGGTGTTCCAGCGCAGCCTGTGCCGTCCGCTCTTTTTCAGCCATTTCAAAGAGTTCATCAGCGTTCATCTTGCTGGCCCCATTCCTTTAGCAGTCTGACTGCATCTTCAGGCTCAAGCTTGCCGGCGACATCCTCATCGAAGACCGCAACAGGCGCCAGACCGCACGCACCGATACAGCGTGCAACCATCAGCGACACCTGCTTGTCGGGTGTGGTTTCACCCTTGCGGATACCGGCTGCTTCTTCCAGTGCCGAGAGGATCTGCGGGCCGCCCTTGATATAACAGGCGGTGCCCATACAGACGACGCAGGTATGAGCGCCCTGCGGCTTGAGGCTGAACAGGTTATAAAATGTCGCGACACCGTACACGTGGCTCAAGGGGACACCCAGGCTTTCGGCCACATACCGCAGCGAGACTTCATCGAGAAACCCGAATGCTTCCTGAACACTGTGCAGTGTCTCAATCAGCGCGTTCGGTGTAAAACCATTCTTACGCATTGTTGTGCTGACGATACGCCATCGCTTGTCATCGGACGGTGGCGCAATTATGTTGCCACGCATACCATCGCTCCTTGGTTCTATAAAAGAAAAGCCCATTACCGACAGAATATCAGCAGTGGGCGTTTATCAGTGGTGGTGGATGTCAGTGTTTGTTTGTGACATTATTCACAAATCTAAGGTATTTGCTCAACGATGGGTAAGATTCAGGCCGTTCATGTTACAGGCGGCCTTACTGTGGGATGGGGGCGCCATGCTTCACAGCGCTGGATGATGAAGTCCAGCCACGCATCCAGCCCGGTCCCCTTTTTGGCGGAGACTTCGAAGATCGGGATGCCGGGATGCACCTGATTCAGGCTTTGCAGGGCGGCGTCGCGGTCGAATTCGACGGCTTCGGCCAGGTCGATCTTGGTGATCACGGCGACATCGCTGGAATTGAACATCGGCGGGTACTTCAGCGGCTTGTCTTCGCCTTCAGTGGTCGAGAGCAGCACCACGCGCAGCGCTTCGCCCAGATCATAGCTGGACGGGCAGACCAGATTGCCGACATTCTCGATAAACAGAAAATCAAGGCTGTCCAGATCCCAATCGGCGATGAAATTATGGATCATGTGTGCTTCCAGATGGCAGTTGCCTGCGGTCTGGATCTGCTTCACCGGCACGCCGGTCGATGCCAGCCGCTGGGCGTCGTTATCGGTCTCCAGATCACCGACCAGCACGGCCACCTTATAGCCGCGTTCGGCCAGTTGGCCGATGGTCTTTTGCAGGAAGGTGGTTTTGCCCGCACCGGGGCTGGAAACCACGTTGAAGGTAAAGACTCCGGCCTGTGTGAAGCGCTGACGCAGCCCTTCGGCCAGTTGATCATTCTTGTTCAGGACACCCTGACGGATTTCAAGCAGTCTCGTTTTCATGTTCGATAATCTCCATTGAACGCAGTTCCATTTCCCGCCCCTGCTGGACCTCAACCGTCGGATTTTCGCAGATGGGGCAGTGGACGTATTGAATTGACTCAAGCTGGCTGACCTGTCCGCACAGTGGGCAGTGGACGACCAGCGGCACCGCTTCGATTTCGAGTCGTGATCCTTCGAGTAATGTGCCCTGGGTGGCGGTCTCGTAACCGAAGTGTAAGGCTTCCGGTACCACGCCGGACAGCACGCCAAGCTTCAGATAAACGACGGAGACACGTGCTGCACCGGCATCACGCGCTGCGTTATCTGCAATTTCGACCAGCTCACAGGCGATGGATAGCTCATGCATGGTTGTATATCCGGGGATAGCGACAATTTATAGCTGTACGATACACGATCCGGCGGTCGAACCTCAGTGACATTTGCCACCGGTCCGGGCTTATGT
>CAYNDH010000083.1:0-18560 GCA_964395665.1 uncultured Anaerolineaceae bacterium
CTAAACAAACAAAAACTGCCCCGGGAATGGGGCAGTCAAAGGACGACATTACAGCGTATCGCTTATTCGCGGGTGTAACGACGCACACCGCCGGAATAATTCTCGTCCGGGGTGACCGGCATCGCATCATCCTGCGGGACAATGCCGTCGGTGGTTGCAGTCGTGCCCGCGACAGTCGTATCGGCCCCGGACAGCGGTGCTGCCGTATACGGATCGGTCATCGGATCGAAGCCGGTCCAGCCACGTGCACGCCACTGGGCCACCCGCTGATCGATGTCAATCGGGTTATGCTGGTTCATAATGGCGGTTGCACGGTCTATATCGACATCATGCGCCGTGACCGACACCAGCGCCGCACCCTGACGCACGCTTTCCGCATAGTAATGGGCGTCCTCTTCCGGCACGCCAAGGTCAATCAGGGATGCCGTGATGCCACCGGTCACTGCACCGGTGACCGCACCGATCCCGGCGCCGGTCAATGCACCGAGCGCAGCGGCCAGCGGTCCAGCAGCGATGATCGGCCCGACGCCAGGAATGGCAATTGCGCCCAATCCGACGACTGCACCGAGCAGCCCGCCCATGATCGCGCCAAAACCTGCGCCTTCGCCACCGCTCACATCGCCATCACCGATCTGGGCCGAATACTTGTTGTCGGCATCGCGAAGGGCCAGACCGATATCCTCACGATTGAAACCTGAAGTGACCAGATCATTGACCACTGCATTTGCCTGCTCGATTGAGTCAAAAGTCGCTAAAATTGTAGAAGTCATGGTGTCTTCTCCTGCTCGCAAATCACAATACATTGTGGAACATAACCCATATTGTAATTCGATCTGGAAGCCGACAAATGGCCCATCGGACGGAAATCCAAAAGGTCAGCTTACCTATTTGTGATAGATTATGTGGACTATGCCCCGCCGTGGATCAAGAAGGCAGGGCGGAAGTTATCGCACCTGACCGCCTGCGGGATGCGGTGTTGCAGTCCGCACAGCAGATCCTGGAGGGCGGTTAAGCGGCATGGGCCGGAAGACTCTGATGTTTTTGCAATGGGCCGGAAGAATCCGGCCCCTACGTTTCACCTGTCATGCATTTATGCAGCGTGCATTCATGCACCTTGTAGACACAACAACCCTCTGACGTGATGAACGCCGCTAACGCCGGTCCGGTGTGGTGGGTGCGGCGCTGTCAGCGCCAGCCGGACGGATCAGCACCTTGTCGATGCGCCTGCCGTCCATATCGATCACTTCCAGAATGAAATTCTCAACTGTCACGGTATCACCAACCGCCGGGACACGCCCCAGTCGCGACATGATGATTCCGGAAAGGCTTGTGAACCGGAGTTCACTCACCGCTTTCAGGCCGATCACGCGGGAGACGATGTCATAAGCGACCAGCCCATCGAACAGCCAGCTTCCATCATCGCGCTGGGTGTACGGTCGTTCCTCACCGGCATCGAACTCATCGTGAATCTCGCCGACCAGTTCTTCCAGCAGGTCTTCCATCGTGATCAGGCCGACAACCTGCCCATACTCATCGATCACCAGCGCGATATGGGTGGCCTTCTGCCTGAATTCCCGCAGCACATCATCCGCTGACGCCGTCTCGACGACAAACAGAATCGGACGGATCAGAGCGGTGACATCGGCCTGATCCGGCTGCTCGACATACGCCCGCAGCACATCTTTCACATACAGAATACCGGTTGTGTATTCAATCGTCTTTTCGTAAAACGGCAGACGCGAATAACCGCTGGTCAGGAAGACGTCGATGACCTGTGACAGTGACATGTCGGCGCTGACTGCCGTGATCTGTGTCCGGGGCGTCATCATGGTATACACAGGTCGATCGGTAAAACGGAAGACACGGTGGATAAACTGGGCCTCACCCGCTTCGACAGCGCCGCTTTGCGCGCCTTCACGCACCATATAAACGATGTCTTCTTCTGTCACGCCGCCTTCGGCTGCATCCTGCTGACCGATCAGGCGCAGGACGAGCTTCACGGAAAAGGTCAGAAATGCGACGAGTGGACGTGTCAGTCTTGAAAGCAGATCCATGACCGGCGCGGCGATCACGGCCAGTCGTTCTGCATTTTGCAGGGCCAGCCGCTTGGGGACCAACTCGCCTAAAATGAGCGACAGATAGGTAATCGTCACCACCACGATCAACAGCGCGAGCGGTTCCGCATAGGGGGCGAGTGTCTCTGATGCGCTGAACCATTCCGCCAGCACATCACCGATGCGCGCACCACCAAAGGCCGCAGAAAAGGTGCCGATCAGCGTGATTCCGATCTGCACCGTCGCCAGAAACCGGTCCGGATTATCTGACAGCTCCAGCGCTTTTCTGGCAGAGGGCGCACCACCTTCGGCCAGTGCTTCCAGACGGCTGCGCCGCGCCGAGACAATCGCAATCTCCGAACCGGCGAAAAAACCATTTGCCAGCGTCAGCACAAAGATAATCAGAAACTCCACACCTAACTCGCCTAGCATCATGATCCCTTAAGTCATTGCCGATTATGTTGTTAAATCTAAAGCACCAATTCAGTTGATGCCAGTGTCAGACATGCAGTCCACAGCCAGGACATTTTCTCTGACGAGCCGGTAGAATAGGGATCATCAGGTATCAGGGGCATCAACCCTTCTGCCTTTATTCGGAGAGATCAATCATGCAGACGATAAAATCAGCTCACAGCGGGCTTGAAGTCAGCGCTATTGCCCCACCGGGCGATGTCCTTCACGAAACCGAGATCCATGAAACGCTTACACGCGGCCTGATCGAAAAGTTCACGGGCGCGAAGGTCCTTGCGCTGATCCCGGATCACACCCGCACCGTGCCGATGCCGATGCTGTTCCGGATGATCGTTGAACTGCTGGCCGATACCCGCCAGCTTGACTTCATGGTCGCGCTCGGCACGCATCCACCGCTGTCGGATGATGCGCTCCTGCGGCTGGTGGGCATCACAGCAGATGAGAAACGCACGACTTTCGCGCATGTCGGCCTGCTGAACCACGCATGGGATAATCCGGACGCGATTACACAGATCGGGACGATTTCACGCGATCAGATTCAGCAGATCGCCGGAGATGTCTGGCATCCGTCGATGGGGGGTGATGTCCCGGTGCGGATCAACCGGCTGGCGCTGGAATACGATCACATCCTGATCATCGGGCCGACCTTCCCGCATGAGGTGGTCGGATTCTCCGGCGGCGCGAAGTATCTGTTCCCCGGCATCTCGGGGGCGGACATGATCAACGTCACGCACTGGCTCGGCGCACTGATCACCGTGCTGGATACGATCGGCATCGCGGATACACCGGTGCGGGCCATGATTCATGCTGCTGCGGAACTGGTCAGCACGCCGGTATCACTGGTCAGCATGGTGGTAACGGGAAATGATCTGGCCGGGATCTTCATCGGCAGCCTGAAAGACACATGGCGGGCCGCCGCTGATCTTTCATCCGAGCGCCACATCCACTGGGTTGATGAGCCGTTCCAGCGGGTGCTGTCCAAAGCGCCGCAGATGTACGACGAACTCTGGACAGCGGCCAAGGCCATGTACAAACTCGATCCAGCGGTGGCTGACGGTGGTGAGATCATCGTTTACGCGCCGCATCTGGCGACGGTCAGCCATGTTCATGGCAAATACATCGAAGAGGCCGGTTATCATGTGCGGGATTACTACCTCAAACAGTGGGATCGCTTTCAGCATCTGCCGTTAGGTGTACTGGCACATGGAACGCATCTGCGGGGCAGCGGCACATTTGAGGACGGCATCGAAAAGGCGCGTATCCGTGTCACGCTTGCCAGCCAGATTCCGCAGGATGAGACCGAACATCTCGGCCTGGGCTATCTCGATCCGGCCAGCATCCGGCTGGAAGAATGGCAGGACCGCGAGTCCGACGGGATGCTGTATGTGCCCAAAGCCGGAGAAACCCTCTACCGCCTGCGCCGCTGATGCTGACAGCGCGTATCTCAAAATTGGTTACAGGCCCCGACACGGCAGTGAGTGTGTTCCTATCCTACGCGTATTGTGCATGATGCAGCCTGCATTTATGCAGTTTTATGATTAGATACGGAGAAAACCGGGCGACCACGCAGGATCGCCCCTACAGCAGCAGACTTGGCAGGATATGTGAATCAGGTCTGCCCGTTTATTTACTTTTTTAGATTATCCTAAATTTTCATCTGAATTTTCAGGTCAGGCTGCTGTCCCCCCTCAAATTGGGGATGAGTTCAGCACTTTGCATACTTGACAAATTTTTAAGTTAGACTAAAAATAATGTTTGTATGCTCTATAAGGTACACTTGCGTCTGAACACTTCCGCAGTCTGGAGATTGTGACAATGAAGAAGTTTAAGCTGTTCCCGCTTTCGGCTCTCGCCGCGCTGATGATCCTTTTACTGACATCCAGCCTGTTAGCAGCCAGTCCATCTGCCCAGAGAGGCACCCTGCGCATTGTGGGGACAACCACTCAAGCCGCAGACATCGCCCGCATCCTGACCGCTGATGTCCCGGCCATTGAGATCACTGCGCTGATGGGTGCTGGCGTCGATCCGCACCTGTACCAGCCGACCGAAGCCGACATCATCGCGATGAATGAGGCCGACATCGTCATTTACAGCGGACTCAATCTCGAAGGCCAGTTTGAAACCGTCCTGAATGCCCTGGGTGAACAGGGCGTGGTGATTCACTCGCTCGGCGAGTCGGTCAAGGATGCCGGGTATACCATCGGCGGCTTTGACCTCTCCGAAGAGCTTCAGGATGTGGATGATCCGCACTTCTGGTTCGATGCACGCAACTGGGAACTGGCGATGGTCGGGCTGGCGGAAACGCTGAGCGATGTCGATCCGGGTAATACCGAGCTGTACTTCCGCAATGCTGATGATTATGCCCTTCAGCTTCAGATGGTCTTCAACTGGGCCGAAGAAGGGATGCAGGATGTGCCGGAAAACCAGCGTTTTCTGGTGACATCGCATGACGCCTTTCAGTATTTCGGCGATGCCTTCGGCTGGCAGATGATGTCCGTTCAGGGCATCAGCACTGAAGACGAAGCCGGTGTCGCCGATATTCAGGCAGTCGTCGAATTTGTGATCACGAACGACATCCCGGTGATGTTCGTCGAGAGCAGCGTCTCACCCAGCACGGTTGAAGCTGTGATCGAAGCGGTCGCTGCACAGGGCGGCGCGGTACGTATTGGCGTGCGCCCGCTGTATTCCGATGCCATGGGCACGCCGGCCACCTTCGGCGGCACGTATATCGGGATGCTGGCCGAAAATGTGTATACCATCCTTCAGTCTTATGCGTGCGCCGGAGTCGATGTCACCATCCCCGACTGGCCGGAAGATCTCGAACCGCAGCCCGACACCGATCTCCTTGACGTGGATTGCAGTGCCTGACTCTGAGCATCAACTGTAAAACTGGCCGGAAGGGTGATTTGTCCTTCTGCTGACATCCCCTCCCGGCCCTCACCCGATCCTATGCAGGAGTCAATCATGTCAGATCCTAACGCTTCCGAACCACCCTCAACATTTAATGGCAGTCAGAAAACACAGCAAAAGCAGATCGCGCTGGCCGTCGATGACCTGACCGTGGCCTATGACAGCAAGCCTGCGCTTTGGGATGTCGATCTCGAAGTGCCGGAAGGCGTGCTGATGGCGATTGTCGGGCCGAACGGCGCTGGCAAAAGCACGCTGATCAAAGCCATCCTGAACCTGATCCCCCGCTCCGCCGGGACTGCGCTTTTTTACGGCAAGCCTTATGAACAGGCGCGCTCACTGGTGGGCTATGTCCCACAGCGCGGCAGTGTGGACTGGGATTTCCCGACGTCTGTGATCGATGTGGTCACGATGGGGCTGTATGGGAAACTCGGCTGGTTTCGCCGCCCTGGAAGACCCGAACGCGAACAGGCGATGTACGCGCTTGAACAGGTCGGCATGGCGGATTTCGCCGAACGCCAGATCAGCCAGCTTTCCGGCGGACAGCAGCAGCGCACCTTCCTTGCGCGGGCACTCGTGCAGGACGCGCAGATCTATTTCATGGACGAGCCATTTGCCGCTGTCGATGCCGTCACCGAACGCGCGATTGTCGCCATCCTGCGCGAACTGCGTCAGCGTGGCAAAACTGTGCTGGTCGTCCATCACGACCTGCAAACTGTCGAAGATTATTTCGACTGGGTGACGCTGCTCAATGTGGAGATCATCGCCAGCGGCCCGACTGCCACCACCTTCACGCTGGAGAACCTGCGCAAGACCTATGGTGGGCGTGTCTCGTATCTACAGGAGAACAAGCGGACCTATCCCGAACCGCAGCCGGTCGCGGGGATGGCAGCGGGAATGGCAGGAGATTAAGCCATGAGCACCCTGTCCACTCCATCCCGGATGACGGTCACATCCGCCCCGCCGGTGATCTCGGCGGATGACCGCCGCATCTGGGCGATTATCGGCATTATCGCGCTGATCAGTGTGCTGTTCATCCCGTTCAGCCAATCGGTGCTTGGCGTCAATTATGATTACACCCTGCGGACAGTGGCGCTCGGCGGCGCGATTCTGGGTGTCGTCAGCGGTGTACTCGGATGCTTTGCCGTCCTGCGCCATGAAAGCCTGATGGGGGATGCGCTGTCACATGCTGCGCTGCCGGGTGTAGGGATTGCCTTTCTCATCGCCGGGCGTGAACTGGGCGTCCTGCTGCTGGGGGCGGGCATCTCAAGCTGGATCGGCATTCAGACGATCCGCGCCATCACCCAGACCACCCGCATCAAACAGGATACGGCGATGGGCATCATTCTCGCTTCATTCTTTGCCGCCGGTATCGCCCTGCTGACCTATATTCAGGCGATCCCGGATGCGCGTCAGGCGGGGCTGAATACCTTCATCTTCGGGCAGGCCGCCGCGATGGTCGAACGTGATGTGCAGTTGATCACCGTCGTCGGGTTGATCGAGTTCGCGATCATCGCTCTGTTCTGGAAAGAATTCAAGCTGCTCACATTTGACACCGAATTCGCGACCGCTAACGGCTTCCGTGTAAGCGTGCTGAATATCCTGCTCTCCACCCTGATCGTGATCGCGATTGTGATGGGATTGCAGCTTGCAGGCGTCATCCTGATGGTGGGGATGCTGATCGCCCCCGGTATTGCTGCCCGTCAGTGGACGCACAAACTCGATCAGATGGTGATTCTGGCGGGCATGTTCGGCGCTTTCGCCGGTGGGACCGGGGCAATCGTCAGCGCGATTGACGCCACGATCCCCACTGGCCCGATGATTATCGTGATCGCCTTCGTGATCGTGCTGCTCTCCATGGCGTTTGCGCCGGGACGCGGCCTGATCTGGAAGGCACTGCGCAGTTATGCCGACCGCCGCCGCTTTGCCGCGCATACGACGCTGAATGACCTCTACCGCTACGCCGTCTCACATGGCGATGCTTCGCATCCTATTCCCACGGCATTTATCACCGGTATCGGTCGCGGCAGCGCACAACTCGGCCTGACGCAGCTTGAAAAGCGCGGCTACATCGTCCGCCAGTCCGATCAATGGCTGCTGACCGCTGCCGGGGTTGAGGCTGCTCAAGAGGATGTCCATAACCAGCGCCTGTGGGAAATTTACCGCGAATACAGTGATGAACTCGATCTGCCGATTGTCGTGGAAGATCGCCGCCGCCGTATCCGTGAAATCCTGCCGGAAGAATCGGTCACGGCACTGGAACGCAAACTCCGGCAGATCGACGCAGACACTGAAAATGACGTACTTACCGCTGCATACACGCCGAAAGGGGGCGAATGATGTTCGAGATCGAGAATATTGTGATCCGGTTCCTGCTCGGCATTTTCTCGCGGGAAGAGATCAATGCCTTTCTGCGCAGTCCCCAGAATACCGCCACGATCATCGGCTGTCTGATCGCCATTGCGGGTGCGCTGCTGGGGACCTTCCTGCTGCTGCGGGGCATGTCGCTGACGACTGATGCGATCAGTCATACGATCCTGCTCGGTATCGTGGTCGCCTTTCTGGTGATGGTCAATCTCTTCGGCATGGAGCCGGATCTGGCATCACCGTGGCTGCTGATCGGTGCGGCGGCGGCGGGTGTCGCCACGGTGGTACTGACCGAGATGCTTTACCGGTCCGGCCTTGTCAAACAGGATGCGGCGCTGGGGCTGGCATTTCCGCTGCTGTTTGCCATCTCGATCATCCTGATCTCGCGCTATGCCAATGATGTCCATCTCGATGTGCATTCGGTCACGGTCGGGGAAATCGGTATCGCATGGGCCAATACCAACAGCCACTGCATGGACAACTGCGAGACGATCACCATCACAGAGGATCATCCCGCCGCCCGCACGACCCGCCAGTGCAGCAACTGTGCCACACTTGGGATCAATCCGCGTGATGCCCGCGCCGAGTTCACCGAGTCCTGCGCCAACTGCGGCACCTATAGCCCCGCGCAGGCATGGCAGGCCGGATTGACCGAAAACGAGCCGGTGCTGGTCTTCTGGCCGAAAGCGATCACCGTCATGTCGATCATGGCGATGCTCACCGTCGGTTTTATCGTGCTGTTCTTCAAGGAACTCAAGCTGACGACTTTTGATCCGGGGCTGGCACAGGCGCTCGGATTCCGCCCCGGCCTGATCAACTATGCGCTGATGGTGCTGGTCAGTCTGGTGGCGGTCGGTGCATTCGATGCCGTCGGATCGATTCTGGTGATCGCCTTCTTCATCATCCCACCTGCCGCCGCCTATCTGCTGACCGACCGCCTCTCGATGATGCTGATCCTTAGCCCGATCATCGGCGGCCTGGGGACGTACTTCGGCTATGATCTGGCACGGGGCAGCTTCATGGGCCTGTTCCAGATCGCGGACGTGATCGCGCTTATCAACCGTGTATTCGGGACTGATCTGCTGGAACAGTGGGACTCGTCCATCTCGGCATCGATGGTGCTGATGATCTTCTTCTTCTTCATGGTGGCGTGGGTCTTCTCGCCTAAATACGGGCTGATCTCCAGTTTTGTCCGCCGTGCCATCCAGCGCCGGGTGTTCAGCGATCAGGTGGTGCTGGGCCACATCTATAATCACCAGCATACGGACGTCGCCGCGCAGGAACTGGCGGCAGACAGGCTGTATATGCATTTCCGCTGGTCGCAGGCCAGAATGGGGCGCGTGCTGGCGCGTCTGCGGGCATCACAGCGTGTGCAGGTGGTGGATAATCTCGTGCTGCTCACGCCACGCGGAGAGGAAAATGTCGAGAAATTCCGTGCGGAGAATCTCGCGACAGCAATGGAATAACCTGATGATCTGAAATCAAAAGGGGCCAGTGATGCTGGCTCTTTTTGTTTGTCTGCACTGCGCAATGAGATGATGTCTCATTCAGGTCATAAAATGGCTTTGGAGCTTGTAACAATTTTCTAAGGGTCAGACCAATTTTGTAAAATATAGAACATTTGTGGCATCTATTGCGTATAACACTGTGGCAAAACACATCATCCCTCACATACAGGAGAGTACCCAGTGAACAATACGCCTATCGCAGACCTGACTCACCAGATTACCGGCCATGTCGTCCTGCCCGATCATGCTGACTACACCGCTTTGCGCCGCTCGTACACCAAAAACGGAAGCCCGGCGGTGATCGTCGTGCCGCAGACTGTCGATGACATCGCCGCCGCCCTGCGCTGTGCCCGTGACCATCAGCTTATGCTCTCGGTACGCAGCGGCGGACACGGCCTCACCGGACAATCCACCAACGAAGGCGGACTGGTCATCAATATGTCACAGTTCAATCAGATCGACGTACTGGATACCGAACAGGGGCTGGTACGCATCGGTACAGGTGCCAAATGGGGCGATGCCGCCAAAGCGCTGTCCGCACACGGGCTGGCGCTCTCATCCGGGGATACCAGTTCGGTCGGCGTCGGCGGCCTGACACTGGGCGGCGGCATCGGCTGGATGGTGCGCAAATACGGCCTGACGATCGACAGCCTTGTTGCAGCCGACATCGTCACGGGGGACGGACGTCACCTGCACGTCAGCGCCGACGAAAACGCTGATCTGTTCTGGGCGCTGCGCGGCGGCGGTGGCAATTTCGGCGTCGTGACTGCGTTCGAATTCCGGGCACAGAAAATCCAGAACGTGGTCGGCGGTCTGGTGTCGTATGATCTGGCAGAAGCGCATTCTGTCCTCACGCGCTGGGTGGATGTCATGCGCACCGCGCCGGAAGAACTGAATTCCACCCTGATTCTCTTCTCTGGCTTTGGCCCGGACTACCCGCCGCAGGTGATGGTCTATGTCTGCTATGCCGGGGAAGATGAAACGCAGGCCAATGCCGCCATTCAGCCGCTGCTGGAGCTGGGGACGGTCACCCATCAGGACATCACACGCCGGCCTTATCATCACATGCTGGAAGACACGCCGGGTGAGCCTGAAGGACTTCAGTTTATGGGCGACTGCGGCTTTGTTAAAAGGCTGGATGCTGATGTGATCGCCGCGCTGACAGCCAATTACGGCACACCGGGCACACCCATGCTCCACATCCGCAGCCTTGGCGGGGCATTCTCCCATGTCCCAGCGGATGCCACCGCCTTCGCCCATCGTGATTATGAAGCCGTCTTCTGGATGACGACCATGCTCCCTGCCAGCCTGCCTCATGAAGAAGTCAACGCCAAACGTCAGCAGGCATGGCAGCCGCTGGCCGGTTACGTCTCCGGTACGTATATCAACTTCCTGTCGGATGCGGGTGAAAACTCCGTCAGCATTGCCTATCCACCGGCGACATATCAGCGGCTGGCGGAGGTCAAAGCGGCTTACGATCCGGATAACCTCTTCCGCAACAATCACAATATCCGACCGGCGCCGAAGCCCACAACTTTACAAGGGTAGGTATTCGATTCTCGGTTCAGGTGTTTACGGGCGGACAGGGCCTGTCCCTACATGGCGCATGAATGCGCGTACGTATTTTGTAGGGACAACGCCTAAACATGCTTGCATGTCGTTGTCCGCTGTTTCCATGAGATGCAATGGAAATACCACCTTTGAAAAAAGCCCACAACCCCCTGATTAACCTTTACTTACCACGCAACACCGGAGCCAGCACGATGCTGGCTCTTTTGATGCCGAATGCGGCCATCCAGCACAGACAAGCAGCATAACAGGCTCATTTTCAGGCGAATATGCGATGAAAACAGGAGCGACCAGACCGTTCCGGAATTTTTTACAGCTTTTTTATAGGCTGTGGAAAAGAGAGAGATATATAATGAGCGCGGAATGAGAATGCACTCAATCCAAGGTACATTTACCTATCAGGTTTGGAGAGATATGAAACGTTATCGTCTTTATGCCCTGTTCGTCGTATCCGCCCTCGGCATCATCCTATCAACATGGATTGCTGCCGCACAAACCACTGACCCTGCTTCCAACATCGCCTATCATCCTGAAACGGGACAAGTGACCTTCGTCAGTGCCGATGCAGCCAGCGCCGCCCCCCTGCCGCTTCCGGGTGGCGCCATTGTTCCCTCTGCACAGGCAGCACAAAATATTCTGAACACCTACGCCCCGATGTTCGGAATCAGCAATCCTGCGCAGGATCTTCAGTTGAAATATGAAATCCAGCCGGATACAAACACCATCACCCGCCGCTACCAGCAGACCTATAATGGCGTGCCGGTATTTGGTGGTGAAGTCATCGTCAACATGACCGCCAGCGGCAGTCTGAAGTCGATGAACGGTGAAGCATCGCCCAACCTCAATATCTCTACCAATCCTCAGATCACCGATGCCACCGCCCAGCAGGCCGCTCTGCGGGTGATCGCCAAGCGCTACGGCCTCAGCGTGTCTGACCTGACCGTTTCCCAGCCGTCGCTGTGGATTTACGATGCCCAACTGCTGAAACCGAGCAATGCGCCGGTGGTGCTGGTCTGGCGTATGGAAGTCACGCCGGTTCAGGCGCTGCCGCTGCGGGAACTGGTGCTGATCGATGCCTCAAACGGCGGGCTGGCCCTGAACTTTAATCAGGTGCATGGCGCGAATGGTTTCGCTACCCCTGCCGAAATGCAGGCGATGAATGCCGTGCTGAAGGTGGAAGCGCAGGCAGCACAGCCTGATGTCCAGCAGCCTGATCTGAATGCCCGTGTCGGTGGCTTCCCCGATCTTGCAACTTACACGGCCAATAACACAGCCATCTTACCCGGAACACTCCTCTGCGACGAAACCAAGCAGAGCTGCACCAACGGGGCAAACCCGGATGCAGACGGTGCGCACAAGTTCGCACGAGAAGCATACAACCTCTTCTGGACGCATCATGGCCGCGACAGCATTAACGGTGCGGGGATGCAGATAAGATCGACCGTGAAATATAACGGCCCGGGCTGCAATGCGTTCTGGAGCGGGGCACAGATGGTTTACCACAGTTCATGCTTCCTGGCGGTTGATGACGTCGTAGGGCATGAACTGGCACATGGTATCACCCAGTACACATCAGGCCTGTTCTACTACTACCAGTCCGGCGCGATCAACGAGTCGATGTCCGATGTCTGGGGCGAAGCGCTTGACCTGCTCAATAGTTCAGGCAACGACGCGGCCAACGTCCGCTGGCATCTGGCCGAAGACTCCAGCGGCGGCGGCTGGGGGGCAGCCCTGCGCTATATGGATCACCCGCCGGAGGACGGAGTCAGCCCGGATCGCATGCACAGCTCAATGTACTGGGACAGCGCAGGCGATCAGGGCGGCGTTCACGTCAACAGCGGCATCAATAACAAGGCCGTGTATCTGATGGTGGATGGCGGCTCATTCAATGGCCGCACCGTCACGGGCATTGGTTATCCCAAAGTCCTGCAGATCTACTATCGTGTACAGACCACCCTGCTGGTCTCCGGGTCGGACTACGCTGACCTGTACCGTGCTCTCAATCAGGCCTGTAACTCGCTGGTCGGCACAGCCGGGATTACCGCGAACGACTGTGTTCAGGTGAAAACTGCGGCGGAAGCGGTCGAAATGCACCTGCTGCCCACCGGCGATCACATGCCGGAAGCACAGGTCTGCCCGACGGGTCAGACACCCACCCACCTGTTCTTCGATAATCGCGAAACCAACGCCGACAACTATACGACGAAGGCCCTGACGGGTGGCAATGTCTGGCAGGCGACCGACACTGGCTATGCTCACAGCGGCCTCTACATGATCTACGGTGAGGATGTCGAGCCGATCAGTGATTCGGCCATCGAGATGAAGACCAGCGTTGCACTGCCTGCCGGTGCATACCTGCACTTCGATCATGCCTTCAAGTTTGAGGAGGTATACGATGGTGGTGTAGTGGAATTCAGCACCAATAATGGCTCAAGCTGGTCGGATGCCAGTGCGCTCCTCGATCAGGGTCAGGATTACACTCACACGCTGAGTTCCTTCTACGGCAACCCGCTTGGAGACAGAGACGCATTCTCGGGTGAAAGCCACGGATACGTTTCCAGCCGCTACAACCTGTCTTCGCTCGCCGGTCAGAGTGTACGCTTCCGCTGGCGCATCGGCACCGATAATGGGAACTCAGTTCTGTACCTCTTTGGCTGGGTGATCGATGATGTCAAAATCTACACCTGCACCTCACAGCCGCCGACGCAGACACCGCCCACGGATACACCGTCTACACCGGTCCCCGGCGCAGAACTGCTGACCAATGGTGGTTTCGAGATTGCAGGGGCAGATAACAAGACCGCCGCGTCATGGTCAGCCAAGAAACTGACATCCGACGACAAGCGCAAGTGCAACAAGCCGGAAAAGAACAAGTTCTTCGCACGGAGCGGTAGCTGCGCCTTCCAGCTCAAGGGTACGGCAGGCGTCAACAGTTCGATTGTGCAGAAGATCACTCCCGTCGGCGCGGCGGGTGATACCTTCACCCTGTCGGCATGGGTCAACGCCAAGAAACTGAATAATGGCGGACGTCTGAAGCTGGTTGTGAAGTACGGCAACGGCACCAAGGGCACGATCAATATTGATGTGCCGACCGGGACCTACGCTTACACGCGTGTGGCAAACAATCTGGTGCTGACGGGTACACCGCAGAAGCTGAAGCTCAAGATTCAGACGGCCAGCAAGGGCAAGTACATCATTGATGATGTGAGCCTGATTCGCTCCACTGGCGGTGCGCTGGCTGGAACAGAGGCGCTGCCGCTCGGTCTCGATCAGTAGAGGCTAGTACACGCTCTCGGCCTTCAGTATCACAACCTTCAATAACCTTTACACGGGAATCTGTTCGCAGGTTCCCGTGTAATTTTTAGCTCGACGACTGCGGGCGGACACGGCGATACATCGCAGGTCCCCCCTACACTGGCAGATGGCGTTGATCGGTCCGAGAATCAAACATCCGGTGCGAGACCGGATGTTTTTGTTTTCGGGTTGTGGGCAATATAGGACTCGAACCTATAACCTTCTCGACGTCAACGAGACGCTCTGCCAATTGAGCTAATTGCCCGAAGCTTTGGTTATCATATCGAATCCCTGCCTGTTTGACAAGGGTTGCTATCGAATTAAAGTGATTTCAAACGTGCGGTCCAACACGCTGTTAAACATGCTTCATATCACCCTGCCACTGCCCCGGCGCACAGGATAACTATTTAAATTCAGATAGAGAATTTAACCGAGCGGCCCATTCACTGGTATGATAGAGGGAAAGGAAACAGATTAAACAGAGGTGGGGCAAATGAGTGATTACAACCCGACCGAGCCGGATCAGCAGCCTGCTGATTCCGCCGACGCGCAGAATGACGACCTGAATGCGAATCTGTCAGATCAGGAACCGGAGATCTACGAAGGCGACACACGGCCCAGCCTTGGCACAATCCAGTCGATGCAGCAGCAGGCGCGAGAACAGGCTGGTATTCTCGGCGACGAACTTGATGCCCTGCGCTCACGCTCACATTTTTCAGCAGGTGCCCAGTCTGCTACCGAACAGCCATCCCCGGCGATCTTCTCTGCTTCATCTGCCAGTGATGATCCGCCCACGGATGCGACCGGCGACGCACAGATGGCGCAGGCCGCCAGCGTTCAGGCGCGCTACAGTGACCGGCTGCTTCAACTGCCGCATGTGGTCGGTGTGGGCATCGGTTATATGAAAGTCGGGGAGCAGATCACGGAACAGGTCGCGATCATCGTCATGGTGGACAGAAAAGTCGATGCCAGCGAACTCCAGCCGAATGAGATGATTCCCAAGCAGATTGAGGATATCCCGATCATGATTCAGGAAGTCGGGACGCTGAAGGCGTTCTGATCGGCGCTGCATCAGCGGCGCGGCGGGGCTGTGCGTGCATTAAAGATTGCATGACGACTCACCCTCGCACAATCCGGAAGATTGCGTTAAATTGCTTACGCGCCAATCCGCTTGCGAAGTGAGCTAAACTATGCAATCAAGGATGTTTTTTTCAAGAACAGAAGATTTGAGGGTTTCAGGGCTGATGCGAAATCTGCGCCCTTTCATCGCTCTGTGTTTCTGTTTCAGCATCATGACGGGCTGTTCGCTGAATTTCGGCTCGGATGAGGGCGAAGCTGTTGCCGTGATCAGCGGTGCGCCGGTGGTCGAAATCGCTGCCCCTCTGCCCAATTCGACCTTCCTTCAGGGTGTGGCCGTCAATATTCTGGCCGCTGTCTCCAACGCCGGTGCTGACATTCAGCGTGTCGAAATCCGGGTAGATGAGGCCACTATCGCCGATGTCACATCTCCCAACGCATCAGGTGCGCCGCGCTTCAGCATCACCCAGACCTGGACACCCGATGCCGCCGGTGAATACACCGTGACCGTCACCGCCTATCGCGCAGATGGCTCGGCCAGCCAGCCAGCTACCGTCCGCGTTAACGTCATCGAGAGCCTGCCGACGACCCAGCCGACTGATACACCGCAGCCGACGATCACCCGTCCGGCCCCGTCTGCAACCTTTACGATTGCGCCGGTCGAAACCGAAACGGATGACACAGGCGAACCCGATTCATCAGACGAAACAGATGATGCTGGTTCGACAGGTGGAACCGGTGATACCGGCAACCCCAATCCCACCGACGCGCCAGCAGATACCGGTTCCGGCAATAATGTCATGCTGCGGATCGTTCAGGGGGGGATCAACGTCCGGCGCGGGCCAAGCACCAATTTCGTCCCGCCGCTGGGTGTGCTGACCGGGGATATCCCCGCTCTCGCTGCCAATACCAGCCTGACATGGTTCAAGATCAATTATCAGGGCGGTGAGGCATGGATCACGGGCGATGAAAGCCTTGTCACGGTGATTTCAGGTGATCCGGCATCGCTTCCGCGTGAAAGCGGTCCACCGATTCCGACACTCGCACCACCGACGGCGACCACTGCTCCTGCGGCCACAGGTCCGGGGATGAGTACGATTGCCCCTACCAGTGATACGCCCGGCAGCACATCAGGTGCGGATCTGGTCGTCAGCAACTTCGTGCTGGAGCCGAAAGACCCGTTCTGCAACCAGCCTGCGCAGATGCGTGCCAATATCGCCAATATCGGTAACGCGGCCACCGCGACCGGGGGCTTCGTCATTCTGGCAGTCGAGAATACCGATGGCAGCGAGCGACACGTACTGAATGCGGTTGAGATCCCGGTCCTTGCAGCAGGGGCGAGTAATCATCTGGTTGCAATCGACTTCCGCGATACCTTCACATCGAACCGTGCTGACGGGATCAAGCGGGCGATTGTCATCATCGATGCCAACAACCAGATCCCTGAAGCCAACGATAATAACAACAGCGCTTCGGTTGAGTTTGCGCTTGGCGTGCCCTGCCAGTAAACGAACCCCAAACCGGATAGATATCTGTATAACAAAAGGCCGAGTGTTCACAAACTCGGCCTTTTGGTTTTGACAGATGTCAGGGGGCAGGGTGTGTCGCCACATCGATACTGCACCCCCTCACAAGGGAGAGGGGCTAGAGCATATGATGAACTTGCGCTCTTAACCCCACCCCTAAATCCCCTCCCCACCACTCTTCGAGTGCTAGAGAGGGGACTTATCCTTTCAGAGGCAGATCACCCGCCTGCCCCGGATTTTTACGCAGGCTGCGGTTCAAGCTGCGCGGTCAGCAGGGCCAGCGCCACATCCTTATCAGCGGCGCTGCTGACGAAGCTTGCGTCATCCATCTGAGCGAAACAGACGACATCATCCCCGATCCAGCAGCCGTCGGCGTCCGCATCCGTCTCATAACCGAGTTCGCCGAACTGCACAAATGCACTGGCAAATTCATCGGCATCTTTCTCGGTATCCCAGACAACCTTCAGGATAAAGGCGCGTGCTTCGGTTTCGGGATTGTAATAGATGCGATAGCGATCCCCGCCCCAACCGGTCGATGCCCTGAGCGCATCCAGTGCCCCCAGATGGCGATCCAGATACTGCCGCAGGTAGAACTCGCCCAGACTCCGCTCATAGACCAATTCCCAGTTGGCGACCGCATCCGGCGTCACATCTACCAGTGTGACCTCAATCGGCATATCGCCCGCCAGATAACGATCCGGGTGCAGGATCTGCTCGGTTGAGACCGGCGGATTACGATAGGCTTCGTTCACCCGCTCATAACCGCCTTCTGCAACCAGCGCTTCGACGAATTTGAGGCCATCAACATACGGTGACATCAGCTCATCCATCAGGATGTCAGGTGTCCCTTCAGGGACAGCGGTTGTCCCCCCCAGCGCCAGCACACCGATCTGCATCAGCAGCAGCAGCGGCGATTCCTCTGCCAACTGAGCGGTATACTCATTCATCACCAGACTGGCATCCCCTTCAATCAGGGAGATGCGCGCCTGTGCTTCATCCGGATTGACTTCACTGAGTTCATCGGAAATAAAGTTTTCCAGATCGAAGTGCTGATCCTGCAGCGCGTGGGTGTATTCATGGGCATACGTGATTCGTTCCAGCACGGGCAGTGAATTACCGGGGCGGCTGCCAGACATCAGGACGGTGTTCATTTCCCTGGTTTCAGTGTCGTAGTAACCGGCGACCTGCGAGTTCAGCAGTTCGGTGTAGATCCGCTTCAGCTCGATATCAGGGTCCATGAAGCCAAACGCGACATAGAAATGCTGTGCTTCTTCAAACAGTCGTTCGTTGTCTTCGCCTTCCAGATTACTTTCAAGGTAAGCGCGCAGATCATCACGGTCAGGGAAGAATCGATCCACGGGCTGAAGTGGTTCAAGGCCACGGATAAGGCTTGTACTCTGCTCAATGCTTTCAAGCTGAAGGACCAATGCAGGGCTGGGGACGAACTCATCATCGGCGTCCTGCGCGATGATCCCCTCAAACCCGATCAGCAGTACCAGTAATGCCACAACCAGAGGAAACCATTGACGTTTCAAACTTAACATCCCTTCTCTTTGCTTTGCTGTTTCTGCTTTTACGTTCAGAATCGTTCAGAAGTCGCAGAATCCGCCTTCACTGATCAGCGATAGGCTTACTAGCGACAGGTTCATTGTCCCAGATGATCGCGGCCAGTGGCTAGGTTGTGTTGACGTTTCGATCATAATGCGCCTCTGCAAGCCGGTTTTGTGTAGGGGCGGACGATGACGTGTGATGCGCAGCATCATCCATCGCCCCTACACATGAGCGAT